>JAAYKD010000044.1 GCA_012522585.1 Bacillota bacterium | reverse complement strand
TAAAGCTAATCTATACGTCACGACCAAGGAGTTTGTGGTTCATTTTGGTTTAAGTTGATTAAAAGACTTGCCTAAAGATAAACTTCCCATGAGGAAAGGAGAATAACCATGCCTTTAATCACCTTAGAGGGCATCGATGCCAGTGGAAAAACGACACAAATCAAGTATTTGCAAAAGAATCTCTATAGTTTGGGTGCCGACAAAGTCATAGTCACTCAAGAGCCCGGCGGAACCGTAGTCGGTAAAGAAATAAGTCATTTGGTTTTAAAGCGCAAAGAGTTGGATATTTATCCTTCCACAGAAGTCTTTCTTTTTGCCGCTGATCGAGCCCAGCATGTCATGCAAGTTATCAAACCTGCTTTGACTGAAGGGCATTTCGTTGTTTCCGATCGTTTTGTAGATTCCAGCATTGCCTTCCAAGGGGCAGCCGGTATGCAAAAAGAATTTATCCAGGCAGTCAATCACTTGGCCATTGCCGATATTAAGCCTCACTTGACTATTTGGCTGGATATTCCCGTGGAAGTCACAGTGGAAAGACTGGATAAAAGAGGAGAAAGCGACCGCTTAGAGAGCAAAGGCGTAGTCTATTTGCAAAGAGTGCGGGATTTCTATACCCAAATGGCAGAGAATGAGCCCTATCGCTTCAAGCGCATAGACGGCACTCAAAAGCCAGAAGAAATCGCCAAACAAATCAGACAACTCTGCAAAGACCGCTTCTTCGGCCGCTAACCCAAATCATGCAAATCCGGGACAGTCCCCGTTTTGCATTCCTTCTGTAGAAGTTTAATATCACAAGGATTTATTGCAATGATGATGCAATGATAATCGATACCGTTGGAATGAGACTGACGGGACTGGTCTGGAGTTGCGTTTTAATGCCAATGTAGCGAATGCAAAGCATTCGTCAACCCTGTCCCCACGTAGCATCGTTTTTGATATTGGTAAGGCGAGCCGCTACACGGGGACAGACCCACATTCCCACTAAAGCAAGAATGATGGTTCAGTCCCCAAGTCGCATCTCGCCTATGCAAAAGATGTTGTTTTTTTGCTCTAGCTTTGTGTCTTTGGCACAAGCCCAGAACCGGCACGTTGTGCCGGTTCCGCAACTCCGGTATATGCCATTGGCATTATACTGGAGCAAGTTATTCAAATAAACTAATGCCCGATTTACATTTTAGTCACTATTAGAACAGAAAAGAGGAGTTGCAGTTTGCAACGAACAGATATTAGAAATGTAGCTATAATTGCCCACGTCGACCATGGTAAGACTACCTTGGTCGATGCTATGTTGCGCCAAAGCGGCACTTTTCGCAGCAATGAACAGGTTCAAGAAAGAATCATGGATTCTGGCGATTTGGAGCGAGAGCGGGGCATCACTATTTTAGCAAAAAACACAGCCATCGATTATCAAGGCGTTAAAATAAACATTGTCGATACTCCCGGCCACGCAGATTTTGGCGGTGAGGTAGAGCGTATTTTAGGCATGGTCGACGGAGTCATCTTAGTAGTGGATGCCTTCGAAGGCCCCATGCCTCAAACTCGTTATGTACTGCGCAAAGCCTTGGCTCAAGGCTTAAAGCCCGTGGTCGTTATCAATAAAATCGACCGCCCAGAAGCCAGACCCGCCGCAGTAGTAGACGAAGTTTTAGATTTATTCATCTCTTTAATAGCAGATGATTCTCAGCTGGATTTCCCGGTCATCTATGCCTCAGCCCGAAAAGGCTTGGCTGGTCTGGAACCGGACAATTTAAAAGCTGATATCGCTCCAATTTTAGACGCCATTATCAAAACTGTGCCGGCACCCTTAGGTGACGATCAGGGTCATTTGCAAATAGGCATCAGCACCCTAGATTATGACGATTATGTAGGGCGTTTAGCCGTTGGTAAAATTCTGCGAGGAACGGTCAAGCATAACCAACAAGTTCTTATCTGCAAAAGTGATGGTAGCGAAGTAACTGCCAAATTAGCAGGTTTGTATACCTTTTCCGGTTTGAAAAGAAAAGAGCAGCGCCAGGTAAAAGCCGGTGAGTTGGTCTCTTTAGTCGGCTTGGAAGATATAAATATTGGTGATACAGTCTGTGAAATAGGCCATCCCGACCCTTTGCAGATGCTCAAGGTGGATGAGCCTACTTTGTCCATGAATTTTATGGTCAACAACAGCCCCTTTGCCGGTAAAGAAGGTCAATACGTAACTTCCAGGCATTTGAGAGATCGCTTGCTTCGAGAAACCGAAAAAAATGTATCTTTAAGAGTCAGCGAAACCGATAGCCCCGATGTCTTTGAAGTGGCCGGCAGAGGAGAGTTACACCTTTCAATTTTAATAGAAACCATGCGTCGGGAAGGCTACGAGCTGCAAGTTTCAAAGCCCAGAGTTTTGACCAAAAACACAAACGGTGTGCTTTTGGAACCGGTGGAGTATTTGACCATTGACTTGCCTGAAGAATATATGGGAGCAGTCATGGAACTCTTAGGGCCGCGTAAAGCCGAGATGAAAAATCTGCTTCACCTGAGTGAAGGCCAGGTGCGCTTGGAATTCACCATTCCAGCCAGAGGTTTGATCGGGTTTAGGTCAGACTTTTTGACGGTCAGTAAAGGTTATGGGGTGATGAACCACATCTTCCATGATTATGAAGAATATAAAGGTGAAATAGCCGGTCGCAATAAAGGCGTGCTGGTCGCTTGGGAAGATGGAATCACCACCGCCTATGCCTTGCATTCCATACAAGATCGAGGCGTGCTCTTTATCAACCCAGGCCTAGAAGTTTACCATGGCATGATAGTCGGGGAAAACAATCGCGACGACGATATGGATGTCAATGTTTGCAGAAAAAAACATGTGACTAATATTAGAGCCGCCGGTTCAGACGAAGCCCTGCGCTTAGAGCCTCCTCGTAAGATGAGCTTGGAGCAAGCCATGGAATTTATCGATGATGATGAATTGGTGGAAATAACACCCAGTAACATTCGTTTGCGTAAAAGAGTTTTGGATCATAATTTTAGACAGAAAAAAGCTCGAGATAAAAAATAACCGAGCTAGCTTAGAGAAAAGAAAGGGGTAAATGACTTGGATTTTGCAAAAGAGCTAAACCCAATGCAATTGGAAGCAGTGCAGCACACAAAGGGTGCCCTTTTGGTCATAGCGGGAGCCGGCAGTGGTAAGACCAGAGTTTTGACTTACCGAGTAGCCTGGCTCTTGCAACAAGGCATTCATCCTATGAGTATCTTGGCCATTACCTTTACCAATAAAGCCGCAGCTGAAATGAAAAGCCGAATTTACGACATGGTAGGCACAGCAGCCCAGGATATTTGGATCAGCACCTTTCACTCCATGTGTGTGCGCATTTTGCGACGTGAAATAGAAATTATGGGCTTCAACAGAAATTTTACTATTTTAGACGCTGATGACAGTAAAAGAGTGATTAAGCGTTTAATCGAGGACAGAGGCCTAGATGACAAAAGGTATCCTGTCTCCATGGTCTCAGAGCATATAGATCGAGCTAAAAACAGTATGCTCTCGCCGGATGATTTACACGCCACAGCCGGGCAAAATGTCTTAGGCCACAATATCGCTAATATCTTTGCCGATTACGAGAAATACAATCTCAAACATCATTCCCTGGATTTCAACGACCTGATAAACTTAACCATAAAACTGTTCAAAGAGCATCCGCAAGTTTTGGATATTTACCGAGAGCGGTTTGAGTATATTTTAGTCGACGAATATCAGGATACGAATAGGAGCCAATATGAACTGATCCGCCTTTTGAGCTCACATCACGGCAATCTGTGTGTGGTTGGCGACGAAGATCAGGGCATCTATTCCTGGCGGGGCGCCGATATTTCCAACATTTTAAATTTTGAACAGGACTACAAAGATGTCAAAATAATCAAGCTGGAACAAAACTATCGTTCCACCCAAGTCATCTTGGATGCAGCCAATAGTTTGATCAGCAACAATACCCAGCGTAAGGGAAAAAACCTCTGGACAGAAAAAGAGAGCGTTCACAAAGTAGTGCTTTTAGAGAATATGACGGCCAAAGAAGAAGCTCAAACTGTGATCAGTCATGTCAGACTCTTAACTGAACAGCAGGACTTAGATTTCGGTCAATTTGCCATTTTGTATCGCACCCATGCTCAATCTCGTAACTTTGAAGATGTTTGCAACGAAGAAGGGGTGCCTTACCGCTTGGTCGGGGGAGTCCGCTTCTGGAGCAGAAGAGAAATAAAGGATATAATCGCTTATTTACGGGTTTTGGTCAACCCCTACGACGATGTTTCTCTGGCGCGAATCATCAATGTGCCTAAAAGAGGCTTTGGTACTACCAGCTTCCAGCGTGTCCAAGATTTTGCGGCAGAACTGGATTTACCCTACTACGGCGTCTTGGAAGAGGCGGATGCGGTACCAGATTTAGGCACCAGAGCCAAGAAAATAGCCAAAGATTTCATTGCCATGATGGAAAATTTCAGAAAAATGACCCAATACCTCTCTGTTTCTGAATTGATTCACACCATCGTCAACGAAACCGGCTATTTAAAGGAATTGAATAAATTACCCGATCTGGAAAGAGAAGAACGCTACCAAAATATTATGGAATTGATCACCGTTGCCAGAGAATATGAAAAACGCGAGGAAGCCGAGAGAACTCTGGAAGGCTTTTTGATCGACGCCGCTTTAGTCGATGCCGACCAAGAAGAAGGACAGAGAGAAGCCGGCCCCAGAATCAATTTGATGACCATCCACGCCGCCAAAGGCTTGGAGTTTCCCGTAGTCTTTTTAACCGGCTTGGAAGAAGGAATTTTCCCTGGAGTGCGCAGCATGAATTCAGAAGACGATTTAGAAGAAGAGCGGCGCCTCTGCTATGTAGGCATGACCAGGGCCAAAGAAATTTTGTTTTTAAGCCATGCTCAAACCAGGCAGCAATACGGTCAGACCAATTACAATGTGCCTTCCAGATTTTTGCGAGAAATCGACCCGGAATTTATTCAATTAGGTTTTATCAGACCAAAACTGAGACCCCAACCCCAAGCATTTATCAACAGAGTCAACCCTTTTAAATGGGAAGATGCTCCAAAACAGGACAGCTTTTTAGATTCAACCCCTAAAAGAGATCCAATTAGGCCAACCTCAAGAGCAAAAAAGCGAGTAGTAGAGAATTTTGAAGCAGGTGAAGACATTCGCCATAAAATCTACGGTGTGGGCCAGGTCTTAGAAGTTAGAGGTAGCGGTCAAGATCAAGAGGTGACCGTGGAATTTCCCAGTGTTGGTAAAAAACTTTTTGTGGTTAAATATGCCGGTTTGGAGAAGGTGAAAAAATGAAGGCAGAGCGAGCAGAAAAGCGGATAAAAGAGCTGATTAAGATCTTGGAAGATTATGATTACGCCTATTATGTTTTGGACGAACCCAAAACAAGCGATAGCGAATATGACCAGCTCTTTTTGGAATTAGAGAATTTGGAAAAGGAATTTCCATTGTTTTTAAACCCTAATTCCCCCACTCAAAGAGTGCGTGGCATGGTTTTAGACAAATTCACTAGCTTGCAGCACCGGACAATCAAGCAAGGCCTAGACAATGTATTTGGCCCTGATGAATTGCGCACTTGGTTAGAGCGGATCAACCGGGAGCACGGCCGAGTGAGATATGTGGCTGAGCTTAAAATCGATGGTCTGACTATAGTTTGCAACTATTCCGAAGGTCTGCTACAAACAGCAGCCACTCGCGGCGATGGCGTGATGGGGGAAGACATCACCTTCAATGTGCGCACCATCAGGAGTGTGCCCCTGAAATTAAAAGAGCCCCTCAACCTAGAAGTGCGGGGTGAGGCTTATATGCCCATACCCGCTTTTCAAAGTCTAAATGCCGAGAGACAGATCAGTGGTGAGGCGGAATTCGCCAACCCGCGTAACGCTGCAGCCGGATCTTTGCGTCAGTTGGACCCGCAAATTGCGGCTTCCCGTAAGCTAGACGCCTTCTTTTATAGTTTGGAATGGACCGATGCCCCCGATTTTAACGATCATCACAGCACTCTGCAGCGTCTGCAAAATTTAGGCTTTAGGGTTAACCCAATCAAGTTAGTAAGCGCTGACCTCGATGAAATTGTAGAGTTTTGCCTCTATTGGCAGGATCAACGCCTGGAACTTCCTTACGAAATAGACGGCTTAGTAGTAAAAGTAGACGATTTTGCCCTGAGAGATGAGTTGGGCTCAACCGCCAAAGCTCCCCGTTGGCAGGCCGCCTATAAATTCCCTGTGGAAGAAAAAGAAACCACCCTGCTCAGCATAGACTGGACAGTGGGCCGAACCGGTGTGGTCACCCCAACGGCTCTCTTAGAGCCGGTGCAAATTGCCGGAACTACGGTCAGCCGCGCTTCCTTGCACAATGAAGATTTAATCAGGGAAAAAGACCTGATGCTAGGCGACAGAGTCATGGTGCGCAAAGCAGGGGAGATCATCCCGGAAGTCATCAAAGCCTTGGCTGAACATCGAGATGGCAACCAAGAACCTTTTGTTATGATAGAAGATTGTCCGGTCTGTGAGACTAAATTGGTCAAAGACGACGGAGAAGTTGCTTGGCGTTGCCCTAATTTGGCTTGCCCGGCTCAAGTAGCAGAAAATATCATCCACTTTGCCTCACGAGGTGCCATGGATATAGAAGGTTTGGGTCCTAAAAATGTTCAACTCTTCTTAGAACATGAACTGATTGCCGATGTAGCCGATTTGTATGATTTAACTCTAGAAGAGCTGATAGAATTGCCCAGATTTGGCGAAAAATCTGCTCAGAATATAATAGCAGCTCTAGAAGTAAGCAAAACACGCAGCTTAGCCAGGTTGATTTTTGGTTTGGGAATCCGCCACGTCGGCCAGCGATTGGCTGCAACCTTAGCCGATTATTTTGGTGATTTAGAAGCTATTACCGCTGCTAAAGAAGAGGAACTCATCCAAATAGACGATGTAGGCCCTAAAGTAGCTCACAGTATTATCAATTATTTTTCCATAGAAGATAATTGTAAGCGAGTTCAGCGCTTAAAAAACCATGGACTAATAACTACGGAAGAAAAGAAAGAAATTGTTGGAGAACAGCCCTTTGCAGATCTGACTTTTGTGGTCACCGGTGCTTTGCAAAATTATAACCGGCAGGGAATAAAAGAAGCTATCGAGAATTTAGGCGGTAAAGTCAGCTCCAGCGTCAGCCGTAAAACAGATTATGTTTTAGTTGGCGACAAACCAGGTTCGAAAGCCGATCGGGCGGCAACCTTAGGCGTGGTTATCATTAGCGAAGAAGAATTCGAAGAGTTAAAAAAAGGAAAGAAGGCCTAGCAATGAAGATTAAAACTTTGGGGAATACAGGAATTGAAGTAACTGATCTATGTTTTGGAGTTTTACCTTTAGGACCGGTCCAGCGAGATATTCCTAAAGCCGATGCTTTGAAACTAATCAGGCAGGGAGCCGAAGCTGGCATCACCTTTTTTGATACAGCTGAAATGTATAGAACTCATACCTATATTGAAGAGGCCTTAAGGGGCTGGCAAAAGGATGTAGTCATAGCAACAAAATCGGGAGCTTCTACCTATGAAGATATGGCAATCAGCCTGGAAAAGGCCCGAAGAGAGCTGAATCGAGACGTCATAGACATCTTTCTCATCCATGCAGCCAGAGCTAATCACACGGTTTTTGAAGATCGGGCCGGAGCCATCGAATGCTTGCTTGATGCCAAAGCCCAAGGTTTAATTAAAGCTGTGGGTATTTCCACCCATGCTGTGGATGTCTGTCGTATGGTGGCCGATAAACCAGAATTTGATATAGTTTTTCCTATCATAAATAAATTGGGCATGGGCATTATAGAAGGGGATTTGCAAGGCATGTTGGATGCCATTGAGCTGAATCGCCAAGCCGGAAAAGGCATGTATGCTATGAAAGCTCTGGCCGGTGGTCACCTGATCAACGACTTAGAAGGCGCTATCAACTACGTAAGAGAGATACCCGGTTTTGCCAGTTTAGCTTTAGGCATGGTCAATGAAAAGGAACTGCGAGTCAATCTAAAAATCTTCCGAGATGAACCTTTGGAAGCTGCAGATTTGCCCCAAGAAGAAGCAAATAAGCGGATGATTGTCTTGGGCAATTGTATCGGTTGTGGTAAATGCGCTACCACATGTCCTAATATGGCCATCGAAATCATCAATAAAAAAGCAGTGATTGACCACAACAAATGCATCCTCTGCGGTTACTGCCGCCCCGTCTGCCCCCAATTCGCTCTCCGCCTCGCCTAATGCAAATCCGGGACAGTCCCCGTTTTGCATTGCTTCTATAGAAGTTTCATCACCGAGGTTAGCAGCAATGACGAATGGTGAATGTGAAGCATTAACCGAGGACGCCTGCAATGGGATTGCAGGGACTGGTATGGAGTTGCGTTTTAATGCCAATGTAGCGAATGCAAAGCATTCGTCAACCCTGTCCCTCCATCTTAGTGCAAGCTCATTTCACGAAAGAATTTGAACTGACTATATATCCTCCAGCTTGGTGCCTTTGGCACAAGCCCAGAATCGGCCCACGATGTGTGCCTAAGTTCCTTATAGGACAGTCCCCGATTTGCATCAATCAACTAGAAAAACAAAAAAGGTCGTGCCAAAATGGAAAAGAAATATCTTGATTTTATAGCAAAAACAAAGCCAATCTTGGTGGAAAGAGATGTGCTGCTTTCCGGTTATACCACCTTCAAAATTGGTGGGCCAGCCGATTTGTTAGCCAAACCCAAAAACATCGAGGAACTAAAAGTCTTGTTGTCTACAGCCAAAGACCTGGAGATTCCTTATTTTATCATGGGCTGCGGCAGCAATCTGCTGATCAAAGACAGTGGTTTAAGGGGCTTAGTCATTCTTTTGGCAGACAACTTCTCTGAAATAATTCAAGAAGGCTCAAACACTTTGAACGCCTTGGCTGGCGCACGTTTAATTGCCCTTGCTCGCTTCGCTTTAGCTTTGGGCCTTGGCGGCTTCGAGTTCGCCAGTGGCATACCCGGTTCTTTGGGCGGCGCAATCGTCATGAATGCAGGCGCCTATGGAGGCGAGATGGTGCAGGTTGTTAAAAGCGTTTGGCTGCTCAAAGAAGATGGCTCTGTAGTCGAGCACAGTAACGAAGAGATGGAGTTTGGCTATAGAAAATCTCGTTTAAACAAGGAAAAATCCATCGTTTTAGCTGCCACCATAGAATTAGCTTCGAAAAACAGAGATGAAATCAAAGCTCTCATGGACGATTTGTCGCAGCGACGCAGGGACAAACAACCTGTAACCGAGCCCAGTGCCGGTAGTTTCTTTAAACGCCCACCCGGTCACTATGCTGCCGCTTTAATCGATCAAGCTGGCCTCAAAGGCTACAAAATAGGTGGGGCTTATGTCTCCCCATTGCACGCAGGTTTTGTTTTGAGTGACGGAACTGCCACGGCTGCAGATGTAATCGCTTTAAAAGAGCATATCCAAAAGACGGTTTATGATAAATTTCAGGTAGAACTAGAGCCTGAAGTGAAAATCATTGGAGATGAGTAAAATAAAAAACAGATTAAAACTCGGCCAAAAAACAACAGTTGAAGCAGAAAACATTGGCATGAACGGTGAGGGCATTGCTCGATTTGAGCAACTCACCGTTTTTTGTAATGGCCTTTTACCAGGTGAAAAAGCCCAAGTGAAAATCACTGAAGTGCGCAAAAACTTTGCCCGAGCCCAGGTTGTAGAGCTCTTGACTAAATCAGATCAAAGAATAGACTCACCTTGCCCGTATTTTCCCCTTTGTGGCGGTTGCTCTCTACAACATTTGAGCTACAAGAGCGAAGTTGATTATAAAAATAAAGACGTTTTATTTAGGCTCAAAGATGAAATTAACGAAGATACAAAAATAAGCCCACCCATAAAGAGTGAGCTTGAATTTTATTACCGCAACCGGATTCAGCTGCCTGTCAGAAAAGAAAATGAAGATTTGAAAATCGGCCTATTTGCCACCGGTTCTCATAATGTAGTTGATATAGAAAACTGCCTCTTGCAATCTGATTTAGGTAACAGCCTCTTTCGTACAGTGAAAAAGTGGCTAATAAAAGCCAATATAAGTGTCTATGATGAAAGAAAGCATAAAGGTTTGCTCAGGCATATTATGATCAGAACCAACAACAAAGATAATCAAGCCTTGCTTTATTTTATCATCAACGGTCAGGAATTTCCTTTGTCTCAAGAAAAAATACAAGAGTGGCAAGAAGCTTTTCCTCAGCTCAAAGGCATAATACTGAATATCAATGAAAAAAGGGGCAATACCATTTTAGGACAAGAGAATATTCTTCTTTGGGGCTCGGACGAAATAGAAGAGAGTATTGGCCCGGCTCAATTTCAATTAAAAGGCCATTCGTTCTTCCAAATCAATCGCTTTCAAACCGAGAAGCTTTTTCAATTGGTAGCCGAACATGTGAAGAAAATCAAGCCAGAACATATTTTAGATGCTTATTGCGGTGTAGGAGCGATTGGCATAACGGTAGCCAAAATGCTGGAAGCAGAGCAAGGGTTCGACCTGGCTAAAATGCAGATAACAGGCGTAGAAATCGACCCGCAAGCTGTGGAACAAGCTAAAACAAACGCCATTAATAACGGTTTAAAGAACACCGAATACATAGCAGGTGCTTGCGAAGAGATAATACCTAACCTAGTGGCTCAAGGCCTAAGGCCCGATTGTGTAATCTTTGATCCACCTCGTCAAGGTTGCCGCCCAGAGTTTCTCGAAGCCATCATAACAGCAGAAATAGAACATATCATCTATGTCAGCTGCAACCCAATCACCCTGGCTCGTGATATCAAAATCCTGCAAGCAGCCGGATATCACCTAAACGATGTTCAGGCAGTGGATATGTTCCCGAGAACGACACACGTTGAGAGTGTTGTATTGATGTCAAGGGTGGAGAAATAGGACTATTCAAAACATCGTTAAATAAAGGGTTTCCCGGCATTGCTTTTTTCTCTCGGCAACTTTTCCGAGGTTGCTTATGTCGGGAAACCATTGTTTTTATTCATTTAGGAAACATATCAACTGCCCTGAAAGCGATAGGGTTGAGTTGATAGATTAGATTTTTTACTGGGGTTGAGGAGACAGGATAGATGTTCATACATTGAAAAGTCACGGATTGATTTTTCAGTAACGCATCTATCGCTTTTTACCTTATATATGGGGATTAACTTACTATTGTATCAAATAATTTTCCGATGTATTTGTCATCTTCCATAAAAAATACATTATTTGTATTCCAATCAGAAACAGATATACTTTGATCGGGTAGTTCAACATGCTTCGTTGGTGATAGAATGAACGAATTTAATTTAACAGAAGGATCTGGCAAACGGCTTTCGATTTCTGATTTAATACGAGAATGTAGTCTGACTTTATCAGAAGTAATAGGCTCTCTTCCCATACCATGTGGATCAATGAAATTAATATATTGTTTGCCGTTAGCAATCAGCCACATGATAAAGTCGGGGAAAAATCCTTTGTCTTCAAAAAAACCGATTCCTTTCTTACTTCTGTTTCTAATTAAATACAGCTTCTTGTCTTTGAAATATGTATCATTTTCGGAAACATATTTTTTAAGAGCTTTTACAAATTTAAGCTCGCTTTCATTCAAAGCAACAGGTGATACGTTAATTTCCATATTACCTTTTGATAAGTACAGAAGAGGATTATATAGGTGCACTGGTATTCCTATAGCTTCCATGTCACCTTGAATTTCAGATATATTAATCATCTGATTATTCTTTTTGGCTTCTGAGACCTTAACAATAATCTGATTAATCCATTGAATCATAGTTTCGTTGTCATCTGTGTTGTTAATTGTAATAATGTATTCATCGTTTTCTTCATTGAAAAAATTTTCATTCTCGTCATCCATTGCAACAAGGTCATAACCAACTACTTTAGATTCCCAGCGGGAACGCTCTGTATAATATAGCTTATCAAGATACTTGGTAAGTAATGCTATGGCTATTCTTTCAAAGCGCTTGTAATCTTCAAAAGTGTGGATAACAAGCTCATCTTCTGAAATAAGCAATTTATACCAAGAGTTGTCATTAAGCAGATCATATATACCTTTTTTTGTAACATTAACATTGTGGCGTGCTTTCTCGGTTTTATACCTCTGAATCTCATAGTAGATAGCATCATAATCAAGAAACGCTAAGTGTTCAGGGCTAAAATGTGCTTCGTTTTTTGTAGCTTCAACTACACTTCGTGATTGCGAAGATTCGAATTGCACTTTTGCATAGCAATCAAGGACCACAAGAATACCATCGGAAGGGTTCAAAGACAGTTTTGCTGCATCTTTTTTGAAATTTGCACTGTTTTTCAAACGCAAAGAGTAAAGCCCACTCTCTTTATAGTCTTTGTTACGGATAACTGGCATTGAAAGTACTAATGGCTGGCTCTTATCAGAAGGAACTCCTTCAGCATCTAAGAAATCCTTGAACTGATTCATATAGTCTGCCCGGACACTGAAAATATTTAGCGTCTCAAGAATCCCAATATTCTTTGGTACAACTGTCTCTGGAAAATCCCTCTTATAAAAACTAATTCTTTTAAGAGACATAGAGCAACCTTTTAAACGCACGCCACGTCCAAAAAGCTGAATGATTTCGCTTCCTTCACTACGACCAACATTCATAAGTCCCATAGTTGATACACGCCAACAGTTCCAACCTTCAGTAAATTTTTTTGACCCTATAAGTATGTTGATATTAGAGTCGGTTTTTGAAATACCATGAAACAACGATTCTGAAAAATCTATACTATCAGTATCAAATCCATTGTCGGCACATAGGTTTAGCAGTGTAGAATCATCACCGACATTTATGACCCCAAATGGTTCATTTTCCCCTAATCGTAGCCTTATCTCACCATTTACGCCACGAAGATTTTCAATATGAAGTTTAGCACCGACCAAAGAGCAGTTGAATACAACTTTTAGTATATCTGAATATATAGAAGCCGCTGATAATTCTGTTGATATTAAATAAGGGAAAGCATTTCTGAAAATGTCTCTATTTTTATTATCAAGTAAGCCTGTGTTTCCCGAAAGTATACGTCCTATATTTGCAATTGCTAAAGTGTTGCTTTCTATGAAGTTTTTGAAAAATAGCAGTATGTCAACTACATCAGAAACTTTGCGCCCTCCTTCAGTCCGAACGGCATTTACTTTTGCACCAACAAACACGAACAAAGGATTTTCGATATTAAACTGGGCAAAATCGCTTCTACTGCTAAAATAAAGTTTTTTCTGTTGATAATAGGTCATCAAACAAGCAGTTAAATATAATGATCGTTTGGTGTCATCGCTATCATCAGGAAGATTGATAATGTTGTAATCTTTCCCAAAACCGTCGCCATAAAAATATTTATACGAGTAGTCGAAGATAATGCATTTTTGATATCGTTGAGCGAGCGATTTATCACTTGCGGCAGCTATTGCTTGCCCGAAAGTTGCAGAGTATTCGAAGGAAAAGCCTTCAGAGCAAAGCTCATCGCGATATTTTTGCCACTTTCCTTCTTTACCGGAGGAAGAACCTCGATGACCTTCATCAACGAATACAACATTATGATTACCAAAACGCTTAACAGATACTATAGTATCTTGGTCTTTATCACCTAATTTGGTATTTTCAAGTACGCTGATTTCACCTGCTGTGCGCATCCAACGACTGGTGTTCTTATCGTATATTTTTGCAGGAATGCCCGAGGCTTCATACTCATCTAAATGTTGTAGAGATAAACCTTCCTTGGGCGTTAGTAGAATATATGTCGCATCATCTGCCAGATTGCCACCAGAATAGTGCAGATACTGATGATAATTAATATGCATTATCAGTGTTTTACCGCTACCAGTAGCGTTCTATACAGCAATTTTATTTAAATCGCTCTCAGTATAAAGCTCTATTGTGTCGTTTGGGTGTTGAGTATTAAAATCTGCAATATGTTCATTCAGACTATCAAGTAACCCTTGCCTATCGTTAAAGTATTTATTAAGGTAATGTTCAACGAATAACAGTGAAAGATACTGAAAGTATTTAAGCACAAATGGATTGTCCCGCTTATCATTTATTTTCCGCATATGAGAAACAATGTTAATGTCGTAGCGGGCAAGTTGTTCATTGCTGATTAAACATTTGTCGCCAAATAATAGTACAAGCTGCTTATGAAAGCCTGTAACACCTTCACCGTCAATTTCCTCAAGAGAGGGTTTTTTCATGTTTGCAGAAAGCTCCTTAAAACCTGACACTCCAAATTGGCTGAGTAGCCATCTATTTAATATAAGTTTTTGGTGAAATTTCAATTCTGGCTCAGCAGCCGTAACGCGTGTTCTTCTTGTTCTTCTTGCCATAATGCCAGCCTCCTTATTCTGCAATATCAAACATACGCTTTTTCATTTCTTCATCTATGAGAACGACCTGCCAACTTTCACCTTTATCTCGAAGGTTAAGTAGATTGTTGTTGCAATTAACAAAGACTTTTCTATAGCTACGACTGTTTGGAATAGATAGGAAATAAGCGTCAAGGGCGGCATTATCTTTAATCATATCATCAGTCATTTCACGCCATATAATAAGAGCATTGTCCCCATTTGGAAGTACTCCATCAACTGTTTTAAATTTATAAGTATTGCCATCCTTTAAAGATGCAGAAACTGAACCATACTCCGCAGTAGAAAAATCTGCGTCATAGGATGTAAGAGCATAACTACGGTTGACTGTCAGACCAATTAAATAATTGAATGTTTCTACAAGATCAATCGTACATTCCACGCTTTCAAGGTTTCGAGTTATATTCATCGTGTAATTAAACGGTTTATTAAGTTTATCGATATTTAGCATACTTGCACCTTCTGCTTCGGCATCAAGCATATAAGACAGCACGAAACCTTCGCGAGCCAATCCAAGTAAATCATAATCACCATTGCGTAAAATAATGTTATTTAATGAGTCCTCATATGACTCAAGACGAATGTATTTAAAGGCGTGAGATGAACCAATACGGGATATAGGTTTGCCATCCTTCCAACCAGCTAAATCATCTTTATCTACTGAATATATGGATTTTTGAACTCGAGGTTTAGTGGTTGTGTAGAAGTATTCACCCATTTCGACAAGTATATATTTCCGGTTCCCATTATCACTACGGTTCATATCTATAACTACTTGACCAGTTGTCCCAGATCCGGCAAAGTAATCAAATACTATGTCATTTTTTCCTGACACAGCATAAATACAATCTTTTACTGTATAAATTGACTTGGGATATTCAAAATCATTCTTTGTAAACCCCATTGCTGATAGTATCTTTGTACCATAATCACCAGCATTATATAGCGAAGAATACCACATCGTTTTAAATTGGTCTGAGTACTTCGGCATTTTTATCTGAACATTACCACTTCTTGAGGTTTCCACTTTTAAATATGAAAAAATTTCTCCTATAGATTGGAATGCATATCTCCATTTACGCTCAACCAACGAATCATCTATTGGATACACAGCAATAATGTCCTGTGAAACACTGCAATCAATCTGTATAGGCTCGGCTGCTTCTGGTGTATAAACTTCAATTATACCTGTAGCAGTAATGTTTGGGCTACCAGGGTGTATATTTTCATCAAGCACTGGACCATAACCTATTATATTTTGGTTTTGAACATAT
This sequence comes from Bacillota bacterium, assembly GCA_012522585.1. Lineage (GTDB taxonomy): Bacteria > Bacillota > JAAYKD01 > JAAYKD01 > JAAYKD01 > JAAYKD01. The sequence goes on along the minus strand of JAAYKD010000044.1, from coordinate 2,691 downwards.
ACAGGATAAAAGCAATTTGCTGCATCTGATCTCTCTGATTCACTACCCCAATTTCTAAAATTTGAATACTCCCATTCACTTTCAGGTCGAATAGTTTCATTTAGCTTTTTCAATGCATATGGAATCACAAAAATAGCATATTCGTTAGAGAAGGAAAAGTGATCACCTTGTGTACCTTTTTTATTATGTTCAACTGCAACTGATACAACATCATAGTTGGGGAACAATTGCTTACATAGATCAAATAACCAATTATGTTCATGCTTGTCGATCGCTATAACAATAGAACCGTCTTCAGTCGATAACAATCGACTTTGTTCTAACCGATTGTGCATCATTGAAATCCAAGAAGAATGCTTGAAATTATTTTTATAAAGGATTTCACTAGAAGGCGAGTTATATGGAGGATCTATATAGGTACATTTGATTTTTTGTCTATACTTCTCTTGGAGGAGTCGTATAGCTTGTGAATTCTCACTGTGTATCATCAGTCCATCAAGGCTATCATCAAGCCCATCGATTTCAGAGATAAGCTTTTCTTTAAATTCTGTACTAAAAAAGGCTGTATCTAAAACTAGAAAAGGATTTGCCTTTAAAAAGTCTACAGATAATGGAACTGAATAAGGGATAGTGAACATATCATTACCTATGATATCATCAATAGAAAATAATCTAACCCATTCTTCACGCTGAGCATCGTTCTCGGCAATCTCGGGATAAAGTATTTCTGGGATACGATCAAGCGTAATACAATAATTTGTTTCAACAACAAATTTCTTTTTAAGGTAGAGTTTTTTCTGGAAGTTTTCAATTTGTTCTAAAAAGGCAATTATCTTCCTAGAGATTTTTCGGATGACCTTTGCTTTCGTCAAATATTCTTTTACTTTAGTTTCATCTTGTTCATCGATATCATCAAGGAAAATAACATCGTTCTTTATGTAGAAATCTAATTCACGGTTTAAAAATTTTCCCAAGTCCTTATGGATAAAATAATCAAAGGTATTTCGAGCAGTGTAATGGATAAGTTGACGCTCTAATTCTGTTTTGCCATCTTTTATGGTCATTATAGATGCATAGCTGGGATATAGATTTTGAACAGCCCCAAACGCACTAACTATCTCAGAAATGCACTCAGCTTGATTTTTTTTACCACCATTTTTATATTCGATAAATATATTAAGTACACCATCAATTTCCTCAAATGGTTTTTCTGTATGTAGCTGGAAGTATCTTTTTTGATTCGCCTTGTTGTTATCACGTTCTGTTTCTGCTTCTATGAGCTTAAATTGTATAGCATCACCGTATGCAGTTTTAAATGTGTAATCTTTAAAATATTCACTGGTTTTTACATAATATTGGTCAGCATTTGCCCAATGAAGTTTGACTTCCTCACCTTCGTAAGGGATAGCATAAGCACCGTCCTTGTAGCGACGCTGAGAAATAAAGTCTCCATCATCATAATATCGGGAGAAAAAATTCGTCAAATGATTATATATATCCGCTTCAACGGAAGAAACGTCCACACCGGCAAGAGCCTTTTTCTTTTCTTCAAGTTCAGTAATAGCAGCGGCCTTTACTGCATCGGAGAAAGAAGCTGCCTTTGTGTCTGCAATCTGCTTATCAATAGCAGCAATCTCAGTAGCATTATCTAATCCTGCTAATTCATTTAAACCCTCAGTAATTTGTAAGGGTAAATCTTCCTCGATAAAACGATTAATCTCATCGCGCTTCAATCGCATAATGCGATATATACCGAAGTCTAAATCAGCTTGATTGAAATGAAACATATCTTTTAGAATATTAATCAACTTTCTTTGATTTTCTGTCATTTGTTTGCACCTCTTCGTTTATATTAATAATTTGTTAGTCAGCTTCATCTGGCACGATTTCCATAATATCTGAAATGTCACAGTCGAGAGCCTTACATACTTTTAGTAAAATGTCAGTATGGACATTTTCGTTTTTACCTAGTTTAGCCATTGAAGCTGTACTAATACCAGCTGCTTCTCTAAGGTCTTTCTTTTTCATATCTCTATCTATAAGAAGCTTCCATAGCTTTTTATAACTTATGGACATAATGTCACCTCGCCTTAGTACCTCCCTTTAATTACAGAATAAAGTTTATCACAAAATTAGTGATAACACAATAAAAATTCGCGAATGTAAATTAAATATTGAGATAATCATAGCGTGTGCTATAATTTACCTATGAACTAATGTTTATAAATGTTTATAACAAAGAAATCTATTATTATATATTTTCATATGGGGTGAGGAGGGAGTGCCTTGGCGGGTAATCGTTCTTTCAAAGATTACGTGGCTGATAGATTCTATAATGAGATGTTTTCTACCATACAAAGTTACATTTCAGATAACTACGACGACTTAGACTTACGGTTATACAGGGTTCGAAACATTGGCGGCATAGAATTGTCAGATGTAGAAGTTAAGTTTGTGTCAGTTAATGACTTACCGGACATGAAAATAGAATTTGATGTTGCTGTTGAAGCTGAATTCGAAGTCCGTGAATCAAATCATCGTTATGATGAATCAGAAAATTGCCGTCAATGGTTTATGCTAGAATGCTCAGGTGATTTGGATTGCAATTTGGATGATTTTTCAATCTCTAGTATAACGGAGTATACTAGCAAAAATAAGCAGCCGAAACCTATGTCAGACTCCCTTGTCCCT
>JAAYKD010000043.1 GCA_012522585.1 Bacillota bacterium | reverse complement strand
GGGTTGACGAATGCTTTGCATTCGCTACATTAGCATTAGCACGCAACTCCAGCCCAGTCCCCGAGTTGCACTGCTACGTCCCCAATTCGCATCTAGTTTTTCTTGTGGAATCTACTCCCTCCACCTCGATGCGAAATAACTTAAAACCCGCAGTAACTGCGGGTTTTTCTTTTGCGTTTTTGAGGGCTAAGCTAGGACGCACTTATTTGATTCGCCCGTTTCGCATATTTTCAGTTTTTCAAAGGGATTTTTTTGTGCAATCCCGAAATTTGATATAAGTTCATTGGTTTGTAACTAAATGGATTGTTGGAATGTATCCAATGCAATTCGGGGACTGTCCCGGTTTTGCATGCTCAAATTCCTTGTAACTGTTCCGGTTTATCATTGCGAGGGGGACTCATTATGGAAGTCAATTTCAGTTCAAAGCTCAGGCAAAATGCGCTGTGGATTGTTTTACTCATTTTATTAGCTTTATTTTCACATTTTTTTGTATCGGCAAAGGTTTCCGAGCCAAGTTACCACGCTAAAGCCATCGAATCTGTCAATGAGAAAAAGACGGTTGTGCTCAAATTAGCGGCGGCTTCGGCGGCAACTTCCACGGCCTTGACCTTGCTGCCCGGGGACATTGCCACCCCAATCGCTCATCAGATTGCCGAATTGAGTAAGTATTTCTTGTTTATACTCGCCGTGATTTTTCTCGAAAAGGTGTTGCTGGGCGTCGTCGGGTATATTTCTTTTAGTTATATTATCCCGATTGCCTGCCTTTTAGCCATCATATATGTGCTAAATCGCAAGAAAATCCTTCTGGATCTGGCCTTTAAGCTCTTTGTTTTTGGCCTGATTATTTTTATAGCTATTCCTGCAGGGATGAAGATGGGCGATTTGATTTATGCAACAAACAGGCATTCCATTGAGACGGTTGTCGATATAACGGAGAATAATAAAGCTCTAATAGAGGAAAAAGGCAAGGATATATTGGCAGAAGGTGGCTTTTTCGATAAAATTAGCGACCTTTTGTCTGAAATACCAGTGAAAATTGGCAGCGGAATCACAGATGCTATTAAAAAAGGCGAAGACAATTTCAACGCATTTTTGGATGCAGTCGCAACTTTAATTATTACCACCTGTGTAATTCCCTTGCTGGTGATGCTCTTGCTGGTTTGGCTGACCATGTCTTTGCTGAAATCCTTTAATTTAAAACTGCCAGACTTCAAATTGTCTAAAAAGTCAACGTAATGCAAAACCGGGACAGTCCCCGATTTGCAAAGCTTCTATAGAAGTTGTTGTTTGCTCCTGCGTGATTTTTCAATTGGCGGGCAGAACCGGCGCATCAAATGCGCCTATGTTCCTTTTAAATGCTGGAGCAATCTCGCTCTTTTGCATAATTGCCGTGAAGCGGACATCATTAGATAGAAAAATCAACATTTATTAAAACTACGAAAGGGTTGAACTCGATGAAAACTATTGGTTTTGTTATCAGCACAAAAAACAACGAGAAGAGAAGAGCAATTCTGCCCAAGGATTTGGATAGGGTCAAAAATACAAATTTACTCTATTTTGAAGAGGGATATGCCGAGCATTTAGGCTTTTCCGATGAAATGTATCAGGAGGCAGGTGCAAACGTTGCTTCCTTAGAAGAAGTTTTAAAGTGCGACATCATCGTTGATGTGAAATTGGGAGACGCTCTGTATTTGCATCTTTTAAAGGAAAGCAAGATGTTGGTGGGCTGGGCACATGCGGTGCAGAACATCGAGTTTACCAGCGATATGATGGAAAAAGGGCACACGGTGGTCGCCTGGGAGGAAATGTTTGAAGATGGGCGCTATATTTTCTATAGAAACCGCGAAATTGCCGGGGAAGCCGCGATTTTGCATGCCTACCAGTTTTTGGGCAAGATGCCTTACGAAACCAAGGTGGCCATTCTTGGAAATGGGCAGACTGCCAAAGGGGCGCTGCGGGTCTTGCATGGCTTGGGTGCTCGCGTCGACGTTTACGACTTCCATTTAGAGAAATTGTTTTTGAAAAACATGGGCGATTATGACGTGCTGGTCAATTGTATTCTTTGGGACACCAACAGGGAAGATCGGATTATTTACCGTGAAGATCTGCAGAAACTCAAGAAAGGCAGCATGATTATTGATGTTAGCTGCAACAATTATTTGGAAATTGAGACTTCCGGGCCCACGACGATCGACGATCCGGTTTATGAGGTGGATGGAATAATTCATTACGCTGTGGATAATACGCCGGCCATGTTCCCCCACACAGTGACCAATATTTTGAGCGAAGGTTTTGCCAAATACGTAGATAAATTTGTTGAAGGCGATTGGAATGAGGCGATGAAAAACGCCATAGTGATTGAAGAAGGTAAGATTATCGACGAAGATATCAGGAAGTTCAGAGAAAGACGCGGGTTGTAGGATCCCGATGCAAATCGGGGACTGTCCCGGTTTTGCATTGGACTGAGTTTCTTAGAGGAGTGTTTATGGAAAATTTAAAGGATAAAAGGTTGTTTTTACTCGATATGGATGGCACCATTTATATCGACGATCTTCTTTTTGATCATAGTTTAGAATTTTTGAGTTATATCAAGAGCATTAGCGGCAAATACATGTTTTTGACCAACAATTCCTCGAAAAGTGTTGCCGATTATATCGATAAACTGACGAAAATGGGTATTGAGGTCGACCAAAGCAATTTCATGACTTCATCCCAGGCGACTGCTGTGTATTTGCAAGGGCTTTATACAAGTGAAAAGATCTATGTTTTAGGCACCCAATCTTTGAAAGCTGAGTTGAAAAGTTCTGGCTTGAATGTCGTGGATAAATACCACGAAGACATTGAAGTTTTGCTCGTGGGTTACGACACCGAGCTGGCCTATTTTAAGCTGGAAGACGCCTGTAAGCTCTTGACTAAGGAAATTGCCTACTACGCCACCAACCCTGATTGGGTTTGCCCTGTTAGCTACGGTTATGTTCCTGATTGCGGATCCTTTTGCCAGATGTTGGAGATAGCGACGGGGAAAAATCCAATTTTTATTGGAAAACCCGAGCCGACCATGGTAGATTTGGCGGTTCAAAGCAGCGGTTTCAGCAAAGAGCAGACGCTCATGATCGGCGACCGTATTTATACGGATATTGCTTCAGGGAAAAATGCCGGTGTTGCGACTTGTTTGGTCTTATCCGGCGAAACTAAAAGGGAAGATGTGGCCAAAAATGAGATCAAGCCTGATTATATTTTTGCAGATATAGGGAAATTGCTGTCTCGGATGAAGTGATTGGATAGCTTTTCCCACATTTATAAAAAGAAAAACCCCACCATCTTATTTGATAGTGGGGTTTACTAGCTCCGCCATGCAAATCGGAGATGTAGCAGTGCAACTCGGGAACTGGTCTGGAGTTGCATGCTAATGCAACGACGGCCCTGTCCCAGCGTTGCGCTGCGAGTATGCAAAACCGGGACTGTCCCCGATTCGCATTACTTCTATATAAGCTTTGTTTGCTCCAGCGTTATGCCATGGCAAACGCCGGAGTTACGGAACCAGCACACCTTGTGTGCTTAAGTTCCTCATAACTGTCCCCGATTTGCATTACTCGATTTTTATTCTCAGGAAGTTAGTTCGTTGATGAGCTTTAAAACCAAATTGAAGCCTTGGTAGGTTTCGGTGAGTTCAAAATAATCTTCTCCTAAATGGGAAGAGGCGATTCCGTCTGCCAATTGAAAATCTCTTTCCCTATAAGCATCATCGAATTCAAAATAGACGAGCTCCAAATTTTCGATTAGAGAGAACATGATTATGGCGTTTTTAGTCAGCAAGGTTTCATGAGCTTTGTTGGGAAACTCTTCACTTGTCAGCTCTTCCACTTTACATTTCATTTTAATTGTATAGGGGTGTTCGGCGGTTTCCAGCTCAAAACCGTCGTAAACAATGCCCTCCGGCAACTTCAAATTGTTTAAAATTTGGGCTACAGCAGAGTTATCCCCCACATAATTGGTGCGAGCGTTCCACAAAGCTTGGCGATTTCCTTGTAAATTCCAGCCGCCGTTATCCAAATAAACCTTTTCAATCGCCGCAAAAACGCTAGCCTTGGCCTTATAAATACCCACATAGGCTTCTTCTACCAAGTAATCGCTGCCCTGCTGATAAACGTAAAGGCGCTGCAATTGTGGCCCTTCTATGTAAACTTTAAGGTAATTTTTGGCTAGGGGAGCATCATTTAAAGACTTTTGGCTCGTTTTCCTTGCGTTTTGCAAAGAATCTAACACCGTTTCAATCTCTTCGGGCTGAGTCAGGGCTATTTCGCCTAATCCCACCCCTTCATCTACTGGCTCGAGTTTGATCGAAGAAACTTCGCTAAATTCAGGTAAAGCCAGAGGGGTTTTCATTTTAAAATTGTAGAAGGCAAAAGCTAAGCCGACAATCAGGGCAAAAGCCAGGAAGAAAGACAGGGGTTTTAAAAATCGATTGGTTCGAGGCATTGTGGTTCTCCTTTGTTTAAATTGGTTTTTTCAGGATTTTTTCACAATTTAGTGTTAAAATGGCAATGAAGATCATGGCTATAAAGCCGCCACAGAATTTCGACAACAGACCTAAAATATTGATGAAGATGAGAAATGTTAAGTTATAGGCGGATATCTTGGTTCGTTTTATCAGCTCCTTTTACTTCTCTGTATTATATAATACTCTGTTTGTCGCTTTAAATCTACCACCTTCTCCGCAACTTTTGGTTGCATCCATGCAAATCGGGGACAGTCCCGGTTTTGCATTGCTTCTATAGAAAATAGCATTTGAGGTCAAGAAATTTTACTTGTTTCCGTTTATTATTAGTTTAAAGGGGTGAAAATTCGATGAAGGAGCAAGGTTGTCCGGTTGAGAAGATGATTGCCTATATCGAATACAATTTGCATGAGGTTATCACTGCACAAGACTTGGCCAGAGCCGCTGGGTATTCTCAGTATCATGCAGCTCGCCTGTTTAAAGAGAAAATGGACCTTTCGCCTTTCGAATATATTCGTCAAGAGAGGCTGTTACGGTCGGCTCATGCTTTGCGCAAGGGAAGCTTTCGGGTTTTGGATGTTGCCCTCGACTATGTTTTTGACAGTCACGAGGGTTTTACTAGGGCTTTTACCAAGGCTTTTGGCATCAGCCCCAAAAAGTATGCAAAATATCCAGATCCTTTAGGCTGGCTGATTCCTTATCGATATTTGAACCGCTCTAAATTGAAAACGGAGGAATTGAAAATGGAAAAAACATACGTTATTTTTACTCAAATTATCCATCGACCAGCCCGGAAATTGATTCTTTTGAGGGCTAAAGGTGCAGATAATTATTTTGATTATGTGGCAGAAGTTGGTTCGGGCAAAGGGGAAGACTCGGCGGCATGGGATGTGCTCTCTGAGCTAAAAGACGCCCTAGGCGAGCCGGCAGGGCTATGGCTACCCGATAATATGCGGCCTGAGGGGACTGGTCTTTACGCCCATGGAGTTGAGGTGGCGGCTGATTATGCCGGGCCAATTCCGGAAGGCTACGATGTGATAGATTTAGAGCTGTGTAAATTTATCGTTTTTCAGGGTGAGCCCTACAAGGACGAGAATTACCGGGAGGCAGTGGGAATTTGCATGGATCGGATCAAGAAATTCAACCCAGAAGTCTATGGATACGAATATGCTCCCGCTTTAGCGCCACGAATGCAGCTGAAACCGGAAGGCTGGCGGGGTTACATCGAGTTGCTGCCGGTCGTAGAAATCTGATCTGGAGATAGTCAATGAGAATCGCCGTAGCGATCTTACAACAATCGTCTGGGGCTTCTATTTATCATATCTTCTATAGAAGCTTTGCAAATCGGGGACAGTTCTATAAGGAACTTAGGCACAAGGTGCCGGTTTTGCAACTCCGGGTTGGGCCAAAGGCATCAAGCTGGAGCATATTCCCCAATTCGCTTTTCTTCTATAGAAGCTTTGCAACTCGGGGATAGTTCTATAAGGAACTTAGGCACAATGTGCCGGTTCCGCAACTCCGGCTTGTGCCAAAGGCACCAAGCTGGAGCATATTCCCCAATTTGCATTGCTTCTACATTTTTCAATTTGGAGGTTTGAAAATGGCATTGAATTCTGATTTGCCTAAGGTTATTCAAGGTCAAAAGGTTTTTCTTAGAGACTTCATTGTAGCGGATATTGAAAACTTCATCAGGTGGGAAACGGTTGAAACGGAATGGCAGAAATGGGATGCACCTTGGGAAGCTGAAAACGGTGAGCCTTTCGACCCTGTTTCCTATCAAAATCGCATGCTGGAAAGATTAGCGATAGCGAAGTCTTCCAATCAGATCAGAAGAAATTTTCAAATATGCATTAAGGATCAAACTGAAAAACATATCGGTTGGATTAACGCTTATTATATTGACGAAAATTTTTCTTACACGAAGCTGCCCGGCAAACTTGCCATTGGCATCGATATTCCAGAGCTACAAAACCGCCGCCAAGGTTATGCTAGCGAGGCTTGGTCTCTGTATATTGACTACCTTTTAGAAAATGAAGTAGAAGAGGTTTATACTCAAACTTGGTCTGGCAATTTACCCGTTATCGGTTTGATGAATAAGCTGGGTTTTGTTGAGGTCAATCGACAAAAGAATTTGCGTCAAGTTAGGGGCAAATTGTATGACGGCTTGACTTTCAAATTGGATGTAGACAAATTTAGAGAATTTAAAACCTAATGCAAAACCGGGACAGTTATGAGGAACTTAAGCACACAAGGTGGGCTGGTTCCGTAACTCCGGCTTGTGCCAAAGGCACTAAGCTGGAGCATCGTCCCCGATTTGCATAGATATCACAAGTTTTAAAGGTAAGGGGCGATTTTTTGAAAAGAGTTGATGTGGTTTACTGCCTTTTGTTGAATAGCGCAAAGGATAAGACGCTGATGGTCTATAATTACGACACGAAATGGTGGTCGCTGCCTGGGGGAAGGGTCGAAAAAGCCGAGACCTTAGAGCAAGCTGTTGTCAGGGAGGTTTTTGAAGAAACTAGCCTTGAAATTAAAGCTGCTAAAATCGTCTCTGTAAATGAGCGCTTTATTAAGGAAAAGCAAGAGCAGGTCATTTTCTTTACTTTTATCGGCGAGATAGTAGGCGGCGAAACTTCAATTAGATATCCTGAAGAGATTTCAAAAATTGAATGGAAAAGTTTTGCTGAAGCCAACAAGCTCATGCCCTTTCATCCTGAAGGTGTGGAAGGCTTGTTGCGAACTTCTGCTCCTTATATATTTCAAAAATAGATTGAGTTACAATGCAACGCGGGGAATATGCTCCAGCTTGATGTCTTTGGCTCAACCCGGAGTAGCGGAACCGGCACCTTGTGCCTAGGTTCCTTATAGAACAGTCCCCGATTTGCATAAATATCACAAGTTTTAAAGGTAAGGGGCGATTCTTTGAAAATAGGTTTAGCAACATATAAATATATGGATAATGACATTGAGTTTAACATTTCTCAGATGGAGAAAGCACTGCAAAAGGCTGAAGGGAAAGTTGATTTGCTCTGTTTTGGCGAGAGCTTTTTGCAAGGTTTCGAGGCGTTAAGCTGGAATTTTGAGACCGACCGCCATGTTGCCATCACCATAAATTCTGCAACGATGCAAGGGCTTTGTCAGCTCAGTCTGCAATACAATACGGATTTTCTCTTTGGCTATATCGAAAGGGAAGGGGAAACCCTTTATTCCTCTTGCGCTGTCATTGCCAAGGGGAAATTGCTGCACAATTATCGGCGCATTTCCAAAGGCTGGAAGGAGTTTTCTATTACCGATCATCATTATAAAGAAGGCGACGATACTGCAGAGTTCATTTATCGGGGTAGGCCTATTAAACTAGCTATCTGCGGCGATTTGTGGGATTTCCCTGAGCGATTCAAGACGGAAACCCTGTTAATTTGGCCGGTTTACGTCAGTTTTACTCTTGACGAATGGGTTAAAGAAGAAGCAGAATATGCCGCGCAAGCCTTTTTGGCAACTGATCATGTTTTGATGATCAATTCGCTATCCGATGAACCGGCAGTTTCACACGGCGGCTCTTTCTACTTTGCCGAAGGAAAACTAAAAGAAAAACTCCCCTACGACACTGAAGGCATCTTAATAATAGAAGTCTGATGCAAAACCGGATGCAAATCGGGGACAGTC
>JAAYKD010000042.1 GCA_012522585.1 Bacillota bacterium | reverse complement strand
TATCTGGTTTGCAGGTTGTAGATGACTTGAGCCATTTCTGCTCTTGTGCTGGTGGCTTGTGGCATCAGTTTGTTGGCATAGCCTTCGATTGTTCCTGTTTTAATCAAGGCAGCCGCTGCGCCCTCTGCCCACTCTGCAATAGCATCGGCGTCGAAGTAATGAGCCAATTCGTTGGCGTTTACTTCTTCGGGCATTTCATCGATCAGCTGCAGAACATTGTAGAGAATGACAAACATTTCCTGCCTGGTTATCTCTCTTTCAGGTGCAAATTCATTGTTTCCTACGCCCTTGACTATGCCCAATGCTTTGGCAGTCAAGAGATGATCTGTATAATATGTTTCGCCTACATCAGCAAAATTGTCTGTGTCAAGCTCTTCTGCTCCTGCTGTCTCTACCTGATAGGCATTGAGCAAGAGCACTACAAATTGAGCACGAGTCAGGTTATGTTGAGGGCCAAAGTTGTTCTCGTCGATTCCTTGGGTTATTTCGCGAGCAGCAATAAATTCTATAGAATCTTTATACCAGGAAGTGTCTTCTACATCGTCGTATTCGACCAAATTGTGAGCAACCACGAATTTGTAGAAATAGCCGGTTCTAAAGACCATGCTCTCTTGTTCGCTGTCGTAGCGACCACGCATGATCTTCCTGCTGCCGTCTTCATCTATACCGTAAACGACAATGGCGTTTTCGTTTTCCTCTGGTTTAGCTTGGTAAGGGGCTGTGACAAAGGCTTTGCCACCTTGCAGATCTTCTACTGCAGCTTCGCCCTTTTTCACTTTAACATCGTAGACGGGTCTTCCATCTTGATCTAAATCTTTGTTGGCCAATATTCTGATATCGCCGCTGCTTTCCGTCTCGGCAATGGTATCTAAGGCTTTATTGTCGAAGGTTATTTTGACGAAAGGAGTTTTCAAGCCAAAGCTTGCAGAAGTCTCCTCAGCCAAGCGGCTGAATTCTCTTTCAGGAATGGTCAGCAAAATATCATCTTGATCTTCCGCTGGCTCTACACTGACTTCGATAAGATCATTGCTCTTGTTGCCATCTGTTTCTTTGGCTTTTTTGAGCAAAGCGTCAATAATTTCTTCCCCTAATTGAGCGCCAGATTCCTCTTCGCTTTCCACATTGACACTATTTGTCGTGTTGCCATCTACTATATTTGTTTCAACCTCTACTTCAACAACAGGCGGTACATAGGGGGCTCTTCTGGTTCCGGTTCAGGTTCTCTGGTTATCTCTAAGGTATAGGTTAAGGTCTTTGTTCCATCCGGCGACACTACTTTTACTTCGATAGTGTTGTTGCCAACAATTAAATCTACAAGCAATTGTTTAACATTCAAATTATTTATCTCTGCCTTGGCAGAAATATCATTGGTCTCTACACTTACGGTGGTCCTGTTAAGATAGTAGGTCACAGTAGCAGTATAGGTCAGTGTATCTGGGTCAAACTCTGGGGTCAATTGAAGGCCCGTAGCGCTCAAGCTTTTGAGATTGGCATCGTCGTTGAGGGGTGACAATACTGAAGGGAAGTAGTCGACAGGGCTATAGTCTGCCTTATAGTTTTCATCTCTTATATAGGCTGGTAAATCAGCATCGATGACTCCCCATTGGTTGTAGGTGGCGTTAAGTGATTGCTTATTGATATCAAGTAGAGTTGCAGCCAAGCCAAATCTATTGTCACTTAAATAGTTGGCATTTGCTTCACTGCCGCCTACCAATATATTGCTGTAGTCTCGTTTTTTTAGACCGTGGACATGTATTCCTTCATCAAAGCCTTTGATTCTGTTACTAAAAACATTTTTATTATTCTCATCATCGACATTTAGATAAATCCCCCGAGTGCCTAGATCGTCTTCGTTCTCCAACTGATTCTCAACATGATTATCGACAATCAAGGCATTTCCCCCAACGGATACATAAATTCCATAATGTTTATTAGAATAAGAAGAAACCTTAACATCGTTGTTTTTCACAATAGCATTATTGCCGTATCTTGCGTATATACCACTGACATAGTCGCCGTGGATCTTGTTGTTTTCTATTTCAACATCAATGTCTATGTCATATAAGCTGAGAGAAATCCCTGTGCCATAATCATATTTTTCATCCAAATGTCTGGAAATATCATTGTCTTTAATTACAACTTTGGCATTATCAAAAGTTTTATCTGAGTAGGAAAACTCAGCGTTTATTGCCACACTCTTAAACCCTGTAAAAGTGCAATCTGTTACTTCAAAAGAGTGGGCTACGCTTTCGTATTTCTTTACATTATATTGCTTGGGCCTATAATCTTTAAACCTTAGGCCAATGAATTTTCCATCAAAATGCAAGTTTTCAAACTTAACCCCAGGAGCTACAACAGTTGTCATTTCACTTTGAGTTTCAGCAGCCAAAGACGCATGCTCGACTAATTTCACCTGATCACCATTGCCTTTGATATGCATTGGGCGATCAATCCAGAGGGGCGCTTCATAGGTGCCATCGTTGACCAATATGAGGCCACCTGTGGCCAGGTAGGGCAAGGCTTCGTCGATATTATTAAAGGCATCATAACCGTATTTGTATTCATCGGCATTGTTTTCAGTATAAGAGCTATCAATCGAAATCAATGTTGCCAGCTTGGTTGTAGGCTGATCTGCCAAAACAACAAATTGATTCAAAAACTCTTCACTTGCATCAATTCGAGTTCTTACTTCTTCAGGGTCAGTGGTGCCCCAATCGTTATGGCTCAAATCTAATTTTGCTTCCGGATCATCGTTTTTCCACTCTCTTTGCAAAACCAAATTTACGAAATTACCGGCAAAAGTATTCTCTGCACCAGCTTGACCGAGAGCAAAACTTGTATTGGGTGCATCGTAACTATCAAAATCTAAGGCTATATCAAAATTGATTATCGTGTTGCCTTGGATATCAAACTCAGTGTTTTTCAACTCGTCGTTTTCATTTCTTACTTTTAGGCCTAGGCTAAAGTCCAAAATAGGTTCCAGTCCTTTATTAATAATAGTGTTTTTGATTATTTCCAGTTTTGAATTGT
>JAAYKD010000041.1 GCA_012522585.1 Bacillota bacterium | reverse complement strand
GGCTTCAGCCTGTCTCTGGCCCGCTTCGGTCAAAGGTCTTAAGTTATCGTCTCTGACTGAACTGTCCGACTGGGCATGTCTGATCAAGTAAAGAGTGGTCATTTTACTGCTCGTCATAGAGGGGGAAATTTTTACACAGTTCTTCGACCATGCTGCGGCAATTATCCAAGACAGCTTCATCGTCTCTGTTGTCGATAGCCAGGTCGATAATTTCAGCAATTTTATCCATGGCTGCTTCGTCGAAACCGCGGCTGGTCACGGCAGGAGTACCTAAGCGAACACCACTGGTCACGAAGGGACTGGCTGTCTCAAAGGGAACCGTGTTTTTATTACAGGTAATATGAACTTTTTCTAAAAGTGCTTCTGCATCTTTACCGGTAATGTTTTTGTTGCGCAAGTCAACCAGCATGAGGTGAGTGTCAGTTCCGTCAGAAATCAGATCGAATCCTCTTTTGACCAAACCATCGGCTAAAGCTTGAGCGTTTTTAATGACTTGCTTCTGATATTCTACGAATTCATCAGTCATGGCTTCTTTAAAGGCTACAGCCTTGGAAGCAATGATATGCATGAGAGGACCACCTTGGATACCGGGGAACATAGCTCTATCGATGTCTCTGGCATACTTTTTCTTACAGAGAATCATGCCGCCTCTGGGGCCGCGCAGAGTCTTATGGGTAGTAGTGGTCACGAAATCAGCATGAGGCACCGGGTTATTGTGCAAACCGGCTGCAATTAAACCGGCAATATGGGCCATATCAACCATAAACATAGCGCCGACTTCTTTGGCAATCTCACCAAAACGTTTGAAATCGATTTCTCTGGAATAAGCAGATCCACCGGCAACGATCATTTTGGGCTTACATTCTTTGGCAATGCGCAAAACTTCATCATAATCGATGCGTCCGGTTTCTTTGTCGACACCATAGGCCACGAAGTTGTATAGTATTCCCGAAATATTTACAGGAGAACCGTGGGTCAGATGACCACCGTGAGATAAGTCCATACCCAGAACTGTATCACCCGGCTCTAAGACAGCAATATAAACACCGGTGTTGGCTTGAGAACCTGAGTGTGGCTGAACGTTGGCGTGATCTGCACCAAATATTTCTTTGGCCCGATCGCGAGCCAGATTTTCAGCAATATCAACAAATTCGCAACCACCATAATAGCGTCTACCAGGATAACCTTCAGCATATTTGTTGGTCAAAACAGAGCCGGCTGCTTGCATGACCGCTTTGCTGACAAAATTTTCCGAAGCAATCAGCTCTATATGAGCTTTTTGTCTGGCGAATTCCAGATCAATGGACTCAGCTATTTCCGGATCGATTTGACGCAATTCGGGAAACTCATTGATTTTCATAAAAAATTCCTCCTATAATATGTTTCTTTTATCTTCAGCTTTCTTATAGTTTAAGAAAAGTAAGCTGCATAATTTATGAGCGGTTGGGTTCTTGAGCCAGGCTGTAAACAGCCCTTTGGCCACCCACCAAGGGCAATCGAGTATAGGCAGCCTGAACGGCGGCTTCGCCTATGCTGTTGTGGTTCAAACGAAGAGGCACTGCTACTTTGCGCAAATGCATAGCGATAAAAGTGTTGCCTATGTCCAAACCGGCATGAGCCCTTCCATCTAAGTCACTGACGACTATGGAATCGGGATAGTTTTTATAGGCATGAGCCGACATAGCTCCACCTGCTTCGGCTACGGGAATGACATTGACCTGAGTCAAGTCGTATTTCTCAGCAAATTGCAGAGGCACGACTAAAGACCGATTGATATGTTCACAGCCTTGAAAGGCCAATAGAATTCCGGCTTTTTGGGCGGCACCCACTAAACCTTCATAGACATAGGCTGCTGTCTCAGCGCTGGAATCTGAGCCAATCCGCTTTCCTCTGATTTCACTGGTGCTGCAACCCACAACTAGGAGTTGACCCGGTTGCAATTTGCCTTTTTCTACAATTTCTAAAACTACATCTTCGGCTTCTTGCTTGAGAGCTGCCGGATCCAGTTTAGCTGCTTCTTCTTGAGGCAAATTCTCCAGTTTTTCAACTCGAGGCAGGTGTCTGCCACCGCTAAACTCAGTTGCCAGCCAAGTGTCGACAATGCTCAAAGCCAAAGAACTGCCGATAATACGAGCTCCCAAGCATAAGACATTGCTGTCATTGTGTTCTCTGGTAGCCTGGGCACTGAACAAATCGTGGACTAAAGCAGCTCGCACACCAGCTTGCTTATTGGCAGCGATGCTCATACCGATACCGGTGCCACAAACCAGAATACCAAAATCTGCTTTGCCTTGGGCTACTGCCAAAGCAGCAGGCTTAGCATAATCGGGATAATCGACGGATGCTTGGTCGTAGGTGCCAAAATCCTCAATTTGTAATCCTTTTTGCTTTAAATGCTCTTTGATCATTTCCTTGAGCTCTAATCCACCATGATCTGCAGCTAAAGCTATTTTCATTTTTATTTCTCTCCTTTTAACCATTAAATAGAGTTTTTTTCAATCTTGAGCGAGGCTGTTTTTAAATTTTTCCAAGAGATCGCCAATGCTATTGTGCAATTGATTGGCTGTTTGTCTGTAAGTTTCTTCTGACCCGCCGAAAGGATCAGCTATATCCACCGGCTCCGCATTGATATAGCGGTTCAAAACAAATGTCTTAGCTATTTGGGAATCATCCAGCTCTAAGAGAGCATTGCGCTGGGCATTTGTCATGGTCAAGATCAAATCTGCCTGAGCCAACATTTCAGAAGTCAGTCGGTGGGCTCGGTGCTGGGAAAAATCTATGTCAAGTTCAGATAAAACCTGAACTGCTAAAGGGCTGATAGATTCTCCGGCAAAAGCCGCCAGACCGGCGGAACAATATTCTATTGAGGGCAATTGTGCCTGCTCAGACTGTAGCTTTTCAGCAATGGCTTGAGCCATCGGACTGCGGCAAGTATTGCCCGTGCAGACGAAGAGAACTTTCAACGGGTTTTCTTCTCTGCTTTTTGTTTGATTATTCAAAGACATATCTCTCCTTTGCTGCTTTCCTCATTCTGTTCATCAAAGCACGACCTAAATCCTTCTCAATTACCCCTTGTAACAAGATAAGGTCGACTCCCTGAGCATCGGCTAAACGAAAGTATTCAAACAAATGTTTAGCCGTAGCAGCCAGCATTTGATCAGTATTATCTGAATATAAATTAAAATTAAGATCCCCTTCTAATTGACAGGGGAAAGAAGTTATGATCACAGCCGTTTTCTTGTTTTGAGCTTGAGCCTGGTCAAGATGTTGAGCCATCAGGGAACAGACCTGATTTTCCTCTCCCCAATATAGATTGATCTGGGCTTGGGGAGCATAATGACGATACTTCATCCCAGGTGACAAAGGCGCTTCTTCGTCCTTTAATCTAGCTTCTGCTTCTTCTAAATCGGGTAGATAAGAGGAGAGCATCTCGAAAGTGATGACTCCCGGCCGCAAAATTGCTGGTTGGTCTGAGCTCAAATCCAAAACCGTCGATTCCACCCCCTGCTCGGTGGCTCCTCCATCCAAAATAAGAGGAACCTTGCCCTGCAAGTCTGCCCAAACATGCTGGGCCTTGGTCGGGCTTGGTTTGCCTGAGATGTTGGCACTGGGGGCAGCCAGGGCTTGACCGAATGCCTCGATTAAGTTCAAAGCGATGGGATGATCGGGCATGCGCACCCCAACACTGTCCAAGCCGGCAGAAACACTGGGAGCCAGCCCTTCCTTTTTAGGCAGAATCAAAGTCAAAGGCCCGGGCCAAAAGACCTCCATGAGCTTTTCAGCCTGAGGATTGATCTGAGCGACTATCGAGACCATTTCCTGATTAGCCACATGGACAATCAGAGGATTGTCCTGAGGTCTTCCTTTGATTTTAAAAATTCTCTCGATAGCTGCCTGATCAAAAGCTGATGCTCCCAGGCCATAAACAGTTTCCGTAGGAAAAGCAATAGGAATTCCCTGCTTGAGAAATTCCACCGCTGCTTTTATATATTGATGATT
>JAAYKD010000040.1 GCA_012522585.1 Bacillota bacterium | reverse complement strand
CTTTAATCGATTATTTGCTCAATGAGTTCATCCCAATCGTCGATGATCTTAGAGTCTATTCGGAAAATATGCTGAGCAATCTTGAAAAAAATCAAGGTCTCCTGCACAGCCAGCAAGTAATATCTGGTTTGATTGCCAAGGATATGCCCAGAGAAACAGCCAATCAACTGGTAGAGAAATACACCCGTTTAGCTAGGGATCAATCCCGCTCTTTCAAAGATTTATTACAAGCAGACGAGCAAATCAGCGCTCTGCTCAGCCCTGCTGAATTAGATGATTGTTTCGATTTAAAACACCAGCTCAAACATATAGACAATATTTTTGCCAGACTTGGCTTAATAAACTAAAGGAGTGTCGATCATGAAATTTCAAGGTAAGATCAAAATCAAATTGCGTCCCAGTATTTTAGACCCCCACGCTCATGCCACCATGAAAGTTCTGCAAACCCAAGGTTATAGCAATGTGGAATCTTTACTGATTGGTAAGTTCATGGAAGTAGTAGTCGAGGCCCCCAGCCTAGAAGAGGCAGAAAATCTTATCCATCTTCTCTGCCAAGAAGTGCTGACCAATCCTATCATGGAAGACTACGAGCTCGAGGTCAGGGAGGTTTAGACATGAAATTTGCGGTCATCCAATTTCCCGGAACCAATTGCGAAATAGATACTGCCTATATCTTGAAAGATCTATTAGAGCAAGAAGCAGACATTATTTGGCATATGCAGGATGATTTAAGCTCTTATGATCTAGTAATTTTGCCCGGAGGATCCTCCTATGGTGATTATTTACGCACAGGAGCCTTGGCTAAATTCTCTCCCATCATAGAGGCTATAAAAAAACATGCTGAACAAGGAAAATTAGTCCTTGGTATCTGCAATGGTTTTCAAATTCTGACCGAGATAGGCTTATTGCCCGGTGCTTTTATGAAGAATCAGAATTTAAAGTTCATCGGAGACGATTTGTTTTTTAAAGTAATCAACAACTCCACCCCTTTTACTTCTTCTTATAGTAAAGAGCAAATCTTAAAATTACCGGTAGCTCATTTGGAAGGCAATTATTATATCGATTCAGACCAATTAAAAGAGCTACAAGCACAAAATCGAATTGTTTTGCGTTATTGCAACTCTCAGGGCCTATGTTCCGAGCAAGCAAACCCCAATGGCTCAGTTGACAATATTGCAGCTGTCTTGAACGAAAGAGGCAATGTTTTAGGTATGATGCCCCATCCTGAGCGCATGGCTGAAGAAATTTTAGGAGGCCAAGATGGCTTAGGCTTCTTTCAATCCATTTTAGAATATCACAAGGAGAGAAAAGAACAATGAGTAAAACAGCTTGGCAAGAAATGGGACTAACCGATTCAGAATACGCAAGAATTTTAGAACTGATGGGACGCCAGCCCACTTTACCCGAATTGGGCATGTTCGCTGCCATGTGGAGTGAGCATTGCTCTTATAAAACCTCTAAACCCGTCTTGAGTCTCTTCCCTACTGAAGGTCCCAGGGTTTTACAGGGGCCTGGAGAAAATGCCGGTGTCATAGATATTGGCGATAATATTGCTGTGGCCTTCAAAGTGGAAAGTCACAATCACCCCACCGCCATTGAGCCTTTTCAAGGTGCGGCAACTGGAGTGGGCGGTATTATCAGAGATGTTTTCACCATGGGAGCAAGACCCATAGCTGCTCTCAACTCCCTCAGGTTTGGTGACCTGAAATTAGATCGCACCCGTTATCTTTTAAACGGTGCCGTAGAAGGAATAGCCTTTTATGGCAATACCATCGGTGTGCCTACCGTTGCCGGAGAAACCTGGTTTAACCCTTCCTATAATGGCAACCCTTTGGTCAATGCCATGTGTGTGGGCATCATCGAAGACGGCAAAATTTTCAAAGGCGTTGCCAAGGGCAAAGGCAATACCTTGATGGCAGTCGGGGCCAAGACAGGCCGCGACGGAATCCATGGAGCTACTTTTGCCTCAGAAGAAATTAGCGAAGATACGGAAAGCAAACGCCCAGCAGTCCAAGTCGGCGACCCTTTCACCGAAAAACTATTGCTCGAAGCTTGCTTAGAGCTGATGCAAAGTGACGCTGTCGTAGGCATTCAGGATATGGGTGCAGCCGGCCTCACTTCATCCAGTTGTGAAATGGCCTCCCGAGGAGAAAGTGGTATTGATTTTGATGTCACCCTAGTTCCCCAAAGAGAAGAAGGAATGACACCTTACGAAATTCTTTTATCCGAGTCGCAAGAGCGGATGCTGGTAGCAGTGCACAAAGGACGAGAAGACGAAGTTTTTAAGATTTTCGAAAAATGGGAATTGGACGCAGCCATTATCGGCACCATCACCGACGACAATCTGGTCACGGTCAGAGAAAATGGTGAAATAGTTGCCCAAATACCTTCAAGATTTTTAACCGACGAAGCTCCTGTCTATTATAATGAAGCTAAGCGGCCTGAATACTTGGACCAAGCAGAAAAATTTGACCCCATGACTTTACCCGAACCCGCTGATTACACCCAAGCTTTAATAAAACTCTTGCAATCGGATAATATCTGTTCAAAAGAATGGGTCTACCGTCATTTCGACACGACTGTCGGCACTTCCAGCGTAATCAGGCCGGGCAGTGATGCAGCTGTTTTAAGATTGAAAAACAGCCGCAAAGGTTTAGCTATGTGCTTAGACTGCAATAGTCGCTATGTCTATTTGAATCCTTTCGAAGGAGGAAAAATAGCTGTGGCAGAATCTGCTCGCAATGTAGTCTGTAGCGGTGCAGAACCTGTAGCCATCACCAATTGCTTAAACTTTGGCAACCCCGACAAACCCGAAGTTTTTTACACTTTCAAACAAGCAGTAACTGGTATGGCAGAAGCCTGTCGTGCTCTTGATACTCCGGTTACCGGCGGTAATGTCTCTCTCTACAACGAAAGTCCTGATGGGGCCGTCTACCCTACTCCTACAGTGGGCATGATGGGCGTACTAGAAGACATTGACCAAGCCACCACATCTGCCTTTAAAAACACAGGGGATTTGATCTATTTAATCGGTCAAAGCCAAGACGAACTGGGAGCCAGTGAATATCTAGCCAATGCTTTTGAGTTAAATACGGGCAGAGTGCCCAAACTTGATTTAGCAAAAGAAAAACAAGTTCAGAAAACAGTTTTAAGAGCAATCAGAGAGAAACTAATCAAGGCAGCCCACGATTGTTCGGAAGGTGGTTTAGCCGTTGCTCTAAGTGAAATGGCAGTGCAAGCAGATTTAGGCTTTAAGGTCGAATTAAATGACCCTTGGCGCTCTGATGTCAGCTTGTTCGGGGAAAGCCAATCCAGAATAATTGTCAGTTTAGGAAAAGAACAAGAAGAAGAGCTATTAAATCTTTTGAAAGAGACAGGCGTTGAATATTCAAAACTAGGAGAAGTCACACCCCAAGAAGTGACAATCTTCCACCAGGGTAAAGAAATCGTCAAAACTAGCAGCCAAGAGCTGAGCCAAGCTTGGAAGGAGGCTTTGCCTTGGATAATGAAAAACAACTGATCGATTTGAGAAACGAACAAGAAGTAGATCATCCGGAAGAAGCCTGTGGTATTTTTGGCATCTGGGCACCGGGAACGACCGTCGCTTTACACACTTACTTTGCTTTAGTCTCTCTCCAGCACAGAGGACAGGAAAGCGCCGGTATGGTCTTAGCTCAAGACAAAAGCCTGAGCCTGCATAAAGGCCAAGGCTTAGTCACCGATGTTTTCCAAAACTCATCTTTGCTTCATGAAATTGGTCAGGGGGCTATCGGCCATGTGCGCTATACTTCTTACAAAAAATCACCCTTGGAAAACTCACAACCCCTTTTGCTCCAGTATAAGATGGGGCAATTGGCCCTGGCTCATAATGGAAATTTAATCAATGCTGAACAATTGCGCCGCGATTTAGAAGCTCGCGGCTCTATCTTCCAATCGGATATAGATTTGGAAGTGATGGCTCACCTGATTTCTCGCAGCAATTTTGAGACGGTGGAGACAGCCGTCACCGAGGCGGCCCAAAGAGTTCAAGGAGGCTATGCCATGGTTTTCTTGACTCAAGATAAACTGTTGGCGATCAGAGACCCCAATGGCTTAAGACCCCTCTGCTTGGGTAAAATAGACCAGCATTATGTGGTGGCCAGTGAAAGCTGTGCTCTCGATGCCATTAACGCTCAGTTTATTCGTGAAATCAGACCGGGAGAAGGGGTCATCATCGATGATAAGGGGCTGCGCAGTTTCCAAGCAGCACCAGCCGGTCGACATAGCTTTTGCGCCTTTGAATTCATCTATTTTGCCCGACCTGATTCAAACTTTTACGATCATAATGTTCACGCTATCAGAAGAGTTTTAGGCAAAAAGCTGGCTGAAGAATCACATGTTGAAGCCGATTTGGTCATAGGCGTTCCCGACAGCAGCATTTCAGCTGCTATTGGCTATGCCGAAGCATGTGACTTACCTTATGAAATGGGACTGATTAAAAACCGATATTTAGGGCGAACTTTTATTAAACCAAGCCCTGAAGCCAGAACTACCGCGGTGCGGATGAAATTAAACCCGATCGAACACATTGTTCAGGGTAAAAGAGTTATCTTAGTCGATGACTCCATCGTACGAGGTACAACCACAAAGCATATCATCAGATTGCTCAAAGAGGTTGGAGCCAAAGAGGTCCATGTTCGCATCACTTCTCCCCCTTACAGTTTTCCTTGCCCCTATGGAATTGATACAGCAACTAGAGGGGAATTGATTGCAGCCAATAATTCCATCGAGGAGATCAGGCAAACCATTCAAGCAGACAGTCTTCATTATTTAAAACAGGAGACCTTGGAAGATATTTTCAAAAAGAACAATATCCCCATTTGCAGTGCTTGTTTTGATGCTGACTACCCGGTGCGCTTACCCGAATTGACAATTGAGAAAGGATAAGAACATGAGGG
>JAAYKD010000039.1 GCA_012522585.1 Bacillota bacterium | reverse complement strand
TTTAATTTAAGCTTCTAATCAGTGCTTTTGTCTGGGCACATAATGGGTGTGTAAGAGTTTATGAGCTAAAGAACTGTTAGCTTCGCCTAAAAACTCTTCATAGAGGCTTAAAATATAGGGGTTTTCGTGAGAACGTCTGATTGTTTTAGCTTCATCAGCGCTGTAGAGGGCACCCGCTCTTTTTTTCAGCGTATCAATTTCTCCGTGATGATAAGGCTGGCCGCCTCCACCGATACATCCGCCCGGGCAAGCCATTACTTCGACGAAGTGGTAATCGGCCGTGCCATTTTCGATTTCTTCCATAATTTTACGGGCATTTCGCAAGGTGTGGGCTATGGCTACTTTTACTGTTAAATCACCAATTTGAACCTGACCTTCTTTAATACCGTCAAAACCTCTGACATCTTCAAACTCGAGTTTGTCTAGTGTTTCACCGGTTAGGGTTTCGTAAGCTGTTCGTAAAGCTGCTTCCATAACTCCACCGGTTGTTCCAAAGATAACTGAAGCCCCTGAACTTTCACCGAAGGGTTGATCAAAATCACTTTCAGGCAATTGTTTGAATTGAATGCCGCTGTGCTTGATCATAGCTGCTAATTCTCTGGTTGAAACAACAATATCCACATCTGGATAGCCTTCGTTTGACAATTCAGGCCTGTTGTTTTCGTATTTTTTGGCTAAGCAGGGCATGACTGAAACAACGACTAAATCATCTAAATTCAAATTGTGCTTTTCAGCATAATAGGTCTTCAGAACTGCCCCCAGCATTTGGTGGGGTGATTTACAGGTGGAAAGGTGAGGGAGAAAATCTGGGAATTTATGTTCCATGAATTTTATCCAAGCCGGGCAGCAGCTGGTCATCATAGGTAAAACACCCTTGTTTTGGATTCTTGAGACCAATTCTGTTGCTTCTTCGATGATGGTTAAATCAGCGGCGAAGTCGGTATCAACGACTAAGTCGAAGTTTAAGCGACGAAGTGCTGTGACCATTTTGCCGGTAACATTCGTGCCTACCGGATAGCCCAATTCTTCTCCCAAAGCTACTCGAACTGCCGGTGCAGTTTGGACTATGACCGTCTTCTTGGGGTCTCTCAAAGCTCTGAATACGGCTGGAGTGTTGTCCACTTCGATTAAAGCGGCTGTGGGGCAAATGGCTACGCACTGACCGCAGAAAGTGCAAACGGTTTCACTCATGGGAGTGTTGAAGGCAGTGTCGATATTGGTATCGAAACCGCGGTTAACCCCTGAGTAAATTCCCATAGATTGAACTTCAGTACAGACAGCTTCACAACGGCGACAGAGTATACATTTTGATGTATCCCGGACAATGGAGAAGTTGGATGTATCCAGCTCCGCTTCTCTGACCGGGGATTGGTAGGGAAGTTCGTCTATTCCCATTTCGTCTGTCAAGGCCTTGAGTTCGCAGGACTCGCGGCGACTGCAAAAGAGACAATCGTGGGGATGGTTGGATAATAAAAGTTCTAACATGGTTTTTCTTGCTTCGACGGCTCGAGCTGTATCGGTTCTGACGACCATGCCTTCGGTAACAGAAGTAGAGCAAGAGGGAGCTAAATTTCGACGTCCTTCAACTTCGACTAGGCAAATTCGACAAGAGCTGTTTTTGCAGACGACATCGACATCGGGTAAGTGTAAATAACAAAGGGAAGGTATTTTTATTCCCACTGTTCTTGCAGCATCCAAAACAGTTGTACCTGTTTTTACAGTGGTCGGCATACCGTTTATGGTTAAATTAACATTAGGCATGTGTGTAACCTCCTATATCTTGATGATGGCTTTAGTGGGACATTTTTCAAAGCAGATACCGCATTTGATGCAAGCTTCTTGGTCAATTACATGAGGTTCTTTTAATTCGCCTGAGATACATTGAACCGGGCAATTCTTAGCACAGATGGTGCAACCAATGCAGCGTTCAGCTACGATTTCATAGCGCATCAAAGAAACACATTCACCTGCCGGGCAGAATTTATCATCCACATGAGCTAGGTATTCATCGCGGAAATATCTGAGAGTACTCAACACGGGGTTGGGGGAAGATTGGCCTAAACCACAGAGAGAAGCCTCTTTAATGGTCTCGCCTAGATGGTATAATCTATCTAAATCTTCTCTTTCACCTTGGCCTCTGGTAATTTTATTCATGATATCCAATAGATAGGAATTGCCAAAACGACAAGGTGTACATTTGCCACAGGATTCTTCCACTGTAAATTCCAAATAGAATTTTGCGATGTTGACCATACAAGTAGTTTCGTCTAAGACGATCATGCCCCCGGAACCCATCATGGTACCGATAGCTTGCAATGATTCATAATCGATGGGAGTATCCAAGTGTTGAATAGGAATGCAGCCGCCTGAAGGTCCGCCTGTTTGCACTGCCTTCAATTGTTTGTCGTCGACGATGCCACCACCAATTTCGTAGATAATCTCTCTTAAGGTGGTTCCCATTGGGACTTCGATCAGACCAACATTATTGATTTTTCCGGCAAGAGCAAATACTTTAGTTCCCGGACTCCTTTCGGTTCCGATAGTTTTATACCATTCCGGTCCATTTAAAATGATCGGGCAGATATTGGCAAATGTTTCTACATTATTGATCACGGTGGGCTTGCCATAAATACCTTTGGCAGCAGGGAAGGGAGGCTTGTTTCTGGGTTCGCCTCGGTTACCTTCGACGCTGGCAATCAAAGCTGTTTCTTCGCCGCAGACGAAAGCTCCGGCGCCTAAGCGCAATTCAATATCGAATGAAAAGTCGCTGCCCATGATGTTTTCACCTAAGAGCCCTGCCTTTTTCGCTTCTTCAATAGAAGTCAACAAGCGGCTGATTGCGCTTGGATATTCGGCTCTGATATAGATGAAGCCTAAATTAGCACCGATAGCATAGCCGGCAATGGCCATGGCTTCCAAAATTGAATGAGGGTCACCTTCTAACAAGGAGAGATCCATGAAGGCTCCCGGGTCACCTTCGTCGGCATTACAGCAAACATATTTAACCGGATCTTTTTCTTGAGCGGTGAAGCCCCATTTCAAACCTGCAGGAAAGCCTGCTCCGCCTCTGCCGCGTAAACCCGATTGCTTGATTGTTTCGATTACATCTTGCGGTTTCATCTCTGATAAAACCTTAGCCAAAGCCAGATATCCTTTTTGAGAAATATATTCCTCTAAACTGGCCGGATCGATGATACCGCAATTGCGGGTGGCAACTCTTGTTTGTTTGCGGAAGAAATCTACTTGATCAAAGAGCAGAACAGGGTCGCCTTCTCTGGCACCCAAAAGCAGATGTTCAACATAATGACCATCTTTTAAATGTTCTTTGACAATTTCTTCTATATGTTCAGGTTTTAACTGGGTATACATTATGCGCTCAGGATGAACTATGACGATGGGTCCTTCGGAGCACAACCCGAAACAACCGGTCTTGACGACCTTGACTTTATCTTGCAATCCGTAGCGATTGACTGTTTCTTCCAGCACATCTGCTATGCTCAAAGCACCGGAGGCGATGCAACCTGTATCAGCGCAAACCATAACGTGTCTGACCTTAGTCTCATCTTTCTCGTGCTCGGGTAATTGGATAAAATCAGGAGCTTGATTTAGCTTGTGTAAGCGCATGTCCGTTTGTTCTTTGACGTCTTCATAGAGATTGTGAAGATCTTGAAATGATAAAATTCGCTTCATCTTAATCCTCCTTAAGCGTCTTTGTATTCTGCCAGGATTTCTGTAACATCACTGACTTTTACTCGTGGGTAGACTTTATCGTTGATCATGACTACTGGTGCTAAACTACATGCACCAACGCATCTTACAGGAATGACTGAAAATTTGAAATCTTCGGTGGTTTCCCCGCTTTTAACACCCAGCTGCTTTTCAAATTCATTTAAAACAGCTTCGGCTCCAGCTACAAAGCAAGCAGTGCCTAAGCAAACACTGACATTGTAGCGGCCTCTGGGCTCCATGGTAAAGAAAGTATAAAAGCTGACTACTCCGTAGACTTTTGCTACCGAAACATCAAGACGTTCTGCGATATGACTTTGAACTTCTTGAGGAAGATAGCCAAATAGGGTTTGGGCATGGTGGAGAACAGGAATAAGAGCGGAGCTTTTATCCGAGATTTCCAGCTCGTCGATGAAACGATCGAGCTCGGCAAATTTGGTGCTCTGGTCGTTAATAACCATTTTAGTTGCCTCCTTTGAACTTTTACAAGTCGTATTGTGCGTTTTTTCACCAATTACTTGTGAAAATTATAACATATTAAGCCTAAAAGTCAAATAAAGGTTATTAATCAGTATTAAAGTACTGTTATAGCATGAAGTTAAATAATGGTTTAAAGACCTTCCAATAATACTTGTAATCTATTAATGTTTTGTACTTTTACCTACAATATGAAATTGCAATAATAGCTTTAAATAGGCCATGAGGTTTTTGATTTTTGGAAAGATGACCTCTCGAAGAGGCCATTTGTTTTAAATTACTGAATCTAGCAAAAAGTATCAAAGAAAATAAACCCGAAAAATATCGGCTTATTCCTACTAAAAATAAAGAAAAAAGAGCAGCTCATTGAAGGGCTGCTCTTTTGTCTGAATTCTCAGTTTGTTATGGAGTATAACGTTCAGCGATTTCTATAATTTCAGCATTTTTAACTTTGATCGTGTAAATACGAGCTCTGGTATTTAAGCTTTCTGTTAAGTTCTCTAAGGTGCTTGGCACAAGGTCCAGATTTCCGTCGGCATCGCGTTCGAGAATTTTAACACTGGCATCTTCTCTAACAAAATAGGAAAAATGGGATTCTTCCGGATTATAGATATAATAAGGATTTGGTAAAGACAAGGGGTCCATTCCCAATTCTTCTAGCAGTTCCTCATTTTCCAGAGGAGAGAGCCAGAAAACCTGATCGAACAAGAGCCTATTGGTTATAGTGTTTATTTCTTTGATGTAACCGGTTAAAGTCAATTGACTGTTCTCATCGGGGAAGAAACTTTCTAAAGGGGCAGAGAAGTCACTGGGCCCCTGCGCACTGACGTCGCCAAAAAATTCTACTTCAGCTAGTTTTCCTTCTTGTAAACTTCCTCTGGCCTGTAAAATGAAATTGCTCATGATTCCTTTACCCGCTTCTGAGGGAATATCTCCGCCGCTGTCCAGGTGCCTCATGGTCCATAAGAAGGTAGAGGTGAAATCTTCGGCCTCAATTACCTCGGTGTAATCGGAAATTTTATAACTCAATTTTTCGTAGTAAGGGCGATAAGCCTGATTGAAAAGTTGACTCAGACGATAAGTCAGTTGAGCCTCTAAATCCGGTTGAACAAAAACCCTCCACTCCTGATCACCTAGTATATAGAGTGTGTCTTCTATAGTAGCTAAGGGCATGACAGATCCGACAATATTTTCCACTGGAAAGGGTTCTGGTAAGGGCTGGAAGGGACCTTTCTTATATGTAAAGGTTGTCAGGTCGATAAAGTAGCTGTCATTTTGAGTTTCGGGGCTGTCAGGGTCTTGATAAGACAAGACAAGATTTTGCCCATCAGCAGAGACTCCCACAGATGTTCCGTATTCACCTTGAACTAAACCAGTTTCGCCATAGGCTTTAATAAAGTCCACTTGAAAAACCATAGTTTGCTCTTTTAAGCTATAGCCAAAGAGGCCAAAATCACCATAAAATATGATCAAATCGTCGCTCTCATAGATCAGAGGAAAGCCTATGCCAGGATGGTCAGTTAAATTCAGACTGTCAAAGTCCAGTTCATTTAGATTAAATACCAGATCTTCCGGACTTTCCTCTACTTTAGGGTTAGAGCCAAGGCAGGCAGTTAAAACTAAAGTTAAAATCACAGAGATCACCACGACCCATAAGAGAGGTTTCTTGTAGTTCATAACATTCTTTATCCTTTCTTTGGTGTCCCTTTCAGCGAAGGCCAAGGGACCTCCGATCAAGGCTTTATCTTCTCTGGTTAGTTGCAGAAGTGAGCTAGAATATTCTTGGCGGATATCCTTGGATGTCTGGCTTAAAACAGCTTCGTCACAGCTCATTTCCATATCCTTACCGGATAGATTAAAAACGAGCCAAACCAGGGGATTAAACCAATGTAGGCAGAGAGCTAGGAAGGACAAAATCCTTGTTAGGTGGTCGTATCTCTTTATATGGTGTTGCTCGTGCAGGATAATATATTCTTGTTCATCTTGATTGAGTGATGAAGGGAGAAAGATTTTTGGAGAGACCAGACCGATGACTAAAGGAGATTCAATATGGTCAGCTAAATAAATATTGTTTCTCAAAGGCAAAGCTCCAATGAGGCTTTGTTCCAGTTTCTTCAGTTTTATCAGGTTATGAAAAAGCATTATTGAAGCCCCTAGAATCCAGATTAGACTCAAATCAGGCTTGAAATTAAATCCTGAATCATTTGGTATCGGTTCAGTTCCTTGGTCGAAAAAATCGTTTCTCTGCTCTCTAGGACCAAAAACAAGATCCGTCTCCAGGGGTTTGGGCTCATTGATTATTGGTCCAGGTATATATTCTATGGCTGCTGATTCGGTAATGGGTAAATTGAAGAAACCGATCAAGGAAAAATCGGAAGATATGGAAATAGGGCAGAGCAATCTAAATAAAACCACAGCCCAGAGAGCATAGGAAAATATTTTAGGGGCAGGTTTTAAAAGAAGTCGGACAGGTAAAATGATCAAAATTGCCAGACTGGCTGTAAAGGACATACTGAGCACAGTTAAAAAAACTGATTGTAACACATTACCCCCTTCTTTCCTCAATTATTTTTTGGATTTCGGCAATTTCTTGGTCAGACAGCTTTTTTCTTTTGGTAAAAGCTGTGAGAAATTGGGGCAGAGAACCGGCAAAGGTCTCTTCAACAAACTTTTCACTTTGGACTGCATTGAATTCACTTTTAGAGATGAGAGAAGTCACCATACCCTTCTCATTTTTAAAAATACCACGATCAATGAGTCGACGTAAGACGGTGTAGGTTGTCGATTTTTTCCAATTTAATTCTTCTTGGCAAATCTGAACCAATTCTCCCGAAGCTAGGGGTTCATTTTCCCAGATTAAATCGGCAAAGCGGGATTCAACCGGACCTAAACGGATATCCGTCATAGCTAAGCCTCCTTCTAAGTCTACAACCTGTAGACTTATTTACATTTTAAGTTTACAACATGTAGACCTGCTTTGTCAAGCCATTATTTTCAAAAAGATTTTTCCAAATTTGCAAGCTTAAACTACCTTCTCAGTTTAAAGTCCTTTTTGTTTTTAAAGAAACTTTCTTGTCTAAACCTGGCTTGATAAGTAGACTTTTTAAGAAAGATAGATATTATTAAAATAAGAAAGCGATACCAGCTTGCTCAGGCTTGGTACCGCTTTGGTTGATTATTACTGCTTTATTCGGGTCAATTAGCCAAAATAATTTTTGTTGTTTTGACTCAAAAAATGCATCTATTCGATTTTTATAAGTATTAATAATTCGTTGAATAAATTTTGAAGAAAGCTTTGGGATGATCGCAAACGGG
>JAAYKD010000038.1 GCA_012522585.1 Bacillota bacterium | reverse complement strand
GTAAGGCTACACCACCTAATTTGATAGCATTGGACAGAGCATCGACCATGGTCAGCTTGCTGCCAGCCAGAGTTCCATCATTTAAATAATAGGCTCCATCTCTGTCTTCAACTTCCAACTCACCCATAGTAAAAGAAGTTTCATCAGGTGCCGGGCCTCTCAAAGCGTCTGTAATCAAGATAGTGCCATTGGCTTCCTTTGTGCCCATGGCTAATTTGATCATGGCTGGGTGAACATGAATGCCGTCACAGATCAGCTGAGCTTTGGCATCCTTATGGACTAAAGCCGCTGCTGAAAGGCCGGGATGGCGTCTGTCTAAACCGGTCATGGCATTATAAAGATGGCTGACCTGGGAGATGCCCAGAGCAAAGCCTGCCATGCCCTGCTCGTAATCGGCAGAAGAGTGCCCGGCTGCAAAATAGATTCCTTTTTTCAAGCCGTATTCAAGCAAATCTTCCATGCCTTCGATTTCAGGTGCAATGGTCATCAGCTTCAAAGCGGGATGATCGAGATATTGTCTGTAATCATCTTGCTTAGGCAACATAATGTATTCTGGGTTTTGGGCTCCTGCTCTTTCCTTGGAAAGATAAGGTCCTTCCAAATGCAGGCCTAAAACCCGCCTGTTTAAATCCTCCTCGGCCATGGCTTTTTCCACGGCATAAAGAGCTTGCAACATGACTTTTCTTTGATGGGTGACACAGGTTGGATAAATCGCAGTGGTACCAAATTTTAAATGATAATCAGCCAAGCCTCTGATAGCCTCAACTGTACCGTCGCTGGTGTCATAGCCACCACCGCCGTGCACGTGGATATCGATAAATCCGGGCAGCAACCAATTGTCCTCTAGATTAATGGGCTCATAATCTTCCGGTATTTCATTGTTTGAAACTATGGCATTTATACGTCCTGCATTGACCAAAAGTGTAGAACCAAAGAGTACTTGGTCTGGGGTCATGATGCGCGCCCCAGTAAAAGCTAAACGGGTCATTTGACTCCCAACTTTCTTTTATTAACAAATTGAAGAATATCCTCTTTTAACCATTCATTATTCGCAATTTGCCCTATATAGTCCTGCATTTTAGAGCTTTGGCCTTTGCCAAAGCAAAGCTCTTTCAATTTCCTGACCGTCTTTTAAGGATTTTAAAAAGAGAAAGTCCCCTTGCTCAGCCATTTTTTTTACTGCTCCAGCCTGATTCAAGCCTATTTCTAAAATCAAAAACCCTCCCGGGCGCAAAAAACCAGCTGCTTCAGCCATAATTCGTCGATAAAAATCCAGACCGTCAGGGCCTCCGCTTAAGGCTGAACGAGGTTCTTTTCTCACATCAGGCTCTAGGGCGTCGATAGTGGCTTCGGGTATATAGGGGGGATTGCTGATAAGCAAATCATAATCTCTTTTAGGTAAAGCTGAAAACATATCTCCCTGATAGAGTTTAACTCTTTCAGAGACCATTAGGTTTAAGCTGTTTTCTCTGGCGATCTGCAAAGGCACAGGTTCAAGATCAGTGGCATCAACCTGTAAATCGGGCCAAAGTTTGGCCAAACTGAGAGAAATTGCTCCACTGCCAACTCCCAATTCAGCCAGATCAACTTGACTTGGCAGATCTTTTAAAATTTCCTTGGCTAAATCGACAATCAATTCCGTTTCCGGTCTGGGTATCAGAACCCCCGGTGCTACCTTGAACTCGAAACCATAGAACTCCTGTTTACCCAGAATATATTGGACGGGTTCAAAATCGGATCGGCGCAATAAGAAAGAAAAATACAAGGAAATTTCCTTTTCTTGATTGAGAATAAGATCGCGATTGCGGGCAAAAAAAGAAGCCTTCGATATACCGAAGGCTTGACATAACAATAATTCGGCATCCCTTTTAGCCGTCT
>JAAYKD010000037.1 GCA_012522585.1 Bacillota bacterium | reverse complement strand
TAGGCCAAAAGCGTATCTAAAGAGGTAAAATAACGACAGTCATTCTCAACAGCAGCTCGGCGGATCATAAAACCATCGCGTTCCGGTTGTTTGCCTAGGGTCACCGTATTGATGACAAAATCAATACTGCCGGCGGTAATAATATCCAAGACCGTGGGCTCTTCAGAACCTATTTTACCTACCTTCTCAACTTTTACCCCGGCTTTTTCTAAAGCCTGGGCTGTTTTATTAGTAGCATAGATTTTATAACCGGAGCGCCAGAATTGTTTGATCAAAGGTATTGCTTCTTTTTTATCCCGGTCGGCCACCGTTGCTAAAAGAGCTTTTTGTGCCGAAGGTTTCCAGCCGGCTGCCCAAAAGGCTCTGGCCAAAGCTTCATCTTTGTTGCGCCCTAAACCAATGACTTCACCGGTGGATTTCATCTCAGGA
Source organism: Bacillota bacterium (assembly GCA_012522585.1). Lineage (GTDB taxonomy): Bacteria > Bacillota > JAAYKD01 > JAAYKD01 > JAAYKD01 > JAAYKD01. The sequence continues at coordinate 3,619 of JAAYKD010000037.1, read as the reverse complement.
CCTAAACCTATTTCCACCCCTTTTAATTTGGCCCAACTGAAGACAGGCGCTTTAGCAGCATAGAAGTTTCCCGGCGGCCAAAGACCGTCTTCATACCCTTGCTCTTTGAGACTCTGGCCCAAAGAAATTTTTGTGGCAATCTCGACTATAGGCAAATCTGCTACTTTAGAGAGAAAAGGAACGGTCCGACTGGAGCGAGGATTGACTTCTAAAACATAGAGATCATCCCCTTGTTGGACGAATTGCACATTGATCAGGCCCTGAACATTTAAACCCAAGGCCATTTTTTTAGTGGCTTCACAGATTTCTTCCACCACCCATGGATCAATATGAGTCCAAGGATAAACAGCCGTCGAATCTCCGGAGTGGACCCCGGCTCTTTCAATATGCTCCATGATACCGGCTATCAAGACCCTTTCCCCATCGGCAATGGCATCAACTTCCAGTTCTCTGCCCATGATATAACGGTCGATCAGGACCGGATGATCGGGAGAAATACTCACAGCTTCGTTTAAATAACCTTCCAGTTCCTTTTCCGAATAACAAATCTCCATGCCTCTTCCACCCAAAACATAGGAGGGCCTGACTAAAACAGGATAGCCTAATTCCTCCAGGGCTTTTAGGGCTTGCTGATACGATCTAACTCCTTTGCCGGCTGGTCTTTTCAAATTTAATTCTTCAAGTAAAGCATCAAAGCGTTCCCGATCCTCAGCTAGATCGATGGTCTCAGGCTGAGAGCCTAAAATCTTAATACCAGATTTTTCGAGGTCTGAAGTCAAATTAATAGCTGTTTGCCCACCAAACTGGACGAAAGCCCCTAAAGGCGCTTCTTTTTTTAATATTTCAACAACCTCTTCATCCATCAAAGGTTCAAAATAGAGTCGCTGGGAAATGTTGAAATCGGTAGAGACAGTCTCAGGATTATTGTTGATCATGATGGATTTGATCCCTGCTCTTTCCAAGGCTTGCAGAGCATGGACAGAAGAATAGTCGAATTCCACTCCTTGACCAATCCGGATGGGACCGGAACCGATGACCACAGCCTTTGGATCAGCCAAAGCTGAGGCCTCATCTTCCCCGGCAAAAGTACCATAAAAATAAGGGGCCGAGACTTCAGACTGGCCGCCACAAGTATCCACCGATTTATAAGTTCTGCCGATTTTCCATATCTGGCGCAGCCCAGCGACTTGGGCCGGGCTTTGATTGGTCAATCGGGCAATTTCTCGGTCGGCAAAGCCCAAGGTTTTAGCTTCTTTTAAAAGATCCGAAGTTAAATCCTGGCTTTTAAGTTTTAGCTCAAAATCGATAATCCGCTTCAATTGAGTTAAAAACCACATATCGATTTGGGATTGTTCTTTTATTCTCTCCAGGGAAATGCCTCGACGTAAGGCAGCCATCAGATGAAATAAACGCTTGTCGTCTGCATCTTTTATTTCCCTTAAAAGAGCCTGATCATCTAAAGCTTCACTATCCTGATCAAAAATACCCTGATAGCCCAACTCTAAAGACCGCACTGCTTTTTGAATTGCTTGAGGAAAGTTTAAGCCAATAGCCATGACCTCTCCGGTAGATTTCATCTGGGTATTCAAATGCTTGTTGGCAATTTTAAATTTGTCAAAAGGCCAACGGGGAACTTTAGCCACTAAATAATCCAATTTAGGTTCAAAATTAGCACTGCCTTGGCCGGTTAAGTGGTTGACTATCTCGTCTAATCTATAACCTAAGGCGATTAAAGCAGCTGTGCGAGCTATCGGGTAACCGGTCGCTTTAGAGGCTAAAGCGGAAGAGCGACTGACTCGAGGATTGACCTCGATGACATAATACTGCTTGCTCAAAGGATCTAGGGTGAATTGAACATTACAACCCCCTTCAATGCCTAAACTACGGATGATATTGATGGCAGCTTGGCGCATCATCTGGTAAGCATGGGCATCGAGAGTTTGAGTTGGTGCCACGACAATGGAATCACCGGTGTGAATGCCTAAAGGATCCATGTTTTCCATGGAGCAAATGGCGATACAATTGTCTTGAGAGTCACGCATGACTTCAAATTCAATTTCTTTCCAGCCTTTTAAAGATTTTTCCAGCAAGCATTGTTTAATTGGACTCAGCTTCAAGCCGATGGGAAGCAATTGCCGCAGCTCCTGCTCGTCATGACAGAAACCTCCACCGGTTCCGCCTAGGGTAAAGGCAGGACGGACGACTAAAGGATAGCCAATTTTTTCGGCCAAAGGAAGAGCCGTACTCAAATCATTGACTGTATAACTGTCTAAGACAGGCTCACCAATGCTCTCCATGGCCTCTTTGAAGAGCTGTCTATCTTCGCTGCGATCGATAGCATCTAAAGGCGTACCTAGTAGTCTGGTTTGATACTTTTCAAAGACTCCGGCGCGCCCCAAGGTCAGAGCCATATTGAGACCAACCTGCCCTCCCAAAGTGGGTAAAATACCGTCAGGTCTCTCTTTTACGATTATCTTCTCAATGATTTGGGGAGTGATCGGCTCCAAATATGTGCGTTTAGCCATATTTTTATCAGTCATGATGGTAGCTGGGTTAGAATTGATCAAAACTACTTCGATACCCTCTTCTTGTAAAACCTGACAAGCTTGAGTACCGGCATAATCGAATTCAGCAGCTTGACCGATGATAATCGGCCCGGAACCGATGACTAGAATCTTCTGCAATGAAGGGTCTTTGGGCATGGACTTTCATCTCCAAACAAATTGGATTTTTTGGAATTTACTCAACAAAAACTATTTTAACTTTCCTCCTCAGACTCCACCCGACTGTAACACAGCTTTCCTTCAACCAGAGTATAGACGGGCCAACCTTTTAATTCCAAGCCCTGATAAGGAGTGTTTTTACCTTTGGAGATGAATTTTTCTTTATCGATAGTCTTTTTTAATTCAGGGTCAACTATTGTTATATTAGCCAGACTCCCCTCTTTTAACTGACGTTTGGGCAACTTGTAGATTTCTGCCGGTCCATAACTCAGGGCTTTGACGGCAGTGGCCAAATCAAGCTGACCGGTGGAGATCAAACGATCGAAAACCAAGGGAATGGCCACTTCTAAACCGGAGATACCGAAGGCTGCTCGATCATATTCCACTCTCTTATCATCTAAATGATGGGGGGCATGATCGGTTATAATAGCCTCAATGATGCCATCCTTTAAACCTTTGATCAGAGCTTGTCGGTCTTCTTCAGCTCTTAAAGGCGGATTGATTTTCGTATTGGGGTCAAAATGAAGCTCTTCAACCAGGCGATCTGTCTGAGTCAGATGATGCACGGTCACTTCTCCCGTTGCTTTGACTCCCTCAGCTCTGGCCAGCTCCAACAATTTCACCGTATTGGCTGATGAAAGATGGCAGAGATGAATATGTCCACGGGTTATTTTGGCCAATTGTAAATCCCTGTAGGCCATGATCTCTTCTGCCGCTGCCGGTATGCCTTTTAAGCCTAGGCGAGTGGAGATTTCACCCTCGTGAATGACTCTGTCTTGACTTAAAAAAGGATCTTCTAAATGGCTTGTCACAGGCAGATTGAACATAGAGCTATACTCCAAGGCATTGCGCATGATCTCACCATTGACCACAGGAACGCCGTCATCGGAGACGCC
>JAAYKD010000036.1 GCA_012522585.1 Bacillota bacterium | reverse complement strand
TAGAAGAATATAATGATAGAAGCATTGTAGGCAGTCTTGTATACAGGCGTGATGAAGATTTCTTAACTAAATACGACCTATACACTTACTTCGACTATGGCACAGAAGAAGACCAGGCGAAACGAGTAGCTCAACTACCTAAGCGAAGCCCCACAATCTATGTGACTTGGCAAGAATACACAGATCTATATAACCAAAGAAAAGAGCATGAATACGATTACGAAGCATGGACTTTTGTTAATGGAGAAGGTTTGTATGAAACAAAAACAGTTCAAGAGTACTTGGCAAAAAAATGGGAGCTTTATAATGCTGTACCCGATTATTCAAGTATAAAAGAAATCGGCTATGGTTTCGAAAAACCCTATAATTATCTGTTTGTGCGTATAGATAAAGCTGAAAATGCGGAAAATACAATAGCCACTATTTTGAATTATCTACAGCCTATTTACGGAGATAAAGTCAAAGCTTTGCCAACAGAAAGTGGCAGCCGCGGTGTAGTGGCAATGACTGAAGAATCGGTTGTTCCTTTAAAAAAAGTGAGTTATAGTTTAGCTGCAGTATCTTTATTGCTAATGCTTTCTTTGGTCACCATGCATGGCTTACAAGAGCGTAAAGCGATTGCCATGAAACGCTCTATTGGTGCAACCGAAACCGAAATAGAATTAGAGTATTTTTTAAGATATTTACGCTTGAGTGTGCCTGCGAATATTTTGTCAGTTATTCTTGTCTTCTTTTTCTTAAACTTAGTGCAAAGTCAGTTTAATATTATATCTTACCTATCGCCTGCAAGTATTGTTCTGCCCTTGCCCTTCACTGTGCTTTTAGGGCCTACATGTAGCTTTTTGCCTCTTTACTTTTTGTTGCAATACGAGCCTATGGCTGCTTTATCAGATGAAAAAGGCATGAGATGGTGGATATTTGACATTCGACGAGAATTGGTTTGGTTCACTTTTTTAGTAGTTGTTGGTGTTGTAGCCTATGGCAGCTTAACTGCCTTAAAGGATATGAATGTAGTAAATGATGAAATAAACAAAGCTGGTTTCGACAGACTAACTCTAGAAACAGTAGTAAATGTAGGTCAGAGCAATTTACCTCCGGCGTACTTGCAAGTATTAGAAAATATGGGTCTAGAAACTCAAGGCTTGGCTTGGCAAGGCACAATTACTCATGGTAACTTTATACACAATGAGAACCTATATGTAACAGATATAGCCATTTGTGAGGGGGATTCCTTAATAGCCCAGGGTTTACATATAACTGAAGGTCATTGGCTAGGTTCTAATCAGGAGACGGTTTTGGGTAATAGTTTAGCTGAGGGCTTGTTTGGGTCGGCTCAAGCTGCACTAGGGCAAAGCATCCGTTTCAGTACCGATGGGGCAGAATATGAAATAGTGGGTGTGGTGACTCCCCAAAAGGGTATTGAAAGGCCCAATCTCGGAAATGCTGAGGCCGCTGTTTACCTTTCAACAACAGCCCAAGATGCCGCCCTTTGGCAAGATGTTTTAAAACCTATTGTTATTTTACGAAGCAACGATTTTGATCTGATCAGTCGAAGCCGAGCAACCTTAGAGCAGTGGCTGTCTGCTTCCGAAAATCCATTGTTGAGAATTAAGGAAAAACTCTATGACCTAGAGCAGTCCAGGCAGTTACAACAAACTTTTCTCTATACTGTATGGATGTTTATAATCTTAGAAGTCGTGCAAATAGGCTTGGCAGTTTTAGCCTTTACTTTAATAAGAACTCGTGAGTTGGCTCGCAGAGTCGCTATTCAAAGAGCCTTAGGTGCAACCCAAAGTCAAATAGCGAGAGTTATATTTACCGAATCTATTTGGCCCGCATTTCCGGCTGTTCTTATAGGATATATTTTAGGGTTTATTCTCTTTGTCTCAGACCAAGGGCTCTCTTATATCTATTTTACAGATCACTTAATTACTTTAATACCCATTTTTGTTTCTCTGGTACTTTGTGTTTTGGCAACTTGGCAACCGGCACAACGCTTTGCCAAAGTGCCACCGGCAAATTTATTTTAATTTAGGAGGAGAATCTTATGTCAAAAGAAAGGCACCCTTATAAATTCAGCCCCCTTCAAGAAAAACTGACAATTATTGCCATGGTCATAATAGGTGTGGTAGCAGTGTTAAATGTACTTTTTAAAGTAACTACACCTTATGTAATGATACCAATGATAATTTTGGCTGTGGCGGTGTATATAGCATCGTTAGTCGCCGGAAAAATGAAAAAATAACCGTGGAGGTAAAAGCCATGGAAGAAAATCGCAACTTATTAACTGTAAAGGGTATTAGCAAAATCTATTATAAGCGGGAAGTAGAAATACGGGCAGTAGATCGAGCGGACTTAGATATTCGTCGAGGAGAATGGATAACACTGTGGGGCCCTTCGGGGAGTGGTAAGTCTACTTTACTGTATTTACTTGGCACTTTGCTGCAGCCAGATGAAGGTACATATCAATTTGAAGATGAAATGCTTGCCGGAACGGCTAGTTTAGATTATATTTCAACGACAAACGATAAAAAGCTATCTGCTTTTCGAGCTGAAAAAATCGGTTTCATTTTTCAGGATTATAATTTACTGGATGATAAAACAGCCCTGGAAAATGTTATGCAGCCGGCAAAATATTTAGTCAATCCTAAACCTGAGAGTGAGGTGCGGCAACGGGCTGAGGCTTTATTGAAACAGGTGGATATGACCGATCGAATGGAACACTTTCCCGGTGAACTTTCCGGAGGCCAAGAGCAAAGAGTGGCTATTGCCCGGGCTATGATGAACAAGCCCTCTTTATTGCTGGCCGACGAGCCAACGGGTAATTTAGACAGTGCCAATCACAACATGGTATTAGAGTTAATGCGGGAGCTAAATCGAGAAGGTGTCACGGTTATTGTGGCTTCTCATAACCCCGAGGTAGCCGAGATTGCCGATCGAGTAGTAAAACTAAAAGACGGTAAAATCGACGAGATAGCTAGCAGAATTTGAAGCCTCTAACAAACATGTTTGCTTTAAGAATTGTTTATTTTGAGTATAGTTCGAGGTCTCTAGTTTGAGCTTCCTCCTTAAATATGTTAAGATATAGGTGTTCTATAACGAATACCTTGAAGAAAAGGAGGACATTATGCCAATAATTAAGGGAAAGTATAATGCAGCCGTTGTTTTTACCGACAATATCGAAAATACAGCAGCGAGACAGATTAAAACTTTGTGCGACCAAGAATTTGTGGCCGGCAGTAAAATTGCCATAATGCCCGACGTTCATGCAGGTGCAGGTTGCACCATAGGTACTACTATGACCATTCAAGACAAAATAGTGCCAAATTTGGTTGGAGTCGACATAGGTTGTGGTATCGAAGTCAGCAAATTAAACGATAAATCAATCGATTTAAGAAAATTAGATCGTCTTATTTATGATAAAATTCCTTCTGGCACCGGAATTAGAAGAACGCCTCACCGTTACAATGAAAAGATCGATTTAAATAAATTGAAATGTAAAGACAAGGTAAATTTAAAAAGAGCACGTTTGAGTATCGGTACTTTGGGTGGAGGCAATCATTTTATCGAAGTAAACGAAGATTCAAATGGAGAATTGTATCTGGCTGTGCATTCTGGCAGTCGCAATATAGGCCACCAGGTGGCAACTTATTATCAGCGAGAAGCTCAAAGATCATTAAGTAAAGAAGAAAAAAAGAAAGTTCCCCGAGATTTAGCCTACCTTGAGGCGGACTTATTCGATGATTATCTTCATGATATGAAAATAATTCAATACTTTGCCGAACTCAATCGTAAAGCTATGGTAGATGAAATAGTTAAAGGTATGGGTTTGGATGTAGCATGGCAATTCACTACTATTCATAATTATATCGATCTAGATAAGATGATTCTGCGCAAAGGTGCTGTTTCTGCCAAAAAGGGCGAAAGGCTCATTATACCTATTAAAATGCGCGATGGTAGTTTAATTTGTATAGGTAAGGGTAATCCAGAGTGGAATTATTCAGCGCCTCACGGTGCCGGTCGCCTGATGAGCCGCAGACAGGCTAAAGCTACTTTGAGTATGGAAGAGTTTAAAGACTCCATGAAGGGCATTTATACTACTTCGGTCAACAAAGATACCTTAGATGAATGTGCACTTGCTTATAAGCCCATGGAAGAGATAATCCAAAACGTTGGAGATGCGGTGGAAATAGTCGATAGAATTAAGCCTATTTATAATTTTAAAGCTGCCGAATAAATAGTTGAATAAAGTTAAAACAAAGGAGCTCAGTTAAGCTAAATAACTTGTCTTAAAGAAAAAGCCCTCCCTATCCCAGTTAAAGTGGGGTAGGGAGGGCTTTTGGTTTTCACGAAGCGACTTTTCGTTTATTTTTTTATGTGTTCCGCTGCAATTTTATTGCCAAATTGAGCGAATTCAATTGCCTGCTCCAGGCTTAAATTTTGATGGGTAACATTATTGTCAATCATTTTTTTAAGAAATGCGCCCCAAAAAGCATCACCTGCTCCGGTTGTATCAACGATATTTTCTACCTTCTGTGCCGGCACTTCCTTCTGTCCTTTTTTTGTACAAACTAGGGCTCCTCTTTCTCCTAGGGTTACAACAACACAGGAAATACCAGCTTCAACTAATTTCTTGGCAGCTAAGGAAGGGTCTGTTTCATCTGTCAGAATTTCTGTTTCTTCCTCAGCTAGTTTAAGCAGATTGACAAAGGGAAGGATGATCCGTAATTGTTGTTTGGCTTGTTCAAAATTAGGCCAAAGAGAGGCACGATAATTTGGGTCATAAGATATTATGGCGCCGCTATTTTTAGCTAGGTCGAGGGCATATAGGGTTGTACTGCGAGAGGGTTCATCGGTTAAGGATAAAGAGCCAACATGAAAAATTTTTGTTGTGCTAATTATTTCCTTATTGACTTCGGGTTTTTGTAACTGGGTATCTGCTCCAGGTTTTCTGGCAAAGCTAAAGCTTGGCTTCTTTTTGTCTGATAAGGTAACAAAGGCTAATGTTGTAAAAACATTTGGGTCCAAGACAAGTCCATCGGTGTTAACACCCACTCTTTTCAGTGTTTCTTTTAAATACTCGCCGTGAACATCTCGACCTACTTTGCCAATAAAAGAAGTTTTAGCGCCTAATTTACTCATGGTATACATTACATTGGCAACAGCGCCCCCTGGGTTTTGCTGATAAAGGCGACGACCATTGGCCGAAACTCCACACTCAGTAAAGTCTATGAGGATCTCGCCTAAGGCAGTTGCATCGAATAGTTTCTCCATTTATTTCTCCTGAAATTTGTTAATTATTTTTTATCTAGGGTACTCATTGCATAGATAATGCAAAGGTACTTCATCTTCTTCTATTTGAGGAAAGCGTCCTTGTTTTTCTAAGAAAAAATTATCATGGTTGTCATCATTTACAGATGATACTTCACCTAGCAGAACCTTGGAGTTCAGAGCAGAAAACTCGTGATAGATTCCTGGAATTAAAGTTATACTGTTGCCGGGTGTGATGATGATAGGAGTGCCACAGTCAGCTGTCTTGATCTGGCCATCGCTGCTAAATGTTACTGGAGTGGTCAAGGGTTTGCCTTCATCGTTTGAATTCCACAATTTTATTTGTAGATTGCCTCCGCCCCGGTTGATGATATCCTCCATTTTGTTTTTATGGAAATGTGTAGGACAAATTTGCCCTTCTTCTAAAATGAGTATCTTCTCGGCGTAGCTCTTTTTATACTTGTCACTGCTTACATTGCCATTGCGCAAGGTGAATAAAACCAGTCCTATTTCCTTAAATTTTCCCTGGCCATAATCGGTGATATCCCAGCCTAGCATATTTTCGCGGATTTCATCAAAGTCTGAACCTGCTTTTTCCCATTCTCCGACAGACCAATAGGCAAAATCGGGTAATTTAAAGCCAATATTTTTAACGAATAGTTTGGTTTCAGCTAAAATCTTGTTGATTTCAGATCTCTTCATTTTTCCTCCAGCCCTTATTCGTAAATTGAGAAAAGGATTTTTCCCGGACATAAAGGGAACCGGCACCAAAAAGCTTTTGGCTCCTTTTAAGTCCCGGCCTGCTTGTTTAAAATTTCATTTATTTATATAAGTATTCTTGATAGGATATACTTTGTCCTTCTCCTTTTAGATGAACAAAAGGGTGTCAAAGGCGTTTAACCTTCGACACCCTTTTTTATAAGCTTTGACCAAGATTAGGCCCAAGAGGTCAAGCTGAAATCTAAACAGCTGCAAAAATCAATTTTTTTTATTTATTTACCTAGCTAATTTTTTGTGGGGTCGCCACCGGTCATGAAGGTGTACATGTCGTCAGTCATCTCTTGGATGTTTTCTTCGCCTAAATAGGCCATATGTCCGGCTTTATAACCTTTGACAAAGATCCTCTCCATGGGGAAATCGGCATGATTCAAAGTGTAATAAAGAATACCGATTTGAGTACAGATATCGTACCAACCATTGATGAAGAAGGTGCGCATCCCGGGAATGCGGCGCATTGCCGAGCTTAAACTCATGGAGGTGTTACGGTATTTTATCTCATTGTTCCAGCTCATGTATAAGGAATGGGAGTTGACGAAATTGCGGTCCCAGTTGATATTGAGCATAGGGAAGACTTCGCCACACAAAATTGATTGGAAGAAGGGGTTATATTTACCCTCGGCTGGGTCGTCGCGCATGCCCCACCTTTCTTCTACCAAGCCTGGATTGATCAGAGGTCTGGTAATTCGTCCGTCTAGACGCGAGACATATTTACCTTTGTTTCTGGCTACTTCGGCTCTAAATTCAACATCGTCGACAAAAAGAGCTCTTCTTTCCAAGTATTGGCGGCTGACTCCAGTATAGTATATTATTTTTTCGATTATTCTTTCTCTTTCATCATCTGGTAAGGCTTCACCTTGATAAAGGGCTAAAAGATAATCGCGGTCGGCAAAAGCTTTAGCCTCAGCTACAAATTCTTCCACGCTTTGCTCAGAGGGCTTATTGTGATACCAATGGGTTGCTGCCAAGGTGGGGAAGGCTAAAACTGAAGGATAAACCGGCGGGCAGTCTCTGAAATGCTTGCCTAAGGTTACCGTGTTGCCAATCATGATTATACCATCGAAGGCCACGCTATAAGCTCTGTCAGAACCACTCAGGGAGCCCATACCTGCAACCGTTGCAGCTCGGGTACAGCCATAGCTTTCTCCGACGATGTATTTAGGGCTCTTCCAACGGTTGTAACGAGCTAACCACATCTGAATAAAGGTCAATATAGCTTCGGCATCAGGTTCGATGCCATAAAATTTGTCTTTATACTCTTCATTAACCAAGCGACCAAAGCCAGTCCCAACAGGGTCGATGACGACTAAATCGGCAATATCCAATAGGCATTGAGCATTTTCGCAGGACTCATAGGGGGGTAAAGGAGTACCATCTGCATCCTCTTCACCATACTTCATGCGCAAGGGGCTTAAAAAACCCACATGAACCATCATGGAAGATGTGCCTGGGCCTCCATTAAAGCCAAATAAAACGGGCCTTTCGTCGATGTTTTCTACATCGGAACGAAAATATGAATAAGAAAAAATTGATGCCATGGGCTTTCCTTCATCATCGTAGAAAACATTGTCCTCGCTCACAGTATGAAAAGGTACCTGAACGCCGCGTAAGAAGATACTTCCTTCAGATTTGAAACGGGAAGGAGTGAACACATCGGTTTTTAACATGGTTTTACCTCCTAAAAAATAATTATAAATTTACTTTGCATATATAATTATACGAGTGTCTAAAGAAAAAGTAAAGGCAAAAATTTACTCAATTTAGTTTAAAGGAAAGGCAATTGTTTTTATTGAATATAAAAAAGGACTGTTTGCAGAAACAAATTTTATCAAAGGAGCTGTTTTGTGTGAAATATTACGAAGGCGCCAGCCCTGGTCGCACAATTGTATTGCGTTTCGATAAAGGTGACTACATCATTGAGGGTATTCGTCAGGTCTTACGCGAGGCTGAGATTAAAAATGGGTATATAGCTTCAGGAATCGGCAGTTTCGATAATTGTCGCCTTAAAATACCCCTAACGACTGAATTGCCTCCCAAATTTACCTATCCAGAGTTTAACGATACACCCCTTGAAGTAGTTGCAGTCCAGGGCTTTATTGCCGATGGCCAACCTCATATTCACGTAGTTGTCTCTGATCACAAGAAGTGCTTGGCAGGCCATTTGGAAGAAGCCCGTATCTTATATGTAGGTGAAATTGTTATTCAAGAATTGGTTGGCTTAGATTTTACAAGAGAAGCGACTGGTCCTTATCTTGAGAGAATAGTGCTCAAAGAGGAGGAATAGTTTTGTTCGATATTCTAATCATAAATGGAACTGTTATAACTGTGGACCAAGAACACAATATTTATCAACCTGGCTTTGTTGCTATAAAAGCAGATAAAATTGCAGCTCTCGGACATATGTACGAGTTGCCAGCTGAACTAGAAGCAGCCAAGATTATCGATGCTAAAAACCATGTGGTTATGCCTGGTTTAGTCGATGGTCATGGCCACGCAGGCCATTGCTTGATTAAAACTCTAGCAGAAAGCAGCGATGGTCCTGATGGTGGCTGGTGGGGCCAGATGGCCGAAGATATATATTTTAGATATACTGATGAATTCTTTTGGCAAGCTGAAGGTGCACTGGCTGCAGCTGAGCGCTTAAAGTTTGGGATTACCACTGGGGTTTCCATGCTGGGCAGCACTCCCAGACCCGATCATTTAGGCAATTTAGAAGCACATTTTAACGGCGCCATCAAAACAGGTATCAGGCAAATCTCAGGATTAGGTGCTTGTGATGGACCTTGGCCCAAGAAACCAAGAATCTGGAGAAATGGTCAAGCCGTGGAAACAACTCTTACTCCCCAGCAGATGGTTGCCAACACAGAGGAAAGTGTCAAAAAATTCAACGGTTTGCATAAAAGACAAATCTGCTTGCCTATGCCGGGTAATCTGGGAATAGATACAAATTATCCGGAAGATAGAGAGTTTGCCATTTGGAAAAACAGAGAAATGGGGCGGATCGCTCAAGAATACAATCTGCCTTTACACACTCATATTCAAGGAGGTGGGGTCCAGTTTGTCTACGATACAACTCCGGAGATTTTGGGTCCTCATACTTCTTTGACTCATTCCACAGCTTTAAGTCAAAGAGAAATTGAAATCTTTGCTGAAACTGGAGCTGTTTTAATGCATGGCCCTACCACCAGGTCAAACATTCGCGCTAGGTGCCCAGTCTATGAAGTTTTGCGAGCGGGTGGAGAGGTTGTAATTGTAACGGACGGTACGGCCCCAGATCGTAGCTATGATATTTGGCGGGATATGAAAATCTTCCAGGTTTTACATAGGGCTCACGAAAACGATTCAATGTTGGCTCCGGCCGGCAGAGTTTTGGAGATGTGCACTATTCGTCCGGCTAAGGCCTTTGATTTAGATAAAAAAATCGGTACTTTAGAAGAGGGGAAACAGGCTGATCTTATTTTAGTCAATGTCCGCCAACCTCATTTGGCCCCCTTTGGCCCCATGCCGGTACAAAGATTAGTCTATCATGCTCAAGGTCAGGATGTAGACACGGTTATCATCGATGGCCAATTGGTCATGGAAGAGAGAAAGCTTTTGTTGGTCAATGAAGAAGCTATTTTGGATGATGCTGAAGGTGCTTATAATGAATTGGCCGACAGGTTGGGTTCCGAAATGATGGCTGCTTTAACAGATGCCAAAGGTATCTATGATCTCAGAGCTCAGCAAATGGCTAACCCATATAAAAGATAAAATTCAGAAAAATTAAAAAAGAAAGGTGATTTTTATGTCGGTATTTCATATTGATGATATAAAGGCTGTTTTGTTTGAAGGCAAGGGGGCCACAAAAGTCAGCAAGAAATCGGTTTTAGGCCCTCACAATGGCTGGGATGATTATGTTATGCGGTTTTTTGAGATTGAACCGGGTGGATATACTCCTAAACATAAACACGATTGGCCTCAGTACATGTTTGTAGTTGATGGTCAAGGCGAGCTGGATTTAGACGGAAAAATAGTAGATTTAAAATTTGGTAATGCTATGTTAGTGCCTGGCAATGCCGAACATCAAATTTTAAACGGAGGAGACCAAGTATTAAAATTTATTTGCGTTGTGCCACCTGAGGGGGATAAATAGTCTGGGCTAAAGCTTCAATGCTACTGGGCAAAAAGTAAACTGAGCAATGAAAACAGATAATCTTAATCGCTCTGCGAGTTAATCTTAATCAGCTTTTGCCTCAGATAAAAATCAATAGATTTATAGGAAAAACCCCCTAATTCCGAAAGGTCCGGATTTAGGGGGTCAGTTTTATATTTGCTTTTATTGTTTTATTTGCCGGGTATTTGTAATTCTACAATAATCGGCTGCTTACTTTCTTCTGTTACAAAAAATATGTTTATAGAAGCATCTTCTTGTAATTTTAGATGAGGCAGTATTTCAGCTTGTAAAGGGGTTAATTCAAAAACCTGAAAATATCCTTCTTCGTCGTGACTCAAATGCAAAATCAAATCTCCTGCTTCGTCTACTTCTTGGTAAGTAGCTTGAGCAAAATGATAGACTAAATCTAAATAATCTAAGCTATCATCTTCGTTTAGATTGATCTCCAGTTCTTCAAAATCTTCCTCAAAAACTAAAACCATTTGAGGAAAAGAGGCAGTCATTCCTTCTCCACTTTCACTCAGAAGTTCTGTTTCCAGATTTATTTTAAGGACTGAATTTTCTTTGATCAGATCTTTGAGTCTAAGAGAAATACCTTCTTCGGCTTCTTGGCCTAAGCTTATGATTAGATAGACCAAATCATTTTCGTTGACCTTAAAATAACCCTCTCTGGTCGTCAAGTAGTCTAAAAGCCCAGGCATGCCTTCGGGTAAGGAAGTAGCTGAATCAGCCAGAGTGTATGTAGGTTGCTCAATTGGATCTAGAAGATCGGGTTCTTCTTCTTTTTTCTGGTTGCAAGCTGTTAGGACCAAAGCTAAAACCAGAAAGAGCAGTGCTAGTTTTGGTAATTTTTTCATCATCTCACCTCACAATATAAGTGTTTGTAAAATTCTTGTTATGCGTAAGGGTTTCCTTCTTTATTCTGTTCAACCAAGGTTTTACTAAAAAATAACCCCTTTCCTAAAAGACCGGACTTAAGCTTGAGCTTTTTGGGCTTTTAAGAAAGGGGATTCAATTATTCGACTATGGTTACTGTTACTTCAGGTGGGTCGTAGAGATGTTTTTTTACATAACAAGCATTCATATTTCTTAGAATAGAAGCTTGATGCTGTGGTGGGAAACCCTCGGGAAATGTAACTTGGAAATCCAGTTTGTCGATCAGTCTTGTTTTATCATTGCGTGTGGTATCGAGAGTCATGGTAATGGCTTCCACCGGAAGCTCAAATTTACGGCCGTAAGCCGCAATTCCTGCAAACATTCAAGCTCCGATACCGGCGAAGAATAAATCAGTCGGACCAAAATGTTCTCTGTTGACCAGTTGATCCTTTTTGTCTTCGACTTGCATCAAGGTTCCCTTGGGGGTTAAGGAAAAAGACATATATGCCATTTTTAAAATCCTCCTTGTTAAGTGATAAGGTTATTATACAAAAGATTGAACATTCTTTCAAGTGTTTTTTGGTTTTTTGAGCCAATATCATAAAAAAGCAGAATTCTATAAATAAAGCAGGGCATTATAACTAAAAAATACCATTAAAAGCAGGATATTTTCAAGATGCGTTGAATTTTGAAGTAATGAATGCTTTGAAAAAAACGGGAGGTAGTTTTATGTTCGATCATATGAAAGGCTATATCGATTATTACGGAAATCTGGTGCGACCTTCCGAAGAAGAGATCTTAGAGTTTTTAAAAAGAGAAATAGGCACTTTGAGTTCGGCTCATATCTTGGATGCTGCTTGTGGTCGAGGGGAAATAGCTCATGCCTTAGCTGTAGAAGGTGCAGTCGTGACGGCTATAGAAAACGAACAGGCTTTGCTCAAGCAAGCAAGAGCCTACGCTCTGACTGACAAAGTGCCAAGAGCTCTGCAGTTTCAGGCTGCTCCTTTATTAGACCTTCCGGGTCAAGCAGGAAGCTATCATATTCTTCTATGCTTACACAATGCTTGTTCTGTTTTGAAAAACGAAAGAGAATATGCTCAGTTTTTTCAAAAGGCAGCCCAGTTGTTGAATAAAGGTGGCCGCTTAGTAGTGCAGTTATTTAATTACGATTTGATTCTTGACTATCAGATGAGTGAATTGCCAGATTTAACAGACGAAGAAAACGGAGTGCGGCTCAAACGCAAGCTCAAATTGCGTAATGATGGTATGTTAGCAATGGATACTGTTCTTTCAGTCATGCGTATAGATGCTAAAGAACTATCGCGACAACAGATAGTTATCTATCCTATTCGTAAAGTCTTGTTACAAAAGCTTCTGCAAGAAGCCGGGTTTGCCGTAGTAGATTATTTTAGCGGCCCCGATTCGGCCCCCTGGCAGGAGGATTCTCCCTCAACCTTGTTGGTAGCAATCAGGAGTTAACCAGTTTAAAAAACGAGAATTTCATGTTTAAGTTAGCACCTAGAATTTTTAAAAAAAATAAAAGCTTAAAAAGCCCCAGGCATCCAATCTTGATGTCTGGGGCTTTAAACTATTCCTTGTATAGGGTTGGTCTTTGTGAATTTAATTCACTCATTCATGTGAAAAGCTAAGTATAACGATAAGCTGCACAAATTCCTAAAGGATCAAAGCTGTATTTTCAACTGAAAACTAAACTGAGATAATCATAAAATTTGTTGTTAGGTTTAGGCAAATAAATATGTTTAATTTAAGCTTCTAATCAGTGCTTTTGTCTGGGCACATAATGGGTGTGTAAGAGTTTATGAGCTAAAGAACTGTTAGCTTCGCCTAAAAACTCTTCATAGAGGCTTAAAATATAGGGGTTTTCG
>JAAYKD010000035.1 GCA_012522585.1 Bacillota bacterium | reverse complement strand
CTTTTAGCAGCATGGGCATGTTGTCTAGCAGGCTTTGCACTATTGTGACGATAGCATTCACAGCTGCAGGGATTAACTCCGGTAAAGCCGAACCGATGCCTCCCACAAGGGTAGTCACCAGTTGTACCGCCGCATCAATTAAAAGAGGGAGGTTATCAATCAAGGCTCCCACAATTGTCATCACTGCATCAACGGCAGCCGGGATGAGTTCCGGCAAAAGGCTTATTATCGCCTCTAATACCTGATTAAATAGTTCTGTTACAGTACTAAGGAGCAAAGGGAGCAAATCACCTATCGCTGACAAAATCGCACCGGTAGCAGTAGGAAGTGCTGTTACAATGTTTTCAATAACAGGAACGATGTTTTTTACCACTGCTTGCAATGCATCCACCAGGTTTTCAGTAAGGTTTCTCATGTCTGCATCAGCGTTGCCAAGGCCTGCCGTAAATGATCCTAAAGCTGCTTGAAAAAGTCCGATGGAGCCAGTTATTGTCTCAGTGGATTCTTTTGCGAAGTTTCCGGCATACTGCTGGGTGTTTTCAAAGAACATCTGCATAGCGACTTCGGCTTTTTCAGCATTGGTGGCGGAGGCCCAAGTGAAGTCTAGCCCCTTGGCTAAAGCGTAAGCCTGTATATTGGTGGCATTCATGGCTACACCTAGATTATCCATCATAGTAAAGTTGCCCTTAGCAGCTCCCGCAACAGAATCAAGGGCCATCTGCATATCAAGGCCCATGACAGATGCCATATCTGCTGCCCGTTGCATGGCTTTTTCAGTTAGTTCCAGGCTCTTTTGCTGTTCTATACCGGAGCCTTGGAACAATGCGCCCATTTTATTAGCAGTAGCTAGGTATTGGCTCTGTGATACGCCCATGTTTTTGTAGGCTTCTTCACCGGTTTTCTGAATCGAGGCAGCGTACTTGCCAAACACGGCCTCCGAGCCACCAAGGTTTTGTTCCAGTTCACCGAATTGCTTCACAATCTCTGTGCCAAGTTTTATAGCAGCAGCACCAGCGGCGACTGCCACTGCACCCATAGCTATGCCGATTCCCTTAAGAACCCCTCCGAGATTTTCAAACCTGCCACCTGCGTTATCCGCACTTTTGCCCGATTCTTCTAATTCTTCCCCAAGGTTATCAGCATCCTCAGCCGTTTCCTCCAGTTCACGCTCCATACCATTAAGTTCGGCTTTGGCATTGTTAAGCTGGATAGCCCAGTTCTGGGTTCGGCGGTCGTTTTCTCCAAAGCTTTCGGTCGCATTTTTCAGTGCCGACTCAAGGGTGGATATTTTATCTTTTTGTGCGTCAATTGCCTTATTTAGCACTTGGTTTCGCACCGTTACCGCCGCAATGCTTTTGTCATTTTTATCAAACTCGGAGGAGGCAAGTTTCATCTCAGAGCCTAACACTTTAAAGGACTGGTTAATGTCCCTAAGGGCATTTTTAAATTCCTTTTCGCCTTCAATACCAATTTTAAGACCAAAATTATCTGACACCTTGCCACCTCCTTCATTATTTTTAGGCATAAGAAAAGACACCCTTTTTTAAGAGTGCCTTAGGATAGATTTGTTTTTTGTGCTACTTTTTTATTTGAATGTAGCACGAGTGTCAAGAGAAGTCGATTTTATTAAATGCTCTTTTCATACTAGCAAGTGCTTCAATCCACCCTATCTCTGATGCGTATTCATTTTTAGAGCGATATCTTTCCCATAAGTTTAGTAGGATTTCTGATGTTTCTATCATTTCTATATATTCATCGCTACTCTTTTTAATATTATCAAAACTCCCCCTATGCCTAGATGTTTCTATAAATGCTTGTTTTAGAAAATCTTCATTTAAATTGGATTCGTGTAATTCCATTAAAATATGAATATCATAGTAATCACGCATCCTTGTAGTTGTGGTTCCCCTTGATAAAATAGTTTCAAGTTTTTCCGCAAACACTGTCTCTAGATTATAGGCAAGGACAGAGATTAACCTATCTTCCAATAATAGTCGAAACTTATATTCTATGGCCCTAGGTGTAATTTTATAT
>JAAYKD010000006.1 GCA_012522585.1 Bacillota bacterium | reverse complement strand
GAAAGGAGCCTAAAACCTGTGAAGGAAAACCTAAACACCCAAGAAGCTCAAATGGCTCATGAGCTGGTCAGAGCAATGCGCCACTTCAACAGATGTCAACAGACAGAGCCTGCCGATTTAACATTAAAACCTAAAGAAATGATGCTCTTATATTTTCTGCAAAATCGGAAAAGAAGAGGGGTCGACTTAGTAACTCTTTCCGCCATTGGCGAAGAATTACGTCTCTCTCCTCCCAGCATAACTCTTTTGCTCAATCCGTTAGAAAAAAGAGAGTTTTTAAGAAGAGTCAGAGACGGTAAAGACAGACGCGTTGTCTTTGTCGAAATTACCGAAAAAGGACAACAGAAAGTCAAAGACTCCTACGACAAGTTTTTACACAATGCAAAAGTCATGGTCAATTTGCTGGGCTACGAAGATATGCGAACATTTCTAGATTTGATGAAAAAATTGACGACAAAATATCGCGAATATAACAAAGCTCAAAAAGCACTAAACAATCAAGGTGAAAATTAAGGATGTAAAGTATGAAAAAAATATTGAGAGGGTTTAAACCCTATTTACCTACATTTTATCTGGTTTGCTTCTTTGTTTTAGGGCGAACCATGGCAGATTTACAGCTGCCTAAACTGATGGCTAAAATAGTCAACAACGGCATTGCGACCGGCGACACCGCTTATATTCTCAAAGTCGGAGGCCAAATGCTCTTGGTAGCCCTCTTGGGTATGAGCTGTGCCATCGGTACCAGTTATTTCTCCACCCGCAACGCCATGGGCTTTTCTCGAGATTTGCGCAACAAGACCTTCAACAAAATTGAAGATTTTGGCCAACGAGAATTCGATGAATTTGGAACGGCTTCTTTGATTACCCGTTCCACCAACGATGTCAGGCAATTGCAGATGCTCTTGATGATGGGTCAACGCATGATGCTAGCCGCTCCGATTACTTTTATCGGGGGCATTTACAATGTTTTAAGCACCAAAGTGGCTTTAAGCTCCATCTTAATTTTCTCATTACCGGCTGTTGTTTTATCAGTAATTATCATTGCCAAAAAAGCCCATCCTCTTTTTGATATTATGCAAAAACGTCTTGATCGCCTGAATTTAGTCATGCGAGAAGGGCTTTCTGGCGTCAGAGTCGTCAGGGCTTTTATTCGTGACGATTACCAACAAGAACGTTTTAACAAAGCCAATGAAGAGCTGACCGACAATGCTATTAGGGTAAACCGTCTGATGGCTTTACAGTCACCGGTTATGTCAATTATTATGAACTCAACAATTATTGCTACCTTGTGGTTTGGCAGTCAGTTCATCAACAGAGGCGATTTGATGATCGGCGATTTAATGGCCTTCATTCAATATATCGGCATGATTTTAGGCTCTCTCATGGGCATGTCCATGATTTTCATCATGTACCCCAGAGCAGCAGTTTCTGCAGACCGAGTTAACGAAATTTTAGAAACAGACATTTGTATTCGCCAGCCTGACCCAGATAATCTCATTATTTTTCCCAAAAGCGAAGAGATTACTATTGAATTCGATCAGGTCAATTTCCGTTATCCGGGCAGTGAAGCACCGGTTTTGCACGACATTAATTTCATAGGTAAACCGGGGCAAACAGTTGCCATCATAGGCGGGACCGGAGCCGGAAAATCTACCCTAGCCCAATTACTTTTACGATTTTACGATTTAGAATCAGGCACTATTCTATTGAACGGCAAGGATATTTCAAAATTAGATTTACAAGAACTACGTTCGAAAATCGCCTTCGTCTCTCAAAAGACCTTATTATTTAGCGGAACCATAGCAGACAACTTGCGTTTCGGCAAAGAGGATGCCAGCGACGAAGAAATTTTAGAAGCTTTAAAAATAGCCCAAGCCTATGATTTCGTTATGAACCTGCCCGATGGAATTAATGGGGAGGTAGCTCAGGGGGGAACCAATTTCTCCGGAGGTCAAAAACAAAGGCTGAGCATAGCCAGAGCCTTGATCAGAAAAGCACCCATTTATATCTTCGATGATAGTTTCTCGGCTCTCGACTTTAAAACCGATTCCAATTTGCGCGCAGCCATGGCAGAGCGAACAGCTAGATCTACAGTCATTATCATCGCTCAAAGGGTCAGCACCATTATGAACTCTGATTTGATCTTAGTCATGGACGAAGGTCGAATTGTCGGTCAAGGAACCCATGAGACATTGCTGGAAAGCTGCAAAGTCTATCAAGAAATCTTAGAATCACAATTATCCGTTGAAGAATATTCAGCCAAAGCTTTAGGACAAGAGGCAGGTGATCTACATTGAGTGCACAAGAACAAACAGCAAACAAGGCCCAGCAAAATAACAAACAAAACAACCAGGAGAAAGAACGCTTAAATACCAGAGGCGAGTTTCAAGTCAGAGGTAGAGGCGGCCGCGGAGGTGGACCCGGCAGATTTTTACCGGGAGAAAAAGCGCGAGATTTCAAAGGAACATTAATCCGCTTGATTCAATATTTGAGGCCTCACTGGTTTGGTCTGATTTTCATCACAGTAGCCACAATTTCCGCAACTTTACTCAATGTTTATGCACCCAGAGTGACCGGTCAAGTTACAGACAAAATTTTAGAAGGCCTAAACTTATATGGTATCGGTGGCGTAGATTTAGCCGGAGTCAGCCGTATCTTAGCCCTTTTACTCAGTCTCTACGTTGGCAACTCTCTATTACTCTACAGTCAAAATTGGCTGATGACCGGTATTTCCCAGAAAATCGTACGCAGCCTCAGATCCGATATCAGTGCTAAACTGGCTAAATTACCCCTTTCTTATTATGATAGCCAAACTCACGGTGAACTTTTAAGCCGTGCCGTCAACGACGTTGATACAGTCAGTTCAAATTTACAACAATCCTTAAACCAGCTGATCAGTGCCGCTGTAACTCTGGTGGGTATTCTCTTCATGATGATTAGGATTAGCCCTTTGATGACACTGATTACTTTCATCACTGTGCCTTTGAGCATCTTAATAACCAGAATCATCACTAAAAGATCTCAACCTTTATTCATCAGTCAACAGCGCCTGATTGGTAATATGAACAGTCATGTGGAAGAAATGTTCTCCGGCCACAGTGTGATTAAAGCCTATGGCAGAGAACAACAGAGTGTCAAAACCTTTGAAAAAATCAATACTGACCTTTATGATGTCAGCATCAGAGCTCAATTTTTATCCGGGATCATCATGCCCCTCTTAGGTTTCGTTGGTAACTTAGGCTATGTTGCCGTTTGTTTAGTCGGCGGATTTTTAGCAGTCCGGGGTCAAATTTCCATCGGTAATATTCAGAGTTTCTTACAATACATCCGTCAGTTCAACCAACCCATCAACCAAACTGCTCAGATCGCCAACGTCTTACAATCGACAGTGGCAGCAGCCGAGAGAGTTTTTGAACTCTTAGATGAAGAAGAGATCTCGCCTGAGGTCGAAACCAATAGCTTGCCCGAAGACCTTAAAGGTCATGTCACCCTGGAACACGTTCGCTTTGGCTATCGCCCCGGCGAAACAATCATTCATGATTTCAATTTAGAAGTTGAACCGGGTCAGATGATTGCCATCGTCGGTCCTACCGGTGCCGGCAAAACTACCTTGGTCAACTTGCTCATGCGCTTCTACGAAGTGGATTCTGGCAGTATTAAACTTGACGGAATCGATATATCCACTATACCCAGAGAAGAGTTGCGCGATCAATTCGGCATGGTTTTACAAGACACTTGGCTCTACAACGATACAATCTTTGCCAACATCGCCTACGGTCATGAAGGTGCAACGGAAGAACAAGTGGTCAACGCTGCTAAAGCTGCCTTTGCCGACTATTTCATCCGGACCTTACCTGAAGGCTATCAGACAGTGCTCAATGAAGAAGCCTCAAATATTTCTGAAGGACAAAAACAGCTTCTGACCATTGCCAGGGCCTTTGTCAGCGAGCCGAAGGTTCTCATCCTCGATGAGGCAACCAGCTCCGTCGACACCAGAACCGAGTTGCTGATTCAAAGTGCTATGGGCCGTCTCTTACAAGGGCGAACCAGTTTCGTCATCGCTCACCGCTTATCGACAATTAAAGATGCAGATAGGATCTTAGTCTTAAATAAAGGTGATGTCATAGAACAGGGTAATCACGAAGAACTTTTAGCCCAAGAAGGTTTCTATTACGATTTATACAACAGTCAATTTGCCGACCAAAGCATCGACGAAGCGGTAGCTGAACGCGCTAAGTTAAGAGGCGAAACTGTAGAAATTCCTGAAAAGCCAAAAACCGAAGGTGCTCAAAGAGGCCAAGGCAGAGGACGCGGACGCGGCCAAAGGCCTGGTTTTCAACCCGCAGGCAATTAAACTTAAAAGTTAATAAATCTAAAGCCCCCTTGTTTTAAAGCTGACACTATAGTCGTGTCTAAACTCTAAAACAAGGGGGCTTTTTTATGTCATCAATTTTCTCCTTCTAGTGCTTGCAATTGTTTGAGCCTCAGAGCTTTCAGTTCTGCTATTAGATCTTGAAATTCTTCAGCTTCTTCAGCAAAAGTTTTGCTCAAAACATAGGTGCCTCTATCAACCTTTACAAACCAGCTGTAATGATTGGATCTCAAGATCCGGTCGGCATTTTTTATCCCGCTTAAATCCCGCAATTTATAAGCACGCATAGGTTCTTCTGGATCCATAAAAGCGGCTATCAAAAGAGCGTTTTGCTTATAGACGGTAATCAATTGAGCATTGCCGCCGCCTACATTATAATCTTTTAAACGTCCTTCAGCCTCTTTTAGAAGTTCTCTTCTCTGGCGAGCATGACGATTTAAAATTACTCTTCTTTCATAAATTTTAGGCTCAAAAACTATTTCAGCTTGAATTGGTTCTTTATCAAAATGAACTAAAATAAGTCCTAATTCAAGACGCCTTAAAATATGCTCATACTCTTTAAAGCCTTTGGAATAGCGCCTTCTGGCCTTGGGTGCAGGTAAAGCCACATAAACATTTTGCCCCAGTTTTTGTCTTTGAGTTGCCTGCAAAAGCAGCTTTAAACTAAAGGAAGTCTTGAGTTCAATCAAAATGAATTCTTCTTCTTTGATTGCCACAACGTCAACATGAGCCACCTCACCTTTAACATCATAGCCAAGACCCTCAAACAAAGCTTTAACCGGAGCATAGAGTTCTGTTTCTTTCACCTTTTCCACCTCTTTTTATTTATAAGTTATTGAACCTAAAACAACAGGTTTTGTTCCACCTGTAGCTGCAGGCAAATTATTGGGACTGTAGCAGAGAGTTTCATTGGCTAAAATTGCAAAAGCCAAAGCTTCTTTGGCATCGGGCAGGATATTTAAATCCTCTAAGTTCAGCCAGGTCAAAGCTTCAGGGCAGAGCTCTTTTAACCTATTGATCAGGGTTTTATTGTGTAAACCTCCGCCGCTGACAATAATTTCGTCTACCTTATATTTAGGGAAAACCCAATCTTCATAATGTTTGACGATAGTGCGGGCCGTCAATTCGTTGGCTGTTGCCAACATGTCCTGAGGCTTCAAGCCTTTCTCACTGGCCAATTCGATTAACTTCTGGGCATAAGCAAGACCGTATCTCTCGCGGCCCGTGCTCTTAGGCGGTGTCAAATCAAAATATTCGTCCGCCAAGAGAATTTTCAACAAATCTTGATCGATCTTACCCTTAGCAGCTTCTTGGCCCTCTGGGTCATAAGCAAGACCCAAGGTCTGATTGGCGATTGCGTCCATGATCATATTGCCGGGACCGCTGTCGCAGGCCAGTATTTCATTGTATTCGACTTGGCCTGCAGGTAAAAGGGTAAAATTAGCAATTCCACCGATGTTTTGCAAGATGCGAGTCTTATCTTTTTTCCTAAAAAGGAGCAAGTCTACATAAGGCACTAAGGGGGCTCCTTGACCTTGCACTGCCATGTCTCGACTGCGAAAGTCTGAAACCACATTGATCTGAGCTAGTTCAGCAATGACTGCCGCTGAGCCCAATTGCAGGGTAGAATTAAACCGCCCTTGAGCAAAAGCTGTTTGATTTGGGATATGGTGGACCGTCTGACCGTGAGAGCCAATGGCTGTAATGGCTTCCGGTTTTAATTTTGCTTTTTTTAACATGGTCAAAGTGGCTTGAGCAAAAATATCTCCTAAAGCAAAATTGAGTTGGCTGATCTGCCAGACATCGCTGCTGGCAATATCGAAACTTTTAAAAATTTCTTCTCTCAGGAGATCTGGCAGAGGATATTCCAAGTAATCGATCAACTCCACTTGGGAATCAAAACCAAAGCCAGAAATTTTAGCAAGAGCTACATCCACACCATCAGCTGAAGTACCACACATCAAGCCGATCAAGAGTTTATCTTGCTTTTGTCGATAGTATTCGTAACCTAACATCAGATCACACCAAAGCCGCTAAGATTAAATTGTGCATGAGGGAACGATAGCGCAAGAGCCTCTCCTCTTTGCGACTTGGATGAACTCTGTTGGTCAACCAAAGTACAAAAATGCCTAATTCCGGACTGATCAACATGGAAGTACCCGTAAAACCCGTATGGCCAAAGCTATTTTTCGTAGCCAAATCTCCCATAAAGGATAGTCCTTGATCCTTTAAATGCCAGGCTAAGCCTCTGTGTTGACTGCCTAGACCTGCCGTTCTATTGATTATGGAATTCTGCACTGTCAAAGGGGAAAGCAACCTCAGGCCCTTGTAGCTGCCCTGGTTTAAGTACATCTGGGCGAATTTACTCAGATCTTCTGCTGTGCTGAACAAACCAGCATTGCCGCTGATACCGCCTTGACATCTGGCATTCTCATCGTGAACAGCACCCCAGCAGAGACGATTGTCCCAATCGCTCTGTTCTGTGGCTGCAATTCTTGCTTTTTCCTGTTTGGGGTTAAAGCAAGTATCCTTCATCTGCAGGGGCTGAAAAAGGTTTATTTGCAAATATTCATCGAAACTCAGCCCTAATATCTTAGCCAAAGCTTGAGCCAAGGTAATAAAGCCCAAACAACTATAGGCTACTTCAGTGCCGGTGGCATAAGCTAAGGGAAATTCAGCAATTGCTGCCAGCATGCTTTCAGGACTGTCGCAATTTCTAAAGAACTCCTGGTGAGGGCTCAGGCCTGAGGTATGAGTTAAAAGCTGATAAATGGTTATATGCTCTTTGTCGGAGCGTTGAAACTCCGGCAAAAACAGACTGACTGGATCGTGTAAACGATAAAGCCCTCTTTCCAACATTTGCATGGCCATAAAACCTGTAAACAATTTGGTCAAAGAAGCTAAATCATAAAGAGTATCTTCCTTAACCGTCGCTGCTTCCGATCCATAAAGATTAAGGCCGGCAGCGCCATAGACCACATGGTTTATATTGCCCACAGCCAGCACTCCCCCTGGGATAATCTGTTCTTTTGCCAGCTTTTCCTGTAAAGCAAATGCCGGTTTTAACCTTTCAGCCAATTCAGCTTGACCAAAAGGATTCTCGACAAATGGTATATTTAATTTAGCTTGATACTTGAATTCTTCCATAAAAGCCTCCTTGCAAAGAGTTTTATCCTTTTTTATTGCTAGTCAGCCACTCTATGCTGGCTCGCACCTGGTTGTTATGAGTTTTCAATGCTTCTTTCGCTTCTTGGTGGCTAGAGCCGGTTGCCGCCATAATTATCCGAACTGCCCGGTCTAATAGCTTCGCATTGGTCGGCTTGACATCGATCATCAAATTGGAATAGACCTTGCCGGATAAAACAAAAGCGATGGTGCTGAGCATATTCAACACTTGCTTTTGAGCAGTCCCTGCTTTTAAGCGACTGGATCCGGTCAAAATCTCGGGACCAACTTCCACTACAATTTTATAATCCGCTAAACTCAGCAAAGGTGCCTGAGAGTTACAGGTGATGAGAGCAGTCTTAGCACCTAGGCACCTAGCTTTTTTTAAAGCCCCTTGAACATAAGGAGTTTTACCCGAGGCTGCTAAGCCGACGACAAAATCCCTTCCGTCGATATTCCTATTGACAACCTCCCAAGCCCCGGCTTCAGGATCGTCTTCTGCCCCTTCTTGACTGAAGCGCAAAGCTCTATCGCCCCCGGCAATAAAACCTTGGACCATCTCCGGGTCAGCACCAAAAGTAGGTGGACACTCAGAGGCATCCAAAACCCCTAAGCGCCCACTGGTCCCGGCTCCAAAATAAAAGAGACGACCACCTTGGTTAAAAGTAGTGGCAATTTCAGCAGCAGCTTGGGCAATCACCGGTAAAGCTACTTGAACCGCCTTTTTTACATTTTCTTCTTCTGCGTTCATCAAGGTTGCGATTTCCAAAGGCGACATCTCATGCAAATTCATGGATTTTTCATTGCGCTCTTCCGTGATGGGCAGCTTATCTTGATTTTTCATAATCTTTACATTTTAGCCGCCGCACTACCGGAATGGTAGACAGAGCGATTTACATTATCCAAAATATCTTGGCTTAATTCACCATGGTAGAGTTGCAAGCCGCTCAACAAAGCCCCAATGACCGGATGATAAACGGGTGGGCTCAAATAGCTTTTGGGAGCCACTTGGCGAATTAAATCTTCCAAACCCTGAGCCCAGGAAATATCTTCAGAAAACCCGCCACCGACTAAAGCGACCGGAAACTCGTCTTCTTCCATTTTCAACTCTCTGATTACAGCAGTTGCAGCTAAGGCTAATTGCTCAATGGCTTCAGCTATGATTTTACGGGCCACCTCATCCCCTTGGGCCGCTGCTTGCTTGACCAAGATGGAAAGAACAGCGATATGAGGCCTCTGGGTCTCAGGATGATAGACTTTAGCCGCCAATTGTTGGTGGTTAGTTACATTCCACTGGCTGAAGATGCTTTCAGTAAGGGCGGTTTTGGGCCCACGACCATCACCTTGGCGCATTACAGCCATCAGGCCCTGACGTCCTATTTCATAGCCTCCGCCTTCATCGCCGATGATCGGCCCCCAACCGCCAGACCTAGCCGTCTGATTTTCTTGGTTGCGTCCGTAAATCATCGAACCTGTGCCGCTGATCACCACAACACCTGGCTTAGCCACAGTTGCCCCAGTCATTGCGATGATACCATCGTTGTCTAAAATTAACCTTTGGTAACGAGGAGCAAATTCTTTTAAAGCATTTTTGATGACTTCTCTGTCTTCGTCTCGACCCACAGCCGCCAAGCCAAAATACCCGACTGCTACATCTTGAACAGGCAGGTTAGCCGCAGCAAAAGCACCGTTGATAGCAGCCCTTAAAGATTCCTTGGCAATATGTAAACCGGCAATCTTATAATTAGCCGGCCCGCCTTCGGCATGGCCTAAAATATTGCCCATGGTATCAGCTAGAACAGCCCTGGTTCTGGTTCCACCGCCGTCAATAGCTAAGATATAGGATTCTGCCATAAATATCACTCCTTGCGCAAGATCATCCGGCCACCATAGCCGATGGCCCAGACTTCATCTTGATCATTTTTATAAAAACGAACTTCACTGGGCACCATCTTAACCGGAGCCAAAGCTAGTGAAGGTAAAACTGTTCTCAATTTAAAATCTTCTCCGGCCACATTGATATACAAATTTTCCTCTTTTAAGCTGATGACAAAAGTGCTGCCCTCACCGGAAACGAAGGTGCCTTGGGCTTTTTCCTTCTCTTCCAAGGGCCAAGGGCAATCTTTAAAGTCGATGAAGGGCTCTAAAGGACTGTGATTATTGGCCATCTTCATGGCAGCTTTAGTGATCGCTGCCACCGGCATTCCGGAAGTGTTGGACAACACGACAACACCTAAGCCTAAATCGTGGGACCAGAGCATATTGGTCGCCACACCGGTCAAGCTACCTCCATGACCTGCTACGATAATATCGTCTAGATTGAAAGTCTGTAGACCAAAACAATAATTGACTAAATGGCCATAAGGCATGCGAGCCTTCTGCATAGCTCTTAAACTGCGGGAAGAAATTATTCTTTCTTGGCCCACATCCCCATGGTTGAGCCAGAAAGCCAAATAGCGTTCCATATCTGAGAGGGTCGATTTGATTGAACCTCCACCCATCATCATGAAATGATTGTTCAACCAATCGTTGGTCACTCGCAATTCGTCTTTCAATGGCTGATATAAAACCGTGGCATTGTCGTCTTCCTTAGGTATTTTAAAACTATAAGTGGAGCGAGTCATGCCCAAAGGCTGGAGAATATACTTTTCCACATAGCTAGCGTAGCTGTCTTCTCCACCGTATTGGCGAATAATTTCTGACATCAGAGCATAGCCATCGTTGGAATAGCTTAAATATTCACCCGGTTGGCCTAAAAATCTTTCCACTTTACCTAAACGATCCACCAGCAAGCGTCTGCCTTCATCTGCAATAGCCTGAGAATAGGCATAATCTTCTCGCTCCTCTTCCGGCATATCCATACCCGGAGCAATTTCTGTTATTCTCAACCTGGGCTGAGGTGGGTAACCGGCTGTATGAGCTAAGAGATGCCAGAGTTTGGGCATCTGAGCGTTGGGGTAAACAAATTCGGGCAGATAGCGATTGAGGGGGGCATATAAATCGAGAATACCTTTTTCCACCAATTGCATGATGGCTAAAGCTGTAAAAGATTTTGTGATGGATGCCATGCCAAAGATGGTATCGGGAGTGATGGGCAATTGTTTTTCTACATTGCGCCAACCAAAATAGCGTCGGTAAATGGACTCACCCTTTTTATTGACTAAAGAAATAACCAAGCCTTGGCCTTGATAGGCCTCCATATAATCTTCAATGAGTTGTTCCAATTCTTTTTTATGATTTTCATTTAATTGCATAATACCACTCCTCCATGATGTTTTTTATACTATTTACTTCGCCCACCCAGTGAAATTTTCCTTTTAGACCATGGCAGTCAAATACTAGGCCAAGGTTTTT
>JAAYKD010000034.1 GCA_012522585.1 Bacillota bacterium | reverse complement strand
ACTGCTTTTCTGGTTCTGGGTTTTAAATTGGGTAAGAGCTTTAAGAATAAGATTTCCGCAGGTGTATCGACATCGAAATGAATCCCCGCTGAATGAGGCATCAATAAACGGGTAAAATGATTTTGATAGCGAAGCTCATAGCCGAGAGCGTTGTCCAATTCCGGTGGCTCCATATCCAAAAGGACCTGAGCCGGGGTCCAAGCGACAATGTCAGCCGATTGTACATTGTTGACGTAGACGACATTTTCGTTTTCATTTAAGACCTGAGCTATTTCTGTAAATTCGTCGTAGGAGATCAAAGGCGAACTGGCTCCGCTAAAGTAAAGGGCTCTTTCCATGGGAAATTCTCTGACTATCCGAGTCAAAGCTTGACCAAAATGGAAAGGGAGCCAATCGCTTGTATCGACGATGGTCGCTCCCATATTCCGGGCTTCCTCTGCTAAATCAGGATAGTTGGTGGCTAGGATAACACGGTCGTAGTGGGGATGGTTGACCAAGGTCTCTATATTATCCAAACAGATGGCTTTGCGCACATCCAACATACTCAAAACAACTGAACTGGTGGCTTTGCCACCTTCAAAGACAATTGCTGTAATAGGTTTCATAGAATACGCTCCTTATTAGTGCGGCTAATGCCGTAATTTATAACTGGGAATGATAATTTATCCTCTCTGGGCCTTTAACTGATCAAAGTGTAGCGCAGAGCCATGACTTGAATAGTACGCCCATGCTGGCATTTAAGCTGAGCTTTACGCTCTTCCGCCCAAGCAAAGCCAACTCTCTTATACATTTCAATTGCCAGTCTGTTGCCATGGAGCAACCAAACATTTAAAGGTCGTTGGGTGTGCTGCAGGGCATAATAGAGCAAGCGCTGACCAAAGCCTTTGTTCTGGTGAGAAGCTTCAACATAAAACCAGGTTATTTCCCTAGGCTGGTAAGCTATAAAGCCTCGAGGTACCCCCTCATAGAGCAAGACCATGATCTCGCTTTCAAACAACCTTTCTTTTTCGAAAACCTGATCCAAGGGGGCAAATCCTTCTTGATAGCCGCAACGCCTTAGCTCAGAATTTCTTCCGCTATCGTAAATCCGCTGCAGATGGGGCCAGTCCTTTTCTTCATAAGGTCGAATAGAAATATCTTCTATACCTTTTTCTTTTCTCTGCAAATGCTCCTTTAACCAAATGATACCTTGAGCATAACTGTCAAAACCTTTGCCGCTAAAAGTATTCAGAGCCGCTAAAGAAACATAGGATTTATGGCGAAATTCTTCCCGCTTGGTGAAATCTGTTAAATGGACTTCAACTACCGGTAAATCTATAGCCTTTAAAGCATCCATGATGGCAATTGAAGTATGCGAATAGCCGGCAGCATTGATAATCAGACCGTCGAACTCTTCTTCACTTTCCTGGATCCAATCGATCAGAGTACCTTCACTGTTGCTCTGACGGCATTCAATCTCAAGATCATGCTTTTCAGCCAGTGCCCCTACATAGTCCACGAGTTCTTGATAGGTTCTACTTCCATAAAAACGGGGTTCTCTTCTGCCCAATAGATTTAAATTAGGTCCATTTACTAGCAAGATTTTCATGATACACCTCCACAATTTTTTGAACGACGAGGGGAATTTCTTGATCGTTGTCTACTATGCCTTGGGCCGCCTTCAAATAATAATCTTTTCTCTGTTGATAAAGTTCTTCGATACCAGTTGTAAAACCCAAGGGGCGGTCTTCTAGACTCAATTGAGAAAGCTCTCTTCTTAAGTAGATTATTGTGCCATTGCGTTTCAAGGCACTGATATTCTCCGGATCCAAAACTGCACCTCCACCGGTAGCAATCACACTGCCCACGGAGCGACTGATGTTTTTGATCACCTGTTTTTCCAAATAGCGAAACTCTGCTTCTCCTTGTTGAGCAATAATCTCAGCAGGGGTTAAATTTTGCTGTAAAAAAACTTCCCGATCGCTGTCATAAAAGTCTCTTTTGAGCAATTTAGCCACTTCTTGGCCCAGAGTGGTCTTGCCGCTTCCAGGCATACCCACCAAGATTATATTGTTCATCTTTTTATGTAGCAATCGATAAATTTCTTCCGTTTGGCTTTCGGGGAAACTCTGGTCAAGGATGATTTCAGCAGTTTTTACCCCTTGGGCGGCCAACATAGCCAGCCCATTCTGATGGGGAATCTGTAGCTCTCCGGCTTTAGCCAAAAGCCTGGTCTTCAGAGGGTTATAAATTGCATCAAAGACATAAAGGCATTTGTCGAACTTTGCTAAATCAATTAAGGTCTGCTCATTATAAGGATACATACCAACCGGAGTCGCATTGATGATAATCTCAGCATCATAATGTTTTTCTAAGTTTTGATAATTATCTGGCCCTTGCCTGGAGACCATAATTACTTGAGCCTTTTTATTCTCTGCAAAAACTGCTGCTGTTCTTCCGGTTGCTCCTGAGCCTAAGATCAAAACTTTTTTCTCAGCCAGCGATATGCCAGCTTTTTTAAAGGCGTAGAGCAAACCATCATAATCTGTGTTGTAGCCAACTTTTTCACCTTGCTCATTTTTTCTAATCAAATTGACCGATCTGGCTTTCTCAGCTATCTGACTGACCTTGTCCAAGTAAGGCATGACTCTTTCCTTATAGGGAATAGTCACATTTAAACCACGGATCTCCTGGGTTTTAAGAAAGCCGGTCAATTTTGTTGGCTCTACTTCATAAAGCCGATAAGGATAAGAAGCAATTTGGCTGTGTAAAAAGGGAGAAAAGCTGTGGGAGAGCTTGCGACCTAAAAGTCCGTAAACCGGCTCTTTTTCCTGAGGAATTTGGAAGATGGGAAGCTGCTCGATTTGACTTAGCTGTTTTTCCTGGAGGCTCCGGCTAATTTGAAATATTTGTTCATAGAGCTGTCTGATCTCGAAGGTAAAATCTGGATGAGTTAAACTAAGTCTTTCTAAAATTTGTTCTTCTCTTGGGCGATCGATAATTTTCATTTCCTGTTTTCTTTTAAACTCAGCTACTTGATTAACAATCTCCAGACGTTCAACAAAAAGTTTGACCAATTTGTCGTCCAGCTCATTGAGACCTTGACGCAATTCGTTTAAATCCATTTTCTTTTACCTCCTTCAGCTTCGCTTAAATCTGTTTTTTACTGCTTGGAAGAATAAAAATCAGCTAAGGCCCAGGCGACTGCAGCTTCAACTACAGGCAAACCCCGAATTGCAATACATGGATCATGGCGCCCTGCAATGAGCAATTGAGCCGAAGTCTTATCTTTTAAATTTACTGTTTCCTGTTTTTGAGCAATCGAGGATGTAGGTTTAAAAGCGACTCGCAAAACCAGGGGCATGCCGGTTGTAATACCTCCTAGAACACCTCCATGATGATTTGTTCGGCTTTTAACTTTATCCCCTTGAAAAAACCAAGGATCGTTGTGTTGGCTGCCTTTTAATTGAGCCACTTGAAAACCGCTGCCAAACTCCACTCCTTTAATGCCTGGAATGGCAAAAAGATCGTAGGCTAATCGGCTTTCTATATTGTCGAAGATAGGATTCCCAAGACCCGGTTCTAAACCTAAAACGGCTAGTTCAACGATTCCACCAATGGAATCGTTTGATGCGGAAATTTTATTCAAGTAAGCAATTAATTCTTCCCTCAAATCCTCTTTGAGCAAGGGCAGCTTTTCAGTCTTTAATTTGCTTAAAACTTGAGGGTTTAGATTTTCTTCGCTAAAACTTAAATCTTCTATTCGCCCTATCTGTTTTAAATGGGCCGCTATAATTATACCTTCTTTGGCCAAAACTTGCTCTGCTATAGCACCTGCTAAACACCATGGTGCTGTCAAACGGGCAGAAAAATGCCCGCCGCCTCTAATATCGTGGAAGTTTTTATAGCGAACAAAGGCCGAATAGTCGGCGTGAGAGGGTCTGGGTGTGTATCTTAATTTTTCATAATCCTGAGGATTGGCGTCTTGATTGGGAAAGATTGCCAACAAAGGTGTGCCGGTGGTCTTGCCTTGATGAAACCCAGAAATTATGGAAAATTCATCCGTCTCTTTTCTGGCCGAGGTGAATGTAGCATAGCCGGGGCGACGTCTTTCTAAAACCTTTTCTATTCTGTTCAAATCCAAGGCCAGACCCGGAGGCAAACCTTCGATAAGACAGCCTACTGAGGCACCATGGGATTCACCAAAAAGACTCAACTTAAGATTCTTCCCCGTTTTCGAGGACATAATAGCTACCTCCCAGCTTTTGGTAATCGTTGAAGAACATGGGATATGATTTTTCTACACCTTGAGCATTGATGATTGTGATGGGTTCTTGAGCACAGGTGGCAGCTATCATCCCTGTCATAATCAGGCGGTGATCGTTTTGGCCATCGAGAGCCCCACCATTTAAACAAGGCTGACCCCAAATCTTCAAAGTATCAGAGTTTTCATTATAATTAAATTCCACCTTAAAGGCCTGGAGCATTTTAATTATGCCTTGTAGACGATCACTCTCTTTATATCTCAGCCTGTGTAAGCCCTTGAGACTGCTTTGGCCCGAGCTCAGGGCAGCCATCAAAGCTAAAATTGGCGCCAGGTCGGGGAATTGCCGCAGATCCAGATCCAAAGGCAAGCGTTGGTTGGGACTTATTTTTATTTTATTGGGGCTGGTTTCAACTTTAGCCCCCCAGCCTTTTAAGGCCTCTAAGATGAACTCATCGCTTTGATTGCTATTTTCTTTTAAACCATCCAGAACGATTTCATTGAAACCACCTGCTGCAAGATAAAAAGCTGAACCGGACCAATCACCGGGCAAGTCTATGGAGCCGGGCCCCAGATAGCTTTGCTTTCCCGGAACATAAAAACCTTGGTCGATCAGTTCTACCCGAATGGAAAATTCTTTTAGCACAGCTATAGTCAAATCCACATAACCTTTGGATTGCAAGGGACTGGTATAAAATACGCGACTATCCCCATGCAACAAGGGTAAGGCCATGAGTAAACCACTGAAATATTGAGAGCTGACATCACCGGGCAGGAAAAAGTCTCCCGCTTGGAGTTGCCCTGCTGCTTTTAAGGGTAATTTATCTCGGTCAAACTCCATCCCCTTAGCTTTTAAAACTTCAATCAAATGACCTATGGGCCTTTGGGGCAATTTGCCTTCCCCAATGATTTCAGCTTCGAGACCGAGAGCCCCAATAAGAGGTAAGAGCAGCCTCAATGAAGTTCCCGATTGACGGCAATTGAGCTTGGCTTCTTCTTCTTTTAACAGCTTTTCATTGGCAACAATCAGACTGTCTTCTCTTCGCTGAAAATTAAAGCCTAATTCTTTTAAGGAAGCGATAGTTACCAGCAAATCAGAGCCCAAGAGAAGTTCTCCTCGATTGTTTTCTTTCTCAGACAAGTTGATTCTGATTTCCTTTGAACTCAAAGCCGAGGCGATCAGATAGCGATGAGCCGGGGATTTGGCTATGGGAGCCACAATTCTTCCCGTTAAAGGTTTGTTCTCTACTCTGAGCTCCATGGCTTCACCTCTCGCTTCAACATGATCTTGATAAATTCAAATTAAATAAAACAGCCTCAGGTCAATTAAAAAAACCGGAGGCTGTTGAAAATTTATAACAGTTGATTTTCCGATTATTCGACCTCTTCTATCCTTAAATATTTCGGGTAAACAACTAGAAAATCCTTTTAAATGAAATTAATATCCTAAATCTTCATCTATGATAACAAATTCGTAATGCTCTATACCATTAGGTTTGTAATCGAAAATGGCCGTGACTCGACAAATCCGCCCGGGGCTGTCACAATCGTAACAGCGATCTCCTTTGACAGCACAAGGAGTATCTGCATTTAGTCTTTTAGCATTTAAAGGTGCGGCAATATTTTTAGCTCGATCTAAAGCTGAGTCAAGATCAGGAGCAATTTTATTGCGCCCAACGACTAGATACACTTCTTTCGGTCCGTAAATCAAAGCAGCAACTCGGTTGCCGGTTCCATCAATATTGACCCACTCGCCATTGTAACTAAGACCATTGACGCTGCTCATATAAACATCGGCTTGTTGAGCCAGGGGCAATACCGCCGTAGTCTGGTGCCAATGCCAAAGGACTGCGTTTTTTTCTTTTAGTTTTTCATAAAGACCCAGCTGCTGCAGAGTCATGGAACCGCCAAAAGCTATATTGCGCTTGACGATTTTCTCCTGCAGATAGTTTGCAGCTTCTTCCTTGACGGAAAAGACTGAAGCTTTGTATCCTCTTTTTTCTAAATTTCTTTTCAGTTCAGGATAATTGATCAACTTTTTACCTCCTTTTTCTCAAACTGATCTAGATAACATCTTTTTCTCTTGGCATCCAATTATAATAAAATCTTGGTGCAAATTTAAACTTGAAATTCTCCACCATGAAATTCACGTGACGTCTTTTTATTTTAGCCGTGACCGGCTATCTTGATTATAAATCTTCCACTTGAAATTTTCAAAAATTCTTATTAATAAAAAACAAAATCTTGATCAGCACCAACTACCAAGAGAAAATTGAACCGTCAGTTCGACTTTCGGTGCCGCCGACTAATATACCGCTGGGCAAACGCCAGACGATCTGACCGCGCCCAAAACCAGTAATACTGGCCGCCGAAAGACATTGCTATCTTTATTCTCTGGCTCTACAAGATAATCTTTTACTTATTCTTGATCTTTCACCTTTTAATAAAACAAAAAGTTTTGGCTTGCCAAGAACTACCAGGAGAAGATTGAACCGTCAGTGCGACTTTCGGTGCCGCCGACTAAAATACCACTGGGCAAGCGCCAGATAATCTGACCGCGACCAAAACCGGTGGGGCTGACTGTGGGCACAATTCTATGCCCGCGTCTGAGCAATTCCATTTGAATATGAGGAGCCATACTCTGCTCCACTTCAATCGTCTTCTCTCCGGTCCATTGGAAACGAGTTGCATCGAGGGCATCCTGAGGGTTCATCTTGTAATCGACCGTATTGACCACAACTTGTAAGTGGCCCTGAGGTTGCATAAAGCCTCCCATGACGCCAAAGGGGCCTATGGGCTGGTTGTCCTTGACCAGAAAACCAGGAATAATCGTATGATAGGGCTTTTTCCCCGGAGCATAAACATTGTCGTGGCTTTCATCTAAGGTAAAATTAAAACCGCGATTATTTAAAGCGATACCTGTGCCGGGCACCACTATGCCGGAGCCAAAACCATTATAATTGGATTGAATATAGGAAATCATATTGCCCTCTCCGTCAGCAGCACAGAGATAGATGGTGCCCCCTGCTTGTGGCTGACCAGCTTCCGGTAAAAGAGCTTGCCGACCGATCAGACTGCGTCTTTGAGCAGCATAATCCTCAGAGAGCAGGGCCTCTAGATCCACCTTCATATGACCAGGATCGGTCACATATTTCTGGGCATCGACGAAGGCCAATTTCATTGATTCCATCATCTTATGATAGGTCTCGGCGTTTTCTCTTTCCTTGAGCTCAAAGCCTTTGAGTATATTCAAAGCCATCAAAGCACTGATGCCATGACCGTTGGGAGGAATCTCATAGACATCGTAGCCGCGGTAATTGACGCTGATTGGCTCAACCCACTCAGGCTGATAGGCAGATAAATCATCCAGAGTCATCTTGCCCCCGGTTTTTTCAGCAAAGGCTACAATCTTTTTAGCCAGGTCTCCCCGATAAAATGATTCCGCATTGCTCTCGCCTATTTCCAATAAGGTCTGAGCATGGTCGGGCAGAAATGCCAAGTCTCCCGGACCATATGGTTTATCATTAGGAGCAAAGGTGGAAAACCAACCGGCAAATTCATCGCCTTTTAGGATATTTTTATAGAATCGATGAGCCCCTTGCCAAGCCGCTCCGGCCGAAGGCGCAACAGCAAAGCCTTCTCGAGCATAGCGCACAGCCGGCTTGACCAATTCACTCAAAGGCAAATTGCCAAAGCGTTCTGCTAAAGCAGCCCAAGTAGCCGGTGCTCCCGGCACGTTAACCGCCGGCCAGCCATACTTTGGCATAGTTTCATGTTCGGCTTTTAAATGAGCCAGGGTCTGAGCCATCACAGAAGGGCCGCTACCATTGATACCATAGAGCCTACCTTTGGTCCAGAGAAGGGCAAAAGCATCGGAACCAATACCATTGGTTCCCGGTTCACAGACCGTCTGGGTAATGGCCGCTGCCACCGCAGCATCGATGGCATTACCACCTTTTTGCATGATTTCCAATCCGGCTTGCGCCGACTGAGGAGTTGATGAAGCAACCATTCCCTTATGGGCGTAAACGACTTGACGCCTAGAGGGATATTGATAGAACAAAGGATCCATTCTTATCACTCCTGTTTTAGTTAATTACCATAAATTTTCGACTCAGCAGGCGTTTTTACCTGCTAATCATGAATTTCTTTACAGGAACATTTGTCTTTCATAGCGAAGTTAATAAGATAATATTAAATCTGAAAAATGAGGTGCAGCCCATGGTCTATGAATACAAATTAAACACCCCTATTGGCGAACTTTTAATCCAGAGCAACGAAGAGGCTGTCATCGGTGTCTATTTTCCTGAAGCGACTTCTACTTTGCCTCAACTACCGGCTACCTTACAAAATGAAGATGACTTGCTGCCTGTCTTAAAACAAGCTAAAAATGAGCTGGAAGCATATTTTGCCGGAGAACTCAAGGAATTCAATGTGCCTTTGCATATGGAAGGAACGGAATTTCAAATGAATGCCTGGCAAGCTCTGTTAAAAATCCCCTACGGTGAAACCAGTTCTTATCAGGAACAAGCTGAAGCGGTGGGCAGCCCCAAGGCCTTTAGAGCCGTAGGCGGCGCCAACCACGCCAACAGAATCAGCATCATAGTGCCCTGCCATCGGGTCATCGGAAAAAACCGCAAGCTCGTCGGCTTTGGTGGAGGACTCTGGCGCAAGGAATGGCTTTTAGAACACGAACTGAAACACAGATAGCAGAGAAGCTCACGATTAGATTAGGAGTAATCATTTTATAGAAATTCAATATTTATTTTGCAGGCTTAAAGGAGGGTACAAATGAAAATCAGATTCAGATTTGCTCTTTTATTTTTTTTGATTCTACTTTCAGTATCATTAAACCCAAAATTAAAAGTCGAAGCTACATCTTTGCCACACGGAACTCTTGAAGCCCACCAGCTTTATCGTCTTGGACTTTTTAAAGGTACTGGTATGGATACAAACGATCAGCCTATATTTGAATTGGAAAGATCACCATCGAGAACAGAGGCATTAATTATGCTGATACGTTTAATGGGACTGGAGAATAAGGCTATAAACTATGAAGGCATTACAAATTTTACAGATTTAAAAGAATGGGAAAAACCATATGTTTCCTATGCTTTCAACAGAGGTTTTACCAAGGGTACTTCCGATACTACATTTGGAGGTGGCACAACAGCTAATTCTTCTATGTATCTTACCTTTGTTTTAAGGGCTTTAGGATACGATGACACTACAGATGAATCTGATTTTTCTTATGCCAATGCAATACCATTTGCTTATGACACAGGCTTGATAGATTCTGATTTTTTCGATCAAACAGAGTTTACTAGAGCACAAACCGCTATTATTTCTAAAAATGCATTGGATATGAAGATTAAAAACGAAGAAAAGAAATTATGGGAGAATTTGGTTGAACGACATATATTTGAAGCTACTACATATAATTACATTAACGAACGGTTTGTAGAAGAAGTTCAGGCTAGCGGCATGGTATTTATACCTTCTGACAAAAATTTTCAAGATATGGCTAAATGGAACGATAACAAAACAGAGTTAACTATAAAAGTCAATATCCCAAAGAACGGTTTACCTTCACACGTTCCAGTGTCTTTGATTAGACATTTTTTTCCAACTGCAACGAAGATTCTGTATTCTTATGTGAATTCTGATGAGAATCGTAATTTCTACAACACAAACTACAACTTTGATGAATTGCGTTTTTTTGAAGCACTAATTTTAGAAAATCCTAAAAATACAATCTTAAAATATTATTTAGACGAAATGGAAGATGTGCATTTTTCGAGT
>JAAYKD010000033.1 GCA_012522585.1 Bacillota bacterium | reverse complement strand
TTAAGCCCATATTCTGTGCCATCCGTTTAACATTTTCCAGGGCAATCTGGCTGTCTAAGAGTACCAGCAATTCGTCTTTGTTTTTTAAAGCTTGTCTGACCCTCAAGACAGGTTCGGGACAGGACAATCCGCGCACGTCTAATCTTTCCATTTTTTATGCTTCCTTTCTTCGATAGATAAAGGCTATGGCAATTGTGATTGCCAGACCAATTAATACAGCTATTTGACCATTTAAAGTACTACCGCTGCCACTGCTGGCTAAACCTAAATTATGGCTTAAAATTGCTCCGAAGATCAAGCCTAAGACTGTAATAGCCGAATCAACATTTCCGCCCCCGGCTAAAACACATTGACGCAGAGGACAGCCCCCTAATAAAGAAGAGGCCAAACCAACTAAAACCATACCTAAAAAGTTCCAAATTTGATCGGGAGAAGCTATAGGTTGACCGGTAAAGCTCAAGGAAAATGTATTGTTGAATAGATTGACCAGTAAGCCGCCGAAGAAGATGGCTAAGAATCCGCTCATCAGATGAAAATCTCTGAACAGAATAATATCTCTGATGCCACCGACCATACACAACCTTGTTTGATAGGAAAGAGCCCCTAAGATAAGACCAAAAGCTAAAGCTATCATCCAAGGTGCATGCATTGAACCGGGACCTTCAACACTGTTGAAGAAAATACCGGGGACGATTAAAAATACGATAAAAATTACTGTTGCCACAAACGTTAATGCCAGGCCTTCGGCTCTCTTCTGGGGATGAGTTCGACCCAAGGAAAATCCTTTTTGTAAGAAGACTACTCCTAAGGAAATACCTACTATGAAGCCGAGGAGCCCAACGACTGCGTTTAAATCTCCTGCAGCCATGCGCAAGACCATGCGTAAAGGACAACCCAAGAAGACCAAAGCTCCAATCATAACCAAGGTACCTAGAATGAAACGAACCAAAGGAGATGAACCACCTACTGATTGAAACTCCTTCTTCTTTATTGCCCAAAGGGTGGAACCTAAGAGTAGCCCAATTATTTCAGGCCTCATAGCCTGAACAATTTTACCATTGTGCAAACCTAAATTTCCTGTTATATCCCTGATAAAACAAGCGATACATAGGCCCATGTTTCCCGGGTTTCCTAGGATGACCAGAACAACTGCCATAATTCCGACAATCAAACCACCTATGAGCATTTGTAATTTATGAGATTTGAGCAAAAAATCCCCGCCTTTTCATTTATTTTCCCCATGGTAAGGATAAGTGAAAAAAAGCGAAAAGGCAAATAGTTTTATTGAGTAATGCTTTTAGCTTAATAGTTTTTGCCAATATTAGCTGGACATTGTTTGATCTCTCATGATATAATTTTTTTATCAAAAAATTAAGGTGAATCAATATGAAAAGAATAAATTTCGATCAAGCGAGCACCTCGTTTCCTAAAGCACCCGGAGTAGCTGAAGCAGTTTTCTCCTTCCTCAAAGAGGGCGCTTTTAATGTAAATAGAGGCACCTATGGGGAAGCTTATGATTTAGCCTATCAAATCTACGAGGCACGAGAAAACTTGAGCAAGTTTTTCAAGCTGAAAGACAGCAAATACATGATTTTTATCCCCGGAGCAACGATTGGCATCAACATGGCTTTAAAAGGATTGTTGCAACCGGGCGATCACGTTCTTTGCACTTCCTTAGAGCACAATGCAGTCATCAGACCCTTGGCTCAACTGGCTCTACAAGGTATTGAATACACCATAATTGAAACAAACAAGCAAGGAATCTTAGACCTTGATAAGCTAGAGCAACAGATCAACAATAAAACCAAAGCGATTGTAACAACAGCTTCTTCCAATGTTATCGGCACATTTTTGCCAATTTATGAGATTTCTGAAATCTGCCAAAGACATGGCTTATATTTTATAGTCGATGCCGCTC
Source organism: Bacillota bacterium (assembly GCA_012522585.1). Taxonomy (GTDB): domain Bacteria; phylum Bacillota; class JAAYKD01; order JAAYKD01; family JAAYKD01; genus JAAYKD01. Next base: position 1,604 of record JAAYKD010000033.1, on the reverse strand, counting down.
AAAGAGCCGGCACATTTTCCTTGGACATGGAAAAGCTCAAAGCCGACGCCTTAATTGTTCCGGGGCACAAAGGTCTTCTGGGGCCTCAGGGCATTGGTGCCATGGCCATCTCAGAAAAATTTGCCTTAGAGGCTGAGCCTCTCCTACCGGGTGGAACCGGCAGCTTATCTCATAGTTTAGAAATTCCAAAAACTCTGCCGGACCGCTTTGAAGCCGGCACGATCAATCTTCCCGGCATCATCGGGTTAAATGCAGCTTTGAAATACTTGCTGGCCCAACCTAAGGATAGCATTGCCCAACACGAGCTGAATTTAACTCAAGCTTTCATCACTGGAATTAAGGAAAATCCCAGGTTTAAGCTGGAAGGCCTTGATCAGATAGAAAATCGAAGTCCAGTGGTCTCCATCTCCCTGGCTCAGGATGACCCGGCTGAACTAGCAGATTTGCTGGAACGAAAATATGGAATCTTGACCAGAGTGGGTTTGCACTGCTCCCCTTTGGCCCACCGCACGATAGGTACCTATCCCCAAGGAACGATTCGCTTTTCCTTCGGTTTTAATAATAATCTAGAAGAAGTCATGTTTACCCTTGATGTATTAAAAGGGTTAGGTATTTAGGAGGTGGCTATTTTCGATAACAAACAATTGGAAATTTTTTTGGCAGTTGCTCGCACTAAGAGCTTTTCCAAAGCAGCTGAAAGTCTTTATCTCTCTCAGCCCACGATAAGTGCTCATATTAAGAACTTAGAGGAAGATCTGAACACAAAGCTCTTTATCCGCTCGACCAAAGAAATCACTTTAACTCCCAGTGGAACCGCTCTTCTTCCTTATGTGCTCAAATTCATGAGCCTGAAAGAAGAAGCTTTGAATCATTTGGACAAATTGAACACTGAAGTAGAAGGAAATCTAATCATCAGTGCTTCAACAGTGCCCTCTCAATATTTGGTTCCCAAATTTTTACCAGATTTCTTGGAAAAGTATCCGAAATTAAACTTGACGGTAAAACAAAGTGACAGCCATCAGGTTTTAGAGAATATCAAGGATTTTGGAGCCGATTTAGGCATCTGTGCTCTCAGTTCAAACAAGGCGCCTTTAGTTTATATTCCTTTAATAGATGACCCCTTGGTCATTGTAACCCCAAATACACCCCAATTTGCCCAATTCTCCGAGAATTTACCTGTAGAAGAAATTATGCATCAGAGCTTTATTTCCCGGGAAGAAGGCTCAGGTACAAAAAAAGAAAGCGATTCCCTTTTAGAAGCGATGGGTGTTGATCTTCAAAAACTTCGACAAAGGGTGCAGTTGAATAGCACCGAAGCTGTTTTGCAAGGAGTTAAACAAGGCTTAGGGATTTCCTTTGTTTCCAAAAGAGCAGCCCAAGATTTTATTGAACTGGGCTATATCAAAGCTTTTGAAATTGCAGACCAAATTGAAAATAGAACTATCTACTTGGTCCATCATAAGAATCACCCTCTCTCCCCCGCTGCCGAAGCTTTTATCGCCGAAAGCCTAGCCTATTTCAACCCATTTTAAGAATGACCGAATCTTATTGTTTCTTTAATAGACAATAAGAATATCTTAATCTAACTTAGGTTTTTGTTAAGA
>JAAYKD010000032.1 GCA_012522585.1 Bacillota bacterium | reverse complement strand
TTTTTGGTTAAGGTAAAGTCTTGCCTATACTTTATCTCATTTGGCCAAGGCTAAATTCTCCTGGCCAATCTCACTCTTTGATCGAGGTTTGATTCTTTTTATCTTGCTTTATCTTATTTTAGCATAATGCCTCAAAAAGGACAATAAAATCACGATTTTCTCTCTATCTTTCTAAAATATCATTGTTTTTGCTCATTCTTGACAATAAAAACAAAGGCTGATATGATGAAACTGAGCTTGTTTTAGCAATTTTTATTTCTTATTTTACCATCATAAAACGAGTTCAATCTGAGTGGATATAAAAATAAGTTTTAGAAAGGGTCGGTTTAATGGAGAAGTATTTGAATCTTGAAAAGCAGTTTGGAGCACAGAATTACAAACCGCTTCCGGTCGTTATTGCTAAAGGTGAGGGTTCCTGGGTTTGGGATACCGATGGTAAGAAGTATTTGGATATGCTGGCTTCTTACTCAGCAGGCAATCAAGGCCCTCGTCAGCCCAAAATCATTCAAGCTGCCAAAGACCAGATGGAAAAAATCACCATAACTTCCAGGGCATTTGTCAATGATCAGATGGGCCAATTCTTAAAAAAGGCAGCAGATTTGGCTGGCTATGACAGAGCTCTGCCCATGAATACAGGTGCCGAAGCTGTTGAATCTGCAATTAAGATGGCACGCAAATGGGGCGAAAAAGTCAAAGGTATCCCGAAAGATCGCTGCAATATTATCGTTTGCGAAAACAACTTCCGCAGACGCACCATTACCATCATAACATTTTCTACTGACGACCAGTATCGCGATGGTTTTGGGCCCTTTACACCAGGCTTCAAGGTAGCTCCTTTTGGTGATTTAGAAGCCATTGAAGCCCTGATCGATGATGAAACTTGTGCTATTATGGTTGAACCTATTCAAGGTGAAGGCGGAGTCATCATTCCTCCAGAAGGCTATTTAAAGGGTTTACAAGAAATATCTAATCGCCACAATGTCTTGCTGATGTTTGACGAAATCCAAGTTGGTCTAGGCAGAACCGGCAAAATGTTCTGTTTCGAACATGAAGATGCCAAGCCTGATGTCTTAATTTTAGCTAAAGCACTGGGCGGCGGTGTCTACCCTGTTTCCGTTGTCTTAGCCGACAATCATATTATGGATGTATTTACTCCCGGCGATCATGGCTCCACTTTTGGCGGTAACCCTTTAGGCGCTGCTGTAGGTATAGCCTCTTTGGATGTTTTACTCGATGAAAAACTGCCCGAACGAGCAGCTGAATTAGGCGAATTTTTCAGTTCGAGTTTAAGAAAGATCGACTGCCCAGTGATTAAAGAAATTCGCAGCAAAGGGCTGATGGTCGGTGTGGAAATCAAACCTGAATTTGGCGGTGCCCGTCGTTTCTGTGAAGCTTTAATGGACAGAGGCATTCTCTCCAAAGAAACACATGTTACCACTATCAGGTTCACTCCTCCCTTAATCATCACTAAAGAAGAGCTGGATTGGGCCTTAGATATCATCAAAGAGGTTTTTGCAGAACTAGGTCAAGAACCTATCAAATAAGCCAAGTTAAGCTAAATCAGCAATTATTAAATTCAATAAAAAAAACAGCAGTGTGAGATTTTACTCCGCTGCTGTTTTTTTGCTTTCTGCTGTATTTTCTTAGTCTCCAAAACACTTATATCTATTCTTGCGGTTCTAATGATGATTCGTTTATAGATAGATGTCCTTACTTTCAAATTCTCTTGCAATAAGGCCAAAACACGAAAATTATAAGTTTTCGTTATATAAGTTGGAAAAGTCAATTGTAATATTTTTAAGCTAATCCCCTCATTGTATGTATATTATCAAGGTCATTCTAGACATAATAAATATACTTGTAGAATACTTCATTCCTGTATTCTCTCTTAAATCTATTAGGAGCCCCGCTGTTGACACAGCAGGGTTTTTGGGTTTTTGGCATTGAAAAATACAATTTTTGGCAATCAGAAGTGCAATTGTGAATGCTAAACTAAACTGGACTGAATTTGCTAAATAAAGTTGTTTAATGCAAATCGGGGACAGTCCCCTATTTGCATACGGCGGAGTAAAAGAATTTGTTTTTGAGGATGGGTAAATGAAGAAAAAGAAGAAGGCGGCTGAAATTTTCCAAACCGCTTTTTTATAATCCCTGAATACTTCCTTAAATCTGAAATCTTCAATGCTTCTCAGTCTCTGACTTAGAATATAAATCTTGATGATCCCCAGTTTTTAAATCCATCTTGAAGCCGTCGATAATTCTAAGTTACAAACTTTAACTTGTAGTCCCCTATAACTCCTGAGCGTCAATTTTAATTTGAGCTCTTCGACAGTTCTGGCTGCTAACTTCCTCTATGATTTTCAGATTCTAAACCAAACTACCTTTTAATTTTCTGGAATTTCATAAGCTTAACTCTTCCAATTATTTAAAATCGGAAGCTGCACTCTTACCTGCTAAAAAACCACTGCTCCAAGCCCATTGCAAATTGTAACCTCCACAATTGCCATCCACATCCAAGACCTCCCCTGCTAAAAAGCAATCTTGTATGTATTTCGATTCTAAGCTGTTTATCTTGACCTCGCTAAGTCTAACTCCGCCCATAGTGCTTTGAGCTTCTTTAAAGGTCAGATAACCCCTTACTTCAGCTTTAAATTCGTGGATTAACTCAGTCAAATATTCCTTTTGCTCTCGGTTTAACTTGGCAATTGGTCCCTTACTCTCAATCAGCATTTGCATTAAATATTCAGCTATCTTGCTGTGAACAAAGCCGCTCAAAGTTAAAACCAGTTCTTCTTGATTTAAACCCAGCCAATTTTCACCGATTTTCTCTGGCCTATATTCTGGCAGAAAATCAATCAACAAATAGACATTTTGATTTTGACTCAGAGCTTGAACTGCAAATCTGCTTATTTCTAGTATAGGTATGCCTGAGATGCCATAGTTTGTAAAAAGAAACTCTCCCTGAACGTCTTTTAAAACTCTATCTTGAGCATTTTTTAGCTGGGCCCAACCAGAAAAGCGGGTACCGCTCAGCCTTTTCAGTCTAGGTAAATTCAATTTTAAAGGTAATAAGACCGGTTCAGGTTCAATAATCTTATGACCATTGGCTTTTAGCCAGGGGAAAAAATAACCATCGCTACCTAAAACTGGGGTAGCTTTGCCCCCCGGAGTCAAGATCAGCTTTTTAGTCTTAAAGCACTCTGCTTCTGACGAGAAAAGCTCAAATCCCCTTTTCTGCTTTTCAATCCTGACTATATTTGTTTGCAATTTTAGGGCAATGCCAGCTTTTCTGATGGCTTCAGCAAAAAGCCTTGGAACAATTTTACCCTCATTGCTGCGAGGGTAGAGTCTTCCCTCTTCATTTCTTATTTGCAAACCTAAACTGTCGAAAAATTTGAGGGTAGCTTCTAAATCAAAGGCAGAGAGGACTCTTTGAGCCAATTCCGGTTTAGTGCTGCGGTAATGGTCAAGGCTCTGGTCCATATTGCTAAAATTACAGCGACCGTTTCCGGTAGCCAAAAGCTTTCTTCCTAGGCTTTCATTTTTTTCGATGATGAGAATATTCAGCTCTTTATTTTCAGCAGCTGCTGTAAGAGCAGCCATCATTCCGGCAGCTCCGCCTCCTAGGATGATTAGATCATAAACTAAGCTTTTATTTTCCACTTTTTACTCCTCTCTTCTTGTTATTCTATTTAAAGTAAAATTTAATTAATATGGAAATCTCTGAGATACCAAGTTGGGACGATGCTGTTGAAGTTATTCGTCCAATTCAGGATATTATTGACAATATCTGTACCGTCTTCAAGGCCGTTCAATTCATAAGGGTCAGTGAGTGCCGCAAGGGCATCAAAAGCCAGATAATATGTCAGTACCTGCCAGAACTCAATAAGCGGTAATCTGTTAAAATACCCATTTATTTGGCCTGTATAGAAATGAGGATACATAATAGGCATCCAGGCCATGTTGTTCAGATCCCACCAAGGGTCACCATAGGATGTATTGAAGCAATTAAAGTCGATTATTCCTATTTCGTCATTGGCCAGTAGCATTATGTTTTCTGTATTATAATCCCCGTGAATAAAGGTTTGTCTGCGGGAACCGAGAACATCCTTGTTTTCATCAAGATAAGATAGCAATATCCTACCAATATCTGAATGAATTTCAGGTTTTGAATGATACTGGGCTTGCCAGTTTGCTAGCTTGCTCTCAAATCGAAGCTCCCACGGCTTTATATTCTTCGGTGCTTGCATTCTATGTATCTTTCTCAAGATTTCACCCGTCTTAAGTCCCAGTGCATATTGTTCAGTTTCCGTCATAAAGGGAAGTGCCGCCTCAGCGTCCTTACCCTCAAGCCAGCCGGAAAGAGAATAGCAATGCTGACCACAAGCACACAGGCCAAACTCAATCGGTTGTGGCGTCAAAATACCGTGATTATAGGCTTTTTCCATCATTTCGTATTCAGCCTTTTTGCGGTCCAGCTCTGTTAGATCTGCTAGGCGCAAAAACATCACTTTTCCGTCTGTAGTTTCAAGACGGTACTTTTGATCACCAGATAAGCCTTTGGAAATAGGCTCGATTTTTACATAATCAGCATAGCTGGGTAGGCACTGAAGGTCAGAACAAACTAGGTCTTCGGCCTGGGCGGTAGTCTTAACTTTTTGAACAAAATTGCCCTGACAATTGTCTTGTTTTTTTTCAGAATTGATATTTGGCACCTCCTTTCTCTAATCATATTTCTTCAAGATTTATTTCTGAGTTTAGATCGCAACTCAATTTTGTTTTAATCAATATTCTAATATGATAATACTAGGCTTAATTAGGCTTCTCAAATATGTTTTCCTTTTCGTTAATTTGAATTATTCTTGATTTCCGTCAGGTCAAATCATCCTTTATTGATAGTTTGATTGTCTTCAAGATAAGATGAAATTCAAGTGACTTCTTTTTTTATTTTAGCCGTGACCGGCTAACTTGATTATAAGATGAAGTTTACCTAGAGTCTTTTATTTTAGCCGTAATCGGCTAACTTGATTATAAAATTCTCCGTTTGTATTAACTTCATTCTAAGATGAAATTCACCTAAGGTCTTTCTTTTTAGCCCTAACTGGATAAATTCGTCATAAAGTCATCCAAAGAAGGCATAAATCAATTATATGGACTTATATCCTTTTTTAAAGTCTGTTTAAAAGTGAAAAAGCCGCACCTTAAAAAGATGCGGCTTTTATGGTGCCGAAGGCCGGACTCGAACCGGCACGTAGGGTAACTACGCTTGATTTTGAGTCAAGTGCGTCTGCCAATTCCGCCACTTCGGCGTTTTTAAAACCAAAACGAATATACCATATCTTGATTGTCTTGGCAAGGGGAAAGTAGAAAAATTTTAAAAAAGTTTTCAAATTTTGATTTGAAAGTGAGACTATTTAAATTTGCAGATTACTTTATGTTTTGATAATCCGAGCTCCACCCAATACTTGGTCGCCCCGATAAAAGACAGCGCTTTGCCCTTTGGTTATGGCAGCAACTTCTTGCTTCAAAAAAACCTGAACTCTGCCTGTTTGCTCGTCAGTTTTGACTAAAGCTGGATAGGAAGCTTGGCTATAGCGGATTTTTACTTCCACTTCCTCTTCCCTGTGCTTTTTACCGTCGATCCAATGAACTTGATCTCCTTCAAAGTATGATGAGAAGACGAAGTTTCGCTCTGCAACTACCACCTCTTTATTCCAAGGGGTGATGGCTACAACATAGAGAGGTTCGGTCCAAGAGATATTCAAACCCTTTCTTTGGCCTACGGTATAGCGGTGATAGCCCTGATGTTGACCTAAAACTGTGCCGTTGAGATGCCTGATCTGGCCTGAGTAATCTCCCGGTTGATAATTTTCGAGGAAATCACCCACATTGCCTTCAGGTATAAAGCAAATATCCTGGCTATCCGGCTTGTCTGAGATATCTAGACCTCTTTTACTGGCAATCTGCCTGACTTCTTCCTTGGTCATTTCACCTAGAGGGTAAAGGGTCATGGCTAATTCCTCTTGCTTGATGGTATAGAGCATATAGCTTTGGTCTTTTTGCAAATCAATACCCTTGAAAAGATGAAAGCCAAATTCATCCTCTTTGATTCTGGCGTAATGGCCTGTTGCTACATAATCCGCCTCCAGTTCCCGGGCTTTTTTATAGAGCAAATCGAAACGAATCAGGCGGTTACAGAGGATACAAGGGTTGGGTGTAATGCCTTGAAAATAGCCTTGAACAAAGGGCTGAACCACAGATTCTTCAAATGCATCAGAAAAATTCAAGACATAATAAGGAATATCCAGCTGAAAAGCCAATCTTCTTGCATCCTCCACCGAAGATAGAGAGCAGCAACCACCGATGTCATCGGTTATTTCCTCATAGCCGGGTGGAGTCCAGCTTTTTATAGTCGCTCCAATCAGCTCATAGCCTGAGTCTTTGAGCAAAATTGCAGCAACTGCACTGTCGACTCCGCCACTTAAAGCCATCAGAACACGTTTTTTCTTCATTGAGCATTCTCCCATGCCACAACGATAGTCCCATTGGAATTTTCGTATAGGTTTTCTTTAAAATTATCAAAATCAACCGGTCTGATTCTCGCCTTGACCACAACATCCACGTCGTAAACCATATCCTTGACCTTGCCTTTGATCTTCTCCAGCTCGCGTAAGACGAAGCCCAGCTGATCGTATCTGCAAGGAATTTCTATATCCTCGTAAACGGTAACGGTCTTGCTGCCAACTTCAGTTAAAACACCTGAAGCTGCTCCATGATAAGCCCTGATCAAACCTCCGACTCCTTGATTGACACCACCATAAATTCTGCTGACCACTATCATTGTATTGGTCAGTTCTCTATGGTCAATGGCAGTCAAGATAGGCATACCGGCAGTCTGCGAGGGCTCACCATCGTCAGAATAGCGAAAGATTTTATCCTTACCCACACCCAACCGCCAAGCCCAACAATGGTGATTGGCATTGGGGTATTTCTTTTTCATCTCTTCTAAAAATTCTTTGCCTTCTTCTTCACTTTCTATTTCCCTGACATCGGCAAAAAACCGGCAAAGCCCTACTTGATGCCTATATGTCCCTTCCGATCTCACTACTTTATAATCAATTACCATAACGATCTCTCCACAATCTGAGCAAATGATCCCTTATCTTTTCCTCTTGGCCAATTGCCTTTGGCTTGTAAAACTCAGAAATTTCAAGCCCTTGCGGAAGGTATTGCTGCTGCACAAAACCCTCAGGGTAATCGTGGGCATATTTATAGCCAATGCCATGATTGAATTCCTTAGCCTGAGAATAGGAGCTATCTCTGAGGTGATTGGGCACTTGAAAGTCCCCTTTTGTTGATTCCAAAGCAGCTTTAGCCTTAAATAAAGCTTGACCGGAAGCATTACTCTTAGGTGCTGAGGCCAAATAGGTAGTCGCCTGGGCCAAATGATATTCAGCTTCGGGCAGGCCGATCATTTCCAAAGCCTGGGCTGCTGCAACCGCTACAGTCAAGGCCGTTGAGTCAGCATTGCCTACATCCTCGGAAGCCGAAATGACCAAGCGGCGGGCAATAAAGCGAGGGTTTTCTCCGCCCTTGAGCATAGCTGCCAGATAGAAAAGGGCTGCATCCGGGTCACTGCCTCGAATTGATTTGATAAAAGCGGAGATAATATCGTAATGACGGTCCCCATCTTTATCATAGAGGATATTCTTCCCTTGCATAGCCTCTAAAATCGTTTCTACGCTTATTTTAATGCTTCCATCAGGTGAGGCTTCAGTCGTCTTGAAAGCAAGCTCTAGAGCGTTTAAAGCTCTTCTGGCGTCACCGTTGCTGTGTTTAGCCAGAAGTTCTATAGCTTCCTCGCTGACAGTTAAATTTTCCTTACCCAAACCCCTTTCTTGATCGGAAAGGGCTCTTTTGATGATGGCAACCAGATGCTCTTCCTCTAAAGGTTGTAGACGATAGATAGTCGCCCTGCTCAAAAGAGCAGAATTGACATCGAAATAAGGATTGGCAGTAGTCGCTCCGATTAAAGAGATAGTTCCCTCTTCCACCGATTCAAGGAGTGAATCCTGTTGAGCCTTATTAAAACGATGAATTTCGTCTATGAAGAGAATGCTCTTTTTCCCATAGATTCTTCGGGCATCGTGAGCTTCGGCTATTATTTTCTTCACCTGAGCAACCCCGGAGGAGACAGCACTGATACTGACAAAATTGGCCTCTGTCAATTCAGCTATCAGTCTGGCAACAGTAGTCTTACCACTGCCCGGAGGGCCGTAAAGAATTAATGAGCTGATATAGTCGGCTTCGATGGCTCGACGCAATTGACTTTTAGGTCCCAGTATATCATCCTGACCTAAAATATCATCCAAGCTCTGCGGTCTCATTCTATAGGCCAAGGGTTGATCCTTTTTTAGTTCATCCCCTCTGGCCAGATCAAACAAATCCATTCTCTCTTCCCTCCTCTTTAAATTTATTCGTAATTATAAGCTTTTTCTTCACCTTGTAAAACTCTTTCTATACCCAAGGCCAAAGCTTCCATTTCCCTCGTTCCTGCATAAACATAAACAGGAGCGATAAATTTTACTCTTTTGGTAATTTCCGCTGTCAAAGAGGCTGAATGCGCCATTCCGCCTGTCAAGAGAATTCCTTGAATGTTGCCTTCGACGACCGGAGCTAAGGAAGCAATGTCCTTGGCAATCTGTAAATGAAGTGCAGCCAGGACATCAAAGGCCTTTTTGTCTCCTTCTTGATAGGCTTGATGTTCGGCTTGGCGCAAATCATTGGTATTTAAATAGCTAATCAGGCCACCTTGGCCTTTCAGCTGTCTCTGCATCTCTTTTTCACTATACTTGCCACTATAACACAATTTTACTAGGATTCGAGTAGGAATTCGTCCTGCTCGCTCCGGTGAGAAGGTTCCTTCATCATCGCCGACAAAGTCGATGATCTTGCCTTGAGCGACCAGATTAGTCGTAATTCCCCCGCCCATATGCACGACGATATAATTGTTTTGGTAGATATCCTCAGCTTGCAGTTGGGCATGGTGGAAACAAACGGCTCTGGAATTCAAGACATGGGTCAGATAAGGTCTATCCACTCCTTCTAAACCGGAATAGGCATAGATTGGCTCAGGTTTGCCCATACCACAGACGGCGTCGTAGATATAGGCGGGCAGATTGTTTTCCTCAGCAAAATCATAGGCAATAACCCCGGCCAAATTGGAAGCATGAGGGTTGTTAGAATTGAATAAGGCATCTCTTAAAGCTTGATCCACCCGATAAGCTCCCGTTTCCAGGGGCTTAGTGATGCCTCCTCTGGCGGCTATGGCCTTGATCTGATCAAAGTCAATATTCAAGGATTTTAGCCAAGTTTCAATGGCCTCTTTGCGCATTGGCCATTGCTCGTTAATCGATTCATATTTTTTTAAACTTTGCTCATCATGTTCCAAATTAGTCTCATGAGTTATAGTTCCTTGAGCAAAAAGGGCAATTTTTGTGCTGGTCGAACCGGGATTGATGACTAAGATATATTTCATTCTACTACCTCATTTTAAGAAAAATAGGAAGCCAAGATGATGGCATTCAGTTTTTCTTCATGACTGGAACCACGTGAATTTAGAGCTATCGGAGCCTTGCCACCGACAACAACCCCAGCCATCTTAGCTTTAGCGCTCATAATTAGGGATTTGCCTAAAATATTACCTGACGTCATATTGTCTATGAGCATCAGATCACAATCGCCAGAAACCTGACTTGTAAATCTCTTTTTCTCGGCTACCTCTTTGCTCATGGTTATATCATAGGAAAGAGGACCTTCGATAATCGCCTCAGGTAAAAAGCCACTTCTATTTTCTTCTTGTAATTTACTGGCATCGATGGTGTCGAGGATTTTAGGATTGGGCTTTTCCACAGCAGAGAGGACAGAAATTTTAATGGTCTGATAGCCAAAATCCTTATAGAATTTGACTGCATTTTCCAAAATAATCTTCTTTTGTTCATAATCAGGGTATAAAACCATACCGCTATCGGTCAAACCGATCAGCTTATGATAGCCGGGAATTTCAAAAAAAGCCAGATGACTTAAAAGCTTGGAGTCTCTGATCCCATGCTCTCGGTCGACAACCTTGCTTAAAAGCTGAGCGGTTTCTAAATTGCCTTTTAAAATACTCTGAGCTTTCCCTTCTCTGACAGCAGCCACAGCTAATTTGGCCGCTTCATCTCCATCTTCAGCATCAATAATCTGGAAATCTTCTTCTTTGCCCCCATTGTTTAGCCAGAGTGGTTCAATTATCTCTTTCTGACCGAAAGCCAAAACTCGGCAAATACCTAAATCAACCGCTTCTTTTAAAGCCAGAATGGTTTCCTGATCGTTGGGACAAACAGCTGCCAGAGTATTTACTTCTTCTTTTGCTGTAATCATGGTTTTTAGATGAGCAAAACTTTTTATCACCATAAAATCTACTCCCCTTTCTTTCTGTCATAAAAAGGGCTTTCGAATTTAAGCTTTTTAGTTTCGAAAGCCCTTTTTGCAATAATCTTCTATATTAATTTACTTGTTCAAAGTATATACTTCTTTTCCCTCGATAAAGGTAGCTAAAACGCGGGAGCGAGTCTTGAAGGGGTGGCCGGACCAGATGACAAAGTCGGCATCTTTGCCTTTTTCCAGCGAACCGACTCTTTTCTCAACTCCTAAAATTTCAGCAGGGCTTAAAGTCATGGCTCTCAAGGCTGCATCTTCAGGCAAACCGTTGACTACAGCCAAAGCACCAACTACATTGTAAAATGGAATTGGCACAAAGGGATGGTCGGTCATCAGAGCAAATTTGACTCCGGCTTTGTGCAAGACACCAGGCGTTTCAAAACTCAAGTTTTTAGTTTCAATTTTCGATCTGCGACCTAAGGTTGGCCCGATCAAAGCGGGATAACCGGATTCAGCCAGGAAATCGGCAATTAAATGGCCCTCAGTACAGTGTTCAATGGACATATCGATTTCAAACTCATTGGCAATCCTGACCGCAGTCACAATATCGTCGGCTCTGTGAGCGTGAACTCTCAAAGGAATCTCTTTATTGATGACTTTGGCAATATGATCTAAGGAAAGGTTGAAATCTCCTTTGCCTTCTTCCTGTTTTTTGGCATATTCACGGCCTTTGATCAGCCATTCTCTTAAAAGAGCTGCAGTACCCATGCGGGTCGAGGGCATTCTCTTCATCATGCCGCCGTGGAAACGCTTGGGATTCTCACCAAAAGCAGATTTTAAACCGCTAGGCGCTCTTAAAACCATATGATCGATGACGGTGCCGGCTGTTTTGATGGTGAGGAGCTCGCCGCCTAAAACATTACCGGAGCCTGGGCCGGTTTGCACTGTAGTCGTTCCGATGCCTCTGGCATCTTCAAAGCTATGATGGGCAGGGTTAATCGCATCTAAACCCCTGACTTGAGGTGTGATGGCTGCAGAACCTTCGTTGCCGTCATAACTGGATCTTCCTTCCGCTTCTCCCCATAGACCAACATGGGTATGAGCATCGACCCAACCGGGTAAGATGGTTTTACCTTGGCAATCGATGATTTCAGCATCGGCAGGTATGGGTATATTTTGTCCGACATCGACAATTTTACCCTGATCGATGAGCAATGTTGCTTCGGTTAATTTTGGACTAGCTATAGGATAAATTGTGGCATTGATATAGGCACGCATGCTTATTTCCCTCCTTGCCAGACGATTTTTCCGTCGATGACGGTATAACAGACTTGAGACATCAATTCAAAGGGGTCTTGACTCCAGACGACGATATCGGCGTCTTTACCCACATCCAAGGAACCAATTCGATCTTCTAAACCCAGCATTTTAGCCGGTATCTCGGTCAGAGCTTTTAAAGCCACTTCTTCGGGCAAACCTTCTCTGACTGCCAGACCTGCTGAGATGTGCAGATATTTTTCCGGAATAATCGGGTGATCACTGATAATCGAGAATTTTATTCCAGCTTGATTGAGCAAGACAGGGGTGTGATAGCCCATATCTTTGAGCTCAACTTTTGATTTCGAACTCAGGGTTGGACCGATGGCTAAATAAATATCGTGAGCAGCCAACAAGTCGATGACTTTATCCCCTTCTGTACAGTGCTCAATAGTGATATCCAAGTCGAATTCATCTTTGATTCTCAAAGCTGTGACAATATCATCGGCTCTGTGAGCATGAATAGACATGGGCACTTCTTTATTCAGAACTTTGAGTAAATTTTCTTTCTTCATATCAAAGGGTTGTTCTTTGCCTTCAGCTTTCTTCTTGCCGTAGACTTTGGCTTCATAAAGAGCATTGCGCAAAACTGCAGCAGTTCCCATTCTGGTAGCCGGAATTTTCTTTTGGTTGCCATAAACATTTTTAGGATTCTCACCTAAAGCAGCTTTCATGGCGGAGAAAGGCTTGATCACCATATGATCGACAACGGTCCCGGCAGTCTTGATGACCAGCATTTCGCCACCGATTACATTGGCTGAACCTGGGCCCACCTGGACTGTGGTGACTCCACCTTCCCAGCAATCGATGAAGCCTTCATCCAAAGGGTTAATACCATCTAATGCTCTGATTTGAGCTGTGTTGGGGTTGGTAGTTTCGTTGACATCGTCTCCGGCCGGACCGACGTATTCTTCTAAAATACCCACATGGCTGTGAGAATCGATCAAGCCAGGTGTGATGATTTTGCCCTCAAGGTCGATTACTTGGGCATCTTCAGGAATTTCCACAGTTTTGCCCAAAGCACTTATCTTGCCGTCTTCCAAAAGGATTTGGCCTTTTTCGATTACGCCTTGGGAAACTGTCCATAAATCTGCATTGATGAATACAAGTTTCATAATACCCTCCTTATATTTCACGCAAGATTTTAATTGCTTGCGCTAAATCCTCGTCATCTATATCCAAATGAGTGACAAAACGAATGCTGAAAGGACCGTTGGCACCGATTCTTATACCTCGTTGAGCTAAGATTTCTACCCATTGAGCTCCGCTTTTTTGACTCTTCCTAGTATCTACACAGAGAATATTGGTCATGATCTTGGGCCTTAAAACTTGCAGCCCGGGAATTTCATCTATGACTTCAGCTAAGATCTGGGCTCTTTGGTGGTCTTCCTCTAACCTATCAATGTTGTGTTCAAAGGCATAGAGACCGGCAGCTGCCAAGATTCCGGCTTGACGCATGCCCCCACCCAGCATTTTCCGCCATTTTCTGGCTCTTTTGATGAATTCAGGATCGCCCAGCAAAACTGAACCGACTGGAGCACCCAAACCCTTGGATAAACAGATCTGCACTGAATCGAGGCCTTTTAACAATTGAGCTATGGAAGGCTTTTGAGCCACTGATGCACTTAAAGCACGAGCCCCATATAAGTGGACTTTGATCCCACGCTCCTGAGCAGCGTGAATGATCTCACCCATTTCCTGCGGAGTGGCTGCTGCCCCTCCCCCTTTGTTGTGGGTGTTCTCCAAGCAAACTAAAGTCGTCTCCGGATAATGGACATTATCTGCTCTGATAGCGGAGATCATTGCTTCAACAGGGAAAATCCCTTGGTTTTCAGGCAAACCCCTTAAGGTCCTGGCTTGTAAGCCACCTAAGGCCGCCATGCCACCGACTTCGTTGACGAAAATATGGCTATCCTCTTCTAAGATAACCTCATCTCCCGGTCGACAATGACTCAAAAGAGCGATTAAATTACCTTGAGTTCCGCTGCTGATAAAAAGAGCTGAAGCAAAGCCCGTCAATTCAGCCGCTTTCATTTCCAAGAGATTGATACTGGGGTCTTCCCCATAAACATCGTCACCAACCTGGGCTTGAGCCATAAAGGCCCGCATAGCTGCACTGGGCTGAGTCAGAGTATCACTGCGAAAATCCAGAACTTTCATTTAAACAACCTTCTTCTTTTTAGAGTTTCCCTTTTAATTTCTACTTGCCAAAGTGTTTTTCCTGCAAATATTTCTGTACATGAAAAAACGGCCTATAAAAGACCGATTTCATCCCCACAATGCCGTTCCAAACGGTATTTTTGAACCTGCCGAGCGCAGGGTGGTGTCCGCACGTCAGCCATAGATGTTCTAGAAAAAGAGATCTACAAACAGACAAATATAAGACTCCAAATGTTTTGATGTTGGCTCAAAACTAACCGCTCTTCGCGAACATCGTAGGGTGTGGCTATATTGTAACACGAAATAGATATTTAAATCAAGTCAGGTAAATAGCCTTTCTTAGCTAATTATCGCTAGATTCTTCAATTATCTTCATGATTTCAGGGAGATCAAGCTCGTTTTGTGTCTGATTGTCCATATCCCTTAAAGTATATCTACCTTTTTCAATTTCCTCTTGACCAATAATCATGACATAGCGTGCATTGGCTCGATTGGCCGATTTCATCTGGGCTTTCAGACTGCGATTCAAATAATCTTTATCGGAATAAATGTTCTTAGCTCTCAAATCTTTCAAGATGCTGACTGCCAGCATCCCTGCTTTTTTACCCATAGTTGCTATATAGAGAATCAGCCTGGGAGCTTGTAATTCCTCTTTTGGGTTAGCCTTTAAGACTAGTACGGCTCGGTCAACGCATAAAGCAACGCCAACTCCGGGAAGATCTTTGCCACCCAACTCCTCCACCAATTTGTTATAGCGGCCACCGGCTCCAATGGCCGATGAGATGATATTTCTGTCGGGATAATAGACTTCAAAAACTGTGCGAGTATAATAATCCAAACCTCTGACCAAATCTTTGTCGTGCTGATATTCAAGTCCGGCCGAGTCTAAATAAGCCTGCACATCATCGAAATGATCCTGACAGTCTGAGCAAAGATAGTCGGAAACTCTGGGGCCCTCGGCAGTTAAAGCTTGACAATTCTCATTTTTACAATCGAAGACTCTCAAGGGATTCTTTTCCATGCGGTTTTGGCAATCATTGCACAATTGATCTTTTAAAGGCAAAAGAAAATCGTAAAGAGCCTGCCTGTGAACCGGCCTGCAAACTTCACAGCCCACGCTGTTTAGAATCAATTGGCCATTGGCAATGCCCAGACGACGATAGAAGTCCATGGTCATGATGATGATTTCAGCGTCCATGGAAGGATCATGACTGCCAATGCCTTCCATGCCGATCTGGCTGAATTGCCTGAAGCGGCCTGCCTCCGGCCTTTCATAGCGGAACATGGGGCCGTTGTAATAGAGCTTAATTGGCAAGGGTAGATTCTGCATTTTATGTTCCAAAAAGGATCTGACCACTCCGGCTGTGCCTTCCGGACGTAAAGTTATGGAGCGATGGCCACGATCGGAGAAGGTATACATCTCCTTTTGCACAATATCTGTGGTTTCACCAACACTGCGCAGGAAAAGCTCGCTGTGTTCAAAAATAGGCAAGCGCAATTCGCCATAACCATAGGCATCGCAAGTCTCAGCAAAAACAGGTTCAACATGACGCCAAAGCCTGCTCTCCTCCGGTAATATGTCGACTGTTCCTCTGGGACCGTTAATCATCATAAATCCTCACCCCTAGTCAAGATCTGCTCAATTGAGCTGAATTTTCTTTCTGCATTAGTCTTTGCCCCTCGGTTTAAATAGATCAGGGCATCACGCGGGTTAGCTATGCGTTTGATTTTCTCCCGGCCACTGAGCCAAGGAAAAAGGAACTTTGAGGCCGCTCCCCCACCGAATCCGATGATGTTCATTCTCTCAGAAATCATCATCATATTATAACGACAAGCATAGCCCGGCAGAGTGTAGCCTATATTCTCTGTGCCTCCGAGAATATCCCTTTGCCTATAACAATAGTAGGGACGATAATTGTTTTCCATTAGAAATTCAGAAGCAAAATCAGTCATTTTCCTGGCTGCTTGAGCATCCAAGATAGCCATCATCTCCGGGTTCTTGCTGAGGTTGGAAGCCCTCTTGATAGCTAGGGCATGAACTGTAATATTTTCCGGTTTTAATTCAACCATTTTCTGTAAACCGGCTTTAAAACTTAAAAAATCGTCACCGGGCAAGCCGGCTCTCAGATCCATATTGATATAATTAAAACCCAGGCTTCGGGCTTGCTCAAATGATCTGATCGTCTCAGCAGCGCTGTGATTGCGCCCGTTAATTTTTAAAACTCGGTCGTTTAAACTCTGTGGATTGATACAGATTCGGTCAACCTTACCCTGCAAAGCCGAATATAGTTCTGCCTCCATCAGTTCAGGGCGTCCACCTTCAAAGGTTATTTCCTTGAGCTGTTTTAATTCTGCTCTCAAACAATCCAGAAGTTCAGCGGTTAAATCCGGCCCTAAACAAGCCGGGGTTCCACCGCCAATATAAAGACAATCGATTTTTTCCTTCAAGCTAGGAAAAGCCTGAAAGGTAAGCCTGATTTCTTCTAACAAAGCCCGGAAAAATGGCTCAATCGTATTTTTAAACGTTTTGCTGGAATGAGCAAAAAAGGAGCAATAATGACATTTACTGGGACAAAAAGGTATGCCCAGGTAGATGCCCCAATTATCTTCCACTTCTTTGCTAAAGTCAAAAACTTCCGTTTCTTCTGAACGTAATTGCAGCAAAAGGTCTATTTTATCCTCGCTGAGCAGATATTTTTCTTTTAAGACAAGGCGAATATCCGGCAAAGCAAGCTCGGAATCGAAAAGTTTATGAACAACTTTACCCGGTCTGACCCCATAGAGGATTCCCCAGGGATTATCTAGCAATTGCTGCTTCTTGCTTGAATCATCCATGGATTATTCTCCTTTTCATCTTTTAAGCTGGTCTGTTCCTGATGACCGGGCCAGACTCGCAAATTATCCGGTAATTTGCTCAGCTTAGATAAGGACCTGAGCAATTCTTCTTGATCTCCTCCGATTAAATCGGTGCGGCCGATCGAGCCTTTAAAGAGTAAATCTCCGCTAAAAATCTCTTCTTCAATCAAAAAGCAGACGCTGCCCTTGGAATGGCCGGGAGTCGCAATGACTTCGATTTTTGTCTCACCCAAATAGAGGGTATCTCCGTCAAGCAATTCTTTAGCATTGGTAACTGGATTGAATCTCTGGCCAAAAAGTTGAGCCAAATTATATTCCACATCGGATAAAGCTTGGAAATCATCTCGATGGATCATGACTTGAGCCTCGAAACGGGAGGATATTTCCTGACTTGCTAAAATATGATCGAAATGACCGTGGGTCAAAAGGATGAATTTTAAATCCAAGCCCAATTCTTCAATTCTTCCGATCAAGATGCTGCCATGTCCACCCGGATCGATCAAAGCTGCTTTTAAATCCTGATTATAAACCAAATAGGCATTGGCATACATGGGTCCAACTCTAAATCTTTCTACATTAATACTCATCGCTCTAAACCTCAAAATAATTTTTTACTGTCTAACATGATGGTGACCGGCCCATCGTTGATCAGACCGATTTGCATATTAGCGCCGAAACGCCCTGTTGCCACCTTGATTCCCTGCTGACGCAAAAGCTCCAGGGTTTTGTCATACAATTCTTCCCCGATTTTGGGTTCAGCGGCACTGCTAAAACCGGGACGCCGACCTTTGCGGGCATCTCCGTAGAGGGTAAACTGGGAGATCAAGAGGATCTCGCCCCCGACTTGCTGCAAGGAAAGATTCATCTTATCCTGTTCATCCTGAAAAATCCGAAGGTTTGGTATCTTTTCTGCCATATATTGGCAATCCTTCAAGTCATCTTCTTGACCGACTCCCAAGAGAACGACCAAACCTTGAGAAATTTCACCATAGACTTGATCTTCGATTGTAACATTTGCTTGACTTACTCTTTGAATTATAGCTCGCATTTATTTCCTTCCTTTGACGTTTTTTCTGGCCAACAACTCAACATGATAGACATCTTTGATTTTTCTTAAACGTTCCAAATTGTTTTCTAAATGTTCTTTATCCTTAGCTTCAATTTGTAAATCGATCAAAGCTAGACCACTCTTATTGCGCCTGGCTTGAATCTGAACAACGGGAGTTTTACTCTCGGCAATATTCATCAGAATATTGTTCAATAGACCTTCATAATCCAAGGCTGTAATGGTTAAAGCTGCGACGAAGGGACCAAAACTGGCCTCCCCCCAGGTAGCCGGAACTAATCTGCCCGGTTCCTTTAAAGCTGCAACATTCAGGCAGTCCCGATGGTGAATGGAAACACCGCGGCCTCGGGTCACATAACCGACAATGGGGTCACCAGGGATGGGGTTACAACAGCGGGCCAGTTTGACGATGATATTGTCGATATCGTCGATGATGATGCCCGATGAATCCCGCTTAACCCGAGCTGATTCAATTTTATCCAGCAATTCTTGAGGGTCAGGCAGTGGCTGCTCGGGGATGTGTTTTCTGGCCTCGTCGAGGAGACGATGGACCACTATCTGCACAGATAAATCTGCATAGCCAATAGCTGCTAAGAGGTCATCTTGTGAATTTAGCTTGAATTCCTTGAGTAAAAAATCATAGGACAATTGCTTTAAACTCTCTGCCAAAAGAGGTTCATTTTTAGGCAATTGTTTTTTCAATTCCCGTTCCAAGAGTTCTGAGCCTTTGACGATGCTGTCCTGACGGTTCAGCCTTTTAAACCACTGGCGAATTCTCTGACGGGCTCCGGCAGTTTTGACTATATTGAGCCAATCACGGCTGGGTCCATTGGTCTGTTTCGAGGTAATGATCTCGACTACATCACCGTTTTCTAAGGTGGTGTTGAGCTGAACGATTCTGCCGTTAATTTTAGCTCCGATGCAGCGATGACCAACATCTGTATGGACTCGATAGGCAAAGTCTATGGGGGTGGCATCAGCCGGCATTTCAAAAAGATCACCTTTAGGTGTAAAGACGAAAACCTCATCGATCAGAATATTCTGCTGGAGCTGCTCTAAATATTCACCGGCTTCGGCCTCCGAGTTTTGTAAATCCATGATCTGTTTGAGCCATTGCATCTTTTGAATGCCGTCGGATTTGATGCTCTTGCCTTTTTCTTTATAAATCCAGTGAGCTGCAACTCCGTATTCGGCAATTTCATGCATTTTATGGGTTCTGATCTGAATTTCCAAGGGTTCTGAGGCTTCAGTGGCTACAGTCGTATGTAAAGACTGGTACTGATTGCTTTTAGGCACAGCGATATAATCCTTAAATCTGCCTAAAATCGGGCGCCATTCAGAGTGGACGATGCCCAAGGCATCATAGCACTCACGAGTCCTCTCGACAATGATACGAATGGCTAAAACATCGTATATTTCAGCAAAACTCAAATTCTTGGTCTGCATTTTCCGGTGAAT
>JAAYKD010000191.1 GCA_012522585.1 Bacillota bacterium | reverse complement strand
GAGGGTCAAAATTACCCCTAGATTCCCTGTGCTATATGTTCTATGACTATTTTTATACCGATGAGGATTAAAATTACTCCACCGACCAATTGAGCTTTACCGGTTAGCTTGCCGCAAGTCCATTTGCCGACATAGACGGAAATTAGACTCAAAACAAAGGTTGTAATGCCTATCAAGCTGATGGCGGGTACTAATTTAACTTGGGTAGCAGCAAATCCAACTCCAATAGCCAAAGCATCTATGCTAGTCGCCACCGATTGAGAAAACAGACTTTTCATTTCTATTTCACAAACAGTTTCACATTCTTCTTCCTCGTGAAAGGCATCCCAAATCATCTTGCCACCAATCGCAGCCAAGAGAGCCAAAGCTATCCAGTGATCAATGTCGCTAATGGTTTCAGCGAAGCGACCTCCCACAACATAACCAATGACCGGCATGCCGGCTTGGAAGAGCCCAAAGGACATGGCAATCAAAAATATATTCCTTTTATTCAGTTCGGGCATACACATACCGTTGACCATAGCAACGGCACAAGCGTCCATAGATAGCCCAAAAGCGATGAGCATAAGATCAAAAAGAGTCAATCCGAATCAAGCCCTTTCTTTAGAGGAGACCCATTTATTCAAAGATCCTTGCATATAATTCAAGACATCTACACCAAATACCTTTGTTAGAGTCTGGTCTTGCAAAACCCTTTGAGTTTCTCCTTCTAAAGCTATTTCCCCTTGATCCAATAAGATAATTCTTTCAGCAAATTGCATGGCTAAATTCAGATCATGGAAAACACCCAAAACTGCATGGCCTTTTTCTTTGCTCCACTTTTCCAAGCGTTGCATCAGCTCTAATTGATATTTTAAATCTAAGTGGTTGGTCGGCTCGTCTAAAAGAATGAGTTTGGGTTCTTGGGCAAAGGTTCTGGCTAAAAAAACTCTCTGCAATTGCCCGCCGGAAAGCTGAGTGATGGGCTTATCCTTTTCCTGCCACAACTCGACATCCCTCAAAACCCTTTCCACTATCTTTTCATCTTCTTTACCTACAGCAGGCAAGAGCCCTTTTTTGCCATGGAGATAGCGCCCTAACATAACCGTTTCATAGATGCTATATTCAAAATACATTTCGCTGATTTGACTCATAAAAGCAATACCTTTGGCCAAATCTTTTCTTTTCAAATCTTGAATTTCTGAACCGTGGAATTTTATGCTGCCGGTATAAGGCAGAAGGCCTGCTATGGCTTTGAGCAAGGTGGTTTTGCCACAGCCATTAGGGCCAATTATGCAAACGATTTCATTTTCCTTGAGGGAAAAGCTGATATCCTTCAAAACTCTGAGCTGGTCATAAGAACAACTAACATCTTTTAATTCCAGCATTTAGGCCACCTTCCTTTTGCTAAAATAAACATAAACAAAGAAAGGTCCACCTAAAATAGCGGTGATAGCGCCGACTGGCAATTCTGTAGGCGACATGACTGTGCGAGCCACCACATCGGCTAAGACCATGAAACTTCCACCGAAGAGGGCTGACATGGGCAAAACCCAAATATGAGAAGCCCCGCTAAAACGGCGAACCACATGAGGTGAAATCAGGTCGATAAAGCCAATAACTCCGGCAAAGGCAACGGCACTGCCGGTTAAAGCGGCGGCTATGGACATGAGGATCCACTTGACTCTGGTTGTTTCTACCCCCATGGCAGCTGCTTGCTCCTCGCCAAAGGTCAGCATATCCAGCTCTTTAGATTGTCTTAACAATAAAAACAAACCGATGATCACAATGGGAAACAAGACCAGAGAAAAAGTCCAATCTTTTAAGGCGAAGCTGCCCATCTGCCAGAGCAGAATATGCCTGGTTCTATCGGGGTGAAAATAGGCTACCAAGGTCAAAACTGCATTGACGAAAAGGGTAAACACCATTCCTGTCAAAACAATGGTATTGCCAGAAAAGCCTCGATCCACCCGAGAAGCTACGGCGATAGCCAAGTAAACGGTCAGCAGACCGGTAAAAAGCCCGGCTAAGGGCAAAGTGAAGGCACCTAAGATAGGCAGGGTATAGCCGGTGATAATGATCAGGGCAGCCCCCAAAGATGCTCCTGAGGACACACCCAAGGTGTAAGACGAAGCCAAGGGGTTGCGCAAAACCGATTGCATGACGACCCCACTGATAGCCAAAGCGGCCCCGACTAAAAAGGCCAGGGCAGCTCTAGCTAAGCGCAAATCCCAAACTATGGTGACATGTAAAGGTGGCACACTCTCAGGCAAAGGCTGACCGAAAATTTTGTGAGCCAAAACAGCAAGGGAATTACCCACAGAAATGGTCACACTACCAAAACATGCTGCTGCCAAAAGGCTGAGCAGACTAAAAACGATGAGTATTTGCAAACGCCATGAGTTCTTCACTAGGCCACCTCCTCAATAAATTTTACCAATAACGATTACTTCAAGCCCAAAGCAATTGCCATCTCTTCCAAAGCATCGATGACATGGTGATTGGCTTGAGAGCTGGCATTGGAGTCGATTAAATAAACTTCATTGTTTTGAATGGCCTGAATATCCTGCCAGCCTTCACGGGTTAAAAGCTCATCGACCGGGTCTTCCAAATAGTCGACGTTGGTGAAAATGACCTCTGGGTCTAAGGCGACTGCTGCTTCAGCTGTGACTGCCAACCAGCCATCTTCATCACCAAAGATATTGACCGCACCTAGCATTTCGATCATTTCGTTTAAGAAAACTCCTTGACCAAAGCTGTAGCTATAAGGAGCGGCGCCAATTTCAAAATAAACTGTTTTAGCCGATTCCACTGCAGCACCCAGGTCTTTATACAGATCAATCGCTGTGTACATATTATGGGCCAACTCTTGGCCTTCTTCTTTTTTACCTAGAACATGAGCCAAAAAAGCCACGTCTTGGGCGATTTCATCTAAAGTATCGGGAGTCTGAACAGTAACAACGCTGACCCCACCGGATTTTAACAGGGCAAATGGGTCTTCTGCTCCACCGGCAGCGGTCATATCGGTAACGATTACCAGGTCCGGCTCCAAAGAAATGAGCATTTCATTATCGGGGCTCATCATATCGAAAGCTTCAACGCCTTCAGGAATTTCATAAAATCTTTCCGAATTTGTGTCAACAGCCACTAAAATATCGGCTAAGCCTAAATCCAGGATAATCTGAGTGAAAGTTGGAGAATAGCTTATTACCCTTTCGATTTCGGCAGGCACAATGTGCTCATCACCATGGCGGTCGACAACACTGCGGGTCGTGAGCTCATCACCCGGTAGATCTGGTTCTTTAGTTTGATTGCAACCGGCAAAAACTAAAAGAGCAAGCAACAGCAAGGCGACTAAAATAGACTTTCTTTTAAACATTAGAGATACACTCCTTAAATTTTCTAAGCAAAAAAGCTGTGGCGTTGATACACCACAGCCGTTTTTCTGTGTACAGACTTCTCCAGTACCCAAGTCACGTGGGCTAAGGAAAAGTTTTTTGTGCAGGTCTTCTGACTCACCCCTGATTTGACAAGTCAAAGTCAAATAGCGCAGCCTTCCCAAGTTTCCTCAGTGACCGATTTTCATCTAAGCGCTATTCTTTCGGGGCATACAGCGGCGGTTCCGTGCAGGGTTCTAACCTGCTTCTCTCTTAGCCTTTAAGGGCAGTCAAGCCCAAAAAGGAACACAAAAAAATCTATATAGATCAAGCGTCATGCTTTTTTACTCGTCTGCATTATACATTAGTCCGATCCTTTAGTAAAGAAAAATAAGCATCTATCCTAACAAGTGACTATAATCTACGAGCAAAGCAGATAAAAGCTCAGATAAAACAGATGCTTTTTAATTTTCTTTTAAAAATCTTCTAGGTCTGGTTCGAATTGATCGTCTAAATCTTTGGGCACATAGGCTCCCGATTTGGCTCTTTGCCTGACACAAGCAGTCAGCAGATATTC
Organism: Bacillota bacterium; assembly: GCA_012522585.1. GTDB lineage: Bacteria > Bacillota > JAAYKD01 > JAAYKD01 > JAAYKD01 > JAAYKD01. The sequence continues at coordinate 6,702 of JAAYKD010000191.1, read as the reverse complement.
AATTTGCCCATTTAACGAACGGAAATCGTCCTCTGCCCAAGCGCTCAGTTGGTCGTAAAGCTTTTTAGACAAACGCAAAGGTATCTGTTTTTTTGCCTTAGACATCTTTAGTATAAGGTCCCTGAGTTGACTACAGGCTGTGCATCTCGATTGCCGCAAAGGATGACCAACAAGTTAGAAACCATGGCAGCTTTTCTTTCTTCATCTAACTCTACTATTTCCTTGTGGCTGAGCTTATCGAGAGCCATTTCTACCATACTGACAGCCCCTTCAACAATCATCGCCCGAGCATCGATAATGGCACTGGCTTGCTGGCGCTGGAGCATAACAGAGGCAATTTCTGTAGCATAAGCTAAATAAGTAATGCGAGCTTCAATAATTTCGATGCCTGCTAATTCGACCCTATCCTGAATAGCCTGGCGAATTCTTTCTGCTACTACAGCACTGGAGCCCCTTAAGCTACCCTCATCTGCTTTGCCATCTCCCGTCGTGTCGATATTGGGAGCGACGTCGTATGGGTAAATGCGAACGATATCCCTGATGGCTGCATCACATTGCAAGGAAAGATACTCTTTATAATTATCCACATTAAAAACCGCCTTAGCAGTGTCGGTAACTCTCCACATCACGGCTACCCCTATTTCTACCGGGTTGCCTAAAACATCGTTGACTTTTTGCTTAGCATTATTCAAAGTCATGACTTTCAAAGAAATCTTTTTGCCGCCAGTCGTTTCAGCCTGGGATGAGGTCTTTAAACTGAGCTTTCTGCTGGAACCATCGTCTACGTCTAAGCTCTGCCCTAAGCGAGTGTTGGCTGCTGGGTTGACAGCAACTGAAAAAGGATTGACGAAAAAGAAACCTTCGTCTTTCAAAGTGCCACTGTATTTACCAAAGATGGTCAAAACTAAGGCTTCTTGAGGACGAATGACTTTTAAACCTAAAAAGAAAATGAAACCAAGGAAGATCCAGAGGAAACTACCGATAACCAAAACAACCCCATGGCTTTGGCCTCGATCGATAGCCATAAAGCCTGAAATCAGGGTGAAAATGGAAATGATATAAAGAGAAATAAAAAGAATCAGACAAATCAAACCTGGTGCGCCTTTTAGTTTTTTCTCTTGCATAACAACACCTCCTGTTGATATCTATATGATATCATTTTGATATCATTATGACAAGTATTATTTTGGCTAATTTGCAAGCTTTTAGAATTAAAATTAGCTTTTAGTTTTAAATAATGCAAGTCAGCTAATATTTGTTCAAGCAGCTATTCCTCGCTTTCTTGGCAAAAGATCAGGAAAATATAAAAGCCGATTAAAAAATCGGCTTTTATTTATTCGACGAGCAAAAACAATGCTCTCTAGATTCAATTTTGATTTTTACTACTTGCGCTCCTCTTTTAGACTCGCCAAGTACACCTGCAATGACACCGCTCCAAGGCAAATTAAAATAGCTATGGTCATAGCGAAGACCAGCAATGAAATAACTAAAGGATTTTGCAAACCCAAAACTGTTATACATACTATTTCAATAGCCAACAAAAATGCGGCTATAGTACAGCTTAAAAAAGCTATTTTTTCTAAGTTTAGTTTTATTTCCATTTTCCTCATAGGCGGTTATCACCGTCTTTCATATATTATTCAAATTTTACTGCTTCTTTAAAAATATCAGCTAGTTCTTCAGCATTTGTTGCGACAATCAGAGTTAAGAATTTATCTTTACGCAGAATTTCAGCTTCTTCTATTACCTTGTATTCCTCCGGTAAATAGTCTTTAGCTTCAGTCGCTTTAGCATCTAAACGAGTTCGCAGCTTCTTTTCCAGGTCTTCAGCCGATTTAGCATCTTTGGCTTCTATGATTATTATCTCATCGGCAGATATTCCATCGGTCTTCATAACCCCGATGAATGCTGTGACTTCATCTTCATCTATGGCATAGAGATTTGTCAGATGCTTCTTGCCGATATTCATCATGCCTTCCCATTTGGAAGCTTCTTCCATTGTTTCCAATAATTCAGGCAGGTCAATTTCTAAATCTTCTTTTTTATTGTTATTACAAGCTGAAAAAACCATGAGCATCAACAAAAACAGAATCAGCAAATTTCTTTTTTTCATAAAACTGACCTCCTATTTAAACTAAGGTGTATGGTGACGTAAAAAAGATATCCATTTTTCACAAGCTATATCGGTCAGATGGATGCCCATTGAATCAGGGTCCGAACAATACTGATAGGGCAAGCTGCCATCGGCTGTTTGCATTACAGAAGCTACATCGACAAAGTAATAGCCTAAGCGCTGGCTCATCTCATATAGAGCGGCGTTGTATTCGGAAATCGATTGATTATTCAGATATTCAAGCTGAGCATAGCGATACATAGGCAAAACCGATTGCAGATAAATCTCCAGATCGGGAGTTTCAGCCAGAATTCGAGAAAGCAATTCTTCCAAATTATCGACTGAACCTTGGGGGCCAAAAATTCCTATATCGTTGGTGCCCAACATAATATAAACTTTTTTGGCTTTACTTAAAGCAATGGAATCTTCTAAAAGCATTTTTTGACCTTGATAGAGAGGATGCACCGATTCGTCGGATACGGTCCATAGGGCATTGCCACTGCCTAAACTTCCGGCTGTCAGAAATTGAATATCGCCCAAAAAGTCTTCTTCGTAATTCCAACGATTTAAAACATAATAATAGAGTTTTAAGGTAACTGAATCGCCGATGACAACAACATCATCAAAATAACTGTCGTCAACGGGGTCACTATGAGCAAGACCGATTGGGTCCCTTAAAACAATTTCTTCATCATTTGGATAATAGACATCATTACCAGAATCTTCTGAAGGCTCCTCAGGTTCCTCAGGTTCTTCCGGTTCCTCCGGCTCTTCCGGTTCCTCGGGCTCTTCTGGCTCTTCCGGCTCGATTGGCTCTTCCGGCTCTTCTATAGGTGGCTCCTCAGGCGGAGGAGGCTTAGGTGTATTACAGGCACCAAGAAGAAAAGAAAAAACGAGCAACAGGGCTAGTAGACCTGACCATTTCTTTTTAAACACAGGCATCACCTTTTCGTTATAATCCCAATTCTTCAGCGGCTTCTTGCATGGCAGCAAGGCCGATAGCTAAAAACTCCTCCAAGCTCAAGCCCAATTCACTGCTGGCAGCGATCGCCTCTCTGTTAGCACCTCGGGCAAAAGATTTTTCATGGAATCTTTTGACTACAAAGGCAACATCTAAGGGGGCTAATTTTTTAGCCGGATGAATAAGAGCAGCTGCAACAATTAAACCGGATAGAGGATCGGCACTAAAAAGTGCTTTGTCTAAAAGGCTCTTGCGCGGAAGCCCGTGCACTTCATTGTGCACTCTGACTGCATAAACCAATTCTTCAGGCAGACCCAGGCTTTGCAAATAATCGGCGCCAATCATACTATGGCGTTCCGGGTCTTTAGCCGTTTCAGCATAATCGATATCGTGTAAGATGCCGGCCAAACCCCAAAGCTGCTCATCTTCGCCAAAATGGTGGGCCAAGGCTATGAGAATCTTCTCTACAGCAATACAATGATTGACTAAATTCTTGTTAGGTAGTTTTTCTTTTAATAATTTTACTGCTTCATCGCGGCTCATCAATTCAGGCAATTTGAAACCTCCTAAGATTATTCAAGAAAAAAAGGAGACGCTAGCGCCTCCTCGATATTTCCATAAATTTTAAACACGCCAAACTGCTAAAACGATAGATGTAATAGCAACTAAAAACCCTAAAGCTACGGTGGCGCGGACTAATATGGCATCGAAACCACGCTGTTTATTTAAAAACTGGGCTGTTTGACCACCAAAGGCGCCGGAGAGACCTTCACCTTTAGGAGCTTGCAGTAAGACAATAACAATCAGTGCTACACACAAGAGCATATGTAGGCCCGTTACAAATGGTTGCATAAGGTATTAACCTCCTCACATTTTAGGTTATCATAACAGGTATTATAGCATGCTTTAAACCTGTAAACAAGCATTTTACTAAATTAAACTTGCTAATTTTTAGTTTTTCTTGACTGAGAAGACAAAAAGCCTTTGCAACCAAAAACTGAACAATGCTAAGATGCTCTCGGCTATTAATTTAGCAATACTAATATGTATTTTCAATGTCTTGTTGAAAAAATTCAGCAAGAAATAATCTAAGGTAACAACCGTTAAAGCTACACTGATATAGCGTAAAAGGGCACCTTTAAGATCGCTTTGATCTTTAAAAACGAATTTTCGATTGATCGTAAAATTAATTGTCCCGCTCAAAATACGGCTGGTTATGACGGCACGCAAAAGCTGAACACCTTGAGTCACCAAGATGAGCAAGGTAAAGTAATCGACTATACCACTGATTAAAGAAGCTGAACTGAATTTAACGATGGGCAGATAGACTCTAAAGGAATCGCGGAAGGTGCGAAAATGAGATGTATGCTTGACCTGGTCGTAAACCGTTTCAATTTCCAATTGATGAAAAGGAATGCCTGCCCTAGGCGCTTCCAAAAGAGCGTTCATCTCGTATTCAAATCTATTGCCTTTGATTTCCAGGAGCCAGGGCATTAAGTTCTTGCCAAAGGCTCGCAGACCTGTCTGGGTGTCTTGCAGCGAGGTGCCGCTGGCTGCCAGGTAAACAAGCTTGGTTACCCTGTTGCCAAAGCGACTTCGCAAGGGCACATTGCCTTTAAATTTCCGCACGCCCAAAACATAAGAGTCTGGGTTGGCAATAGAAGCATGGAGACAAGCAAAAATGTCTTTGGGTTTATGTTGGCCGTCTGAATCGGCGCAGACGATTGAACCGACATTTTTTTGCTTCATCAAATAGACTTTGCCTGTCTTTAAAGCAGCACCTTTGCCCTTGTTGACTTCATGGTGTAAAACAGTGGCCCCTAAGTTTTCAGCTTGAATAAAAAACCGAGCAAACTCGTGACCAGAACCATCATTGACAATCAGTATATTAATCTCTGGCTCTAGCGCCAGTAAATCTTCAATTAGCTTGATTAATTTATCAGTGGGCTCATATGAAGGAATGAGTATATAGTTCACTTCAAAACCCTCCTCTATTTAACTCTTCATTAAAATACCCCAGAGCCAATTCATTATACCTTTAAGCCTACTCAACGTCAAGAAAAGGCAATTAGGCCCTGTTTTTCATATTGACGGACAGGTAAAATGAAGGTAAAATTAAAACAACCAACAATTTTTCTATTAAAAGATAATTTGGAGGAAACGAAATGCAAAAACAAGTTGCTTTTTTAACACAAAGCGCCATGATGTTGGCTTTAGCCACTCTGCTGTCTTTTTTCGCAGTATTTCATTTGCCCAACGGCGGTTCGGTAACTTTAGGTAGCATGATCCCCTTGCTTTTCGTTGCCTACAAATTCGATTGGAAGCGCAGCCTTTTGGTAGCATTCGCCTATTCCCTCATTCAAATGATCAGTGGCTTTTATGCACCACCCACCCAAAATTTACTCTCCTTCATAGCTGTAGTCCTCTTAGATTATGTAATCGCCTTCGGAGCCCTAGGCTTAGCCGGCTTATTTTATCGTACCCTGCTGAAAAAATTACCTCAGAGTGTTTCCATGGTAACCTCAGGTGTTATGACCTACGCCATCCGCTTCATCTGTCATTTTTTCTCCGGTATTTTAATCTGGAGCTTTTACGCACCGGCAGGCCAACCGGTTTGGCTTTACTCACTCGTCTATAACGGCTCTTACATGGCCCTGGAAGCCCTGATTTCTGCCATCTTCTTAGGCCTAGCCGGCCCCCGCCTACTCAACCGCTTCACCGCCATGTAATGCAACTCGTGCAACTCGGGGACAGTCTATAAGGAACTTAGGCACAACGTGCCGGTTCCGCAACTCCGGTATGTGCTGAAAGCATCATACTGGAGCAACAAGCATTCCAATTGGCATATATAACACAAATGCAATAACCTTAAGAATGATTTTAAAAAAGCAGCTGACATTTCTCAGCTGCTTTTTCTTTATTCTATTGGCTCTGTATCTATCTTTCACAGTAGATTATCGTGGATTCTGTCTTGTATCTGAAACGTTTCATAACAACTAATTGTGGCTTCGTCCCAACCTAAAACTCTTGTCAATCCTTTTTGGCTTACTCTATATTTTTCTCTAATAGCTTTAATTTCATTCGAGGTTAAAAGGCCAACCTCTGCTCGATAAGAATCTTTTAAAGCTAGATCATTGCTTTTAAACATTTCTTCAGTTTCGATTAGTTCATCAGTATTTGAACAATATTCATATGTGGCAGTATATGTTACTTCTCTATTCCTAAAAAGTTCAACTTCTTGTATTTTCGCTGTTTCTACTTCGTGCTCTTCCATACAAAGAAGACATTCTTTCTTTGCCTTTTTTATAATCTCCATTTTAACATCCCCTTATTTTTTATATGGAAAATCTTGATCTTAAAAACCGCGAGTTGAGCGATGAAACAACATTACTAAAACCTTTCCACTACCACCGCTGAGCTGAACCAACAATTTAACTCTTAATTTAATATAAACAGCGTATCTAAATTCCGCTGACCAAAAGCCCCCATCTCATCACCGATGCAAATTGGGGACTGTTATGAGGAACTTAAGCACACCCCGTGTGCTGGTTCCGTAACTCCGGCAGTGGCCATGGCACAATGCTGGAGCAAACAGCTTCTATAGAAGCGATGCAAATCGGGGACTGTC
>JAAYKD010000031.1 GCA_012522585.1 Bacillota bacterium | reverse complement strand
TGCTTGTAACAGCTTTAGTTTTCCATTTTCCACTGAAATATCTGGTCACAGGAACAAGCGAGCCGACACACCAACCTACGGGTAAACTAATCCAAATACCTCTGTAGCCCAAGGAGGTGGAAGCTAAATAATAGGCTGCTACTACTCGCACTCCTAAGTTAAATAAAGTTGTAAACATTGGGATTTTAGTATCTCCGGCGCCTCGAAGGAGGTTGTTAAAGATAAGTAAAATGCCGAAAACAGGATAAAATATGGAGACCGTCTTCATGTATTCGACCCCTTGGCGAATCACTTCAGTTTCCGAGGAGTCGATAAATATGGTAATCATATTGGGGCCAAACATAAAAATCAAGGCTGACATGAATATGCTGAAAACAGCCATGATTTTTAAAGCGGCGACCAGGCCCTCTTTTACCCTTTCTGTTTTACCTGCGCCCAAATTCTGCCCGGTGAAAGTGGAAACTGACATAGCAATATTCATGGAAGGCATATTGGCAAAAGAATCTAAGCGACCGGCGGCGGTATAAGCAGCCATGGTGACGGCACCGAAAGAATTAACCAAACCTTGAACAGCAATAATGCCTAAAGAGGCCAGACTCTGTTGGATGGAGCTGGGAATGCCTAAACGAATCATGGTGAAGAAAAGCTCTTTGTCGAAAATAAAATCTTTAGGTTTAAGAGCTAAAAGAGGGACTTTGGCATAAACATAGATTACGCTTAAGACAGTAGAGACCCCTTGAGCAATAACAGTGGCCCAGGCTACCCCTGCTACTCCCCAGCCGTAACGGGCAACGAAGAGGATGTCTAATACTATATTGACGACAGTTGAAACGATTAAAAAATAGAGGGGAGTTTTAGAATCACCTAGGGAACGCAATACGCCTGAATAAATGTTATAGGCGAACATGGTTAAAAGGCCAGCGAAGAAAATTCTGATGTAAGTCAAGGAATCATCAAACACCTCAGGCGGAACATTGAGTTTGGTCAAGAGCCAGCCACTTAAAGTTAATCCCATAAAAGTTATGATTATGCCGGCAATTAACTGAAAGATGAAGGCGGTGGAAATGGCTCTTTTAAGCTTTTCCATTTCTTTGGCCCCGTAAAGCTGGGAGATGATAATCCCGCCCCCTGCTGTCAGGCCGATAACCATGGAGATGATCAGCATGATGACTGGGAAGCTGGTGCCTACCGCTGCCAAAGCGTTGGGACCGACAAAACGACCGACGACGATGGAATCGACCATATTATAAAGCTGTTGAAATATGTTCCCGATCAACATGGGAATGGCAAAGGTGAATATATGTCTCATGGGGGAGCCTTTAGTCATATCTTTAAGCATAAGTATCTCCTGAATATAAAAAAATAAAACAAATCAGCCAGGAAAAAACCCAGGCTGATTTGTTTGAGTTTAAGCTATTATTTTCTGAATGAAATTGCTGATAAAGCTCAAAACCAATGCTCCTAAAATTGCATTGACCCAGCCACCTATTTTAAACCCAGGCACTATGCCTGAAACGATTTTTAAAACGGCTCCGTTGATGACAAAGGCGAAGAGACCGAAGGTTAAAAGTGTTATGGGCAGAGCTAAAATAACCATAATAGGCCTGATCAAAGCATTGACTAATCCTAAAACCAAAGCTGCTGATAAAGCTGAGCCTAAGTTTGCCACATAGGCCGAAGAAAAAATGTGGGGTATTACTAAGATTGCCAGGGCATTGCTGATCAATGTTGCTAAAAATCTGTTCAATCTATCTCACTCCTTTGCAAAATTAAAAAGTCTCGAAGGGGCTGATGGTAATGTTACCGTTGGACGTTTTGGCCGCTAGTCTTAAAATCTTTTCTTGATTTTCCAAATCTTCGGTTTGGTCTATAAGTCGAGATTTTACACTTTCTTGATAGCCTCCGATTGCACCGGGTAAGTTAACCCTGATTTTACCAAGGGAAGTTGTCAAGTCAAAATTGTGAGCCAAATCCTCACAGTCTAAAACAGTTAGTTTAATCGAGCCATTAGAGGTGGCTAAATCATAGGAATTCATATCCTCTTCAGAAGTGACAATGCCGATACTACCATTAGAAGTTCGAGCAGTCAAGAGAGGAATATTTCCGTCGCTGCGAATGGTGCCGTTGGAACTGTTTAGATGTGCTACTTTCGCATCCACTCCTAAAAGCACTATGCGGCCGTTAGATGTTCGAGCTTCGATACCTTCGGCTTTTAAGTCTTCCAAGTTGATGCGGCCATTGCGCGTATCCAAAGTTAAATCATAGATCTTGTCATAAGGTAAAAGTAGAACAATATTCACGCCGGCATTGATGCCTTTCAAAGATTTTGCATCTGCGATCAGTCCGGCTTCTGTTTGAGCAACAGTAACCCTCGAATCAATTTTGGCTCGCGCTTCTTCTTCGTTACTGGCTCTAATTCTCTTGTTCAAAACCAAACGGAAATCTGGTCTGTCCCAGCCATAAATTTCGATGCGACCATTGGTTGTTTGCACATGGATGAACTCACTTGAACCAGTTTCGGGGAAGCTTCCTTCTATAACTTCTTCAAAGGAATAGGTGCGGGTGCTGAAGTTAAAGCCCAGCGCCTTTTCTACACCCGAAAGCACTGAGGTGAAGATAGAACCGACGCCGTCCATGGTTTCTTTTAAAGTGTCTTCCCAATCTTGCTCGAGCAAGGTGTTTTTAATTTTTTCAGCGGACTCTTCCGCTTCTCTGATAAATTCTTCTTCGATAAATTCGGAAGGATAAAAGGTTTTTCGTTCTCGTTCTCGATCTTTGCTCTTGATTCTTCTCTCTTTATTCGCTTCTCTGGCCATTTTACGAGCTTCTTTGGCAGCCTTGCGGGCTTCTTTAGCAGTTTCTCTTGCTAATTTGCCCGATTGTTTTACAACCTCTTTGATTTCATCGGCAACATGCAAAGCAGCATCGTGAAAATCATAAGCTTCTTCCACTCTGGTTTTTTTGTTTTCTTCGCTTAAATTTAAAGCTTCAAGCAGTTTGACACCTTCATCGGCAGTTATTTTTCCTTCTTCAATAAGATTTAAGATTATCTTCTGTTCTTCATTCATGCTATACCCCCTTTTTGGGCCTAAAAGATGGAATCTAGATCTTCGTCTTGTTCCAGCTCGGCTTCAATGGTTTGCATTTCTTTTTGCAGATAAGCTAAATAAGTGTCAGCTTCGTCGTTGTTTTTCTTAGCCCAGTTGATCAGCTCTTGGGCATAGCGGATATCGTAATCTGTTGTGACTAAATTTTCCAAGCTCAAGCAGAGTTCGGAAACGTTAGCCATAGCCAGAGCTGCTTCACTCATAGCGCTATGCATTTCTTTAACGAAGGCTTCTTTTTCTTCTGAGTGGATCCGATCGATGGCTTCGTGCCAGTCAGTCAGCTCTGCTTTTAAATCGTCGATTAAATCTGTGACTTCATCCATCGCGTCTCTCAAATCATCCATGGCTTCCGAAACAATTTCATCTTTGTCTTCGACTTCTTCCAGTTCTTGGCTGAAGTCGGCATCTAATTCTGCTTCCGCATCCTGATAAGATTTACGGGTATCGTATTTGGCTGAATCGTCTATTTGGGTCTGTCTGTCCAAACCTTTTTCTTGAGCCAGCTCTCGACGCAGGTCTTCCAAAGATTCTTTGACTTCGTCTCTAATGTTGAGCCCCAGGTTTTTCATGCTGCTGCCCAATTTTTTGCCGGCATCTTTGAGTTCATCGTCTTTAATCAGTTTGTTGATCTCTTCTCCAATTTTTCTGCCTAATTCATAGGTAGATTTACTCAGGGTTTGCCCCAGCCTTTTCAAAGCATCCTCATCTAATTTGACTTTTTCTTTAATGGATTGAGCAATCTTGGCTTCTTCGCTGAGACGAGCGGACGGTTTTTCTGCAGTTGCACTTTGGCCCAAGGCCTTAATCAGTTTTGCAGCATCTTCAGCGTTGATTTTGTTCTCGCTGAGCATTTCTAAAATTTTCAAGCGTTCTTCTTTCAATTTTATTTCCCCTTTCATTTCTTTTAATAAAAATCATCTTTACAGCAATTATTATAAAGTATACATTAATCAATGTCAAGGCATAGATTAGAATAATTAAGTTATTTTCTTGAATTAAAGAGAATAAATTTGTTGACACAGTAATTATCTCAATATTTGAGCTCTAGAAGAAGGCTTTTTAACTCTTCCTTGCAGTCTCTATAGAAGGATAGTATAATATTTAGATACAGAGATAATAATAGAAAGAAGCTTGTTTATGATAGAAGAAATAATAATTAGAGGGGCACGTCAACACAATTTGAAGAATCTCAATGTGGTTTTGCCTCGCAATCAGTTGATCGTTTTTACCGGTTTGTCGGGTTCGGGCAAATCTTCTTTAGCCTTTGATACAATCTATGCTGAAGGTCAGAGGCGTTACGTTGAGTCCCTTTCCGCTTATGCCAGAATGTTTTTAGGTCAGATGGAAAAACCCGATGTAGATTTAATCGAGGGATTATCTCCAGCGATTTCCATCGATCAAAAAGGGACCAGTAAAAACCCTCGATCAACGGTGGGTACAATAACTGAAATTTACGATTATATGAGACTCCTTTATGCCAGGGTAGGCACTCCCTATTGTCCTCAATGCGGCGAATTGATTTCCCAGCAAACCGTAGAACAAATTGTCGATCAAGTGATGACCTTGCCTCTGGGCAGTAGAATTCAAATCATGGCGCCCATAGTAAGAGGGCGCAAGGGCGAATACCAAAAGCTTTTGCAGGATATGAGCAAGGAAGGCTTTGTTCGTATCAGAGTCGATGGTGTTTTAAGAGAGCTCAGTGAAGAAATTGTTTTGGAAAAAAACAAACAGCACACTTTAGAAGTAGTGGTTGACAGACTGATTATCCGGGAAGATTTGGAACAGAGATTGGCAGATTCCATTGAAATTGCTTTGAATTTAGCTGATGGTTTGGTTTTGGTTCAGATCATTGACGGAGAAGAATGGACCTTTTCCCGCAATTTTGCTTGTGTCCACTGTGGTTTTTCTTTCGATGAAATTCAGCCCAGGATCTTCTCCTTTAATAATCCTTACGGAGCCTGTCCAACCTGCGATGGTCTAGGAGTAAAAAGAGAATTTGATCCAGATTTAATCATTCCTAATCGGACTAAATCAATCGAAGAAGGAGCCGTTGAGATTTGGTCCAGTAGAAATGCCAATTACTATCCTCAGCTATTGAGAGCGGTTGCCGATCATTATGGTTTTTCCACCGAGCAGCCAGTTTCAGAATTGAGTGCCAAAGAAATAGATTTAATTCTCCATGGAACGGGCCGAGAGAAGGTCAAGGTTAACTATGTAACTGTCAGTGGCCGCAAGACAACTTTTGAGACAGTCTTTGACGGGGCCATTCCTTGGTTGGAAAGAAGATTGAGAGAATCCAATTCAGAATCTCAAAGAGAAGATGCTGAAAGTTATTTGAGCAGTACTCCTTGCCCCGATTGTCACGGCAAGCGTTTGCGCAAAGAGGTTTTATCGATTTTCTTTGCCGATAAAAATATAGCAGATGTTACTTCTTTGTCTGTCGATGATGCCATCCTTTTCTTCGAACAGGCTATGGATAAATTGACACCCAGAGAGAAGATTATATCTGATCGAATTTTGAAAGAGATCAACGAGCGCTTAGGTTTTTTGGCCAATGTGGGTTTGAATTACCTGACCTTAAATCGGCCTTCCGGCAGTCTTTGCGGAGGGGGAGCTCAGAGAATCCGCTTAGCTACCCAAATCGGCTCTGGCTTAGTTGGAGTCCTCTATATTCTGGATGAACCCAGCATCGGTTTACACCAAAGGGATAATCGCAAGCTCTTGAGCACTCTTTTGCGTCTGCGGGATTTAGGCAATACTTTAATTGTGGTTGAACATGACGAAGAGACGATTCTCAATGCCGATCATATCGTGGATATAGGACCGGGGCCGGGAGCACATGGGGGAACCATTGTAGCCCAAGGCACTGTTGAAGATATATGTAATGTGCCTGAAAGTGTGACAGGTCAATATTTGAGTCATAAAAAATCTATTCCCTTGCCTAAGGAAAGAAGACCGGTCAGCGATCGCTGGCTCCAGGTCAAGGGTGCTCGAGTCAACAACTTGAAAAATATCGACGTTGACTTTCCTTTAGGTGTGTTTACTTGTGTCACCGGAGTTTCTGGTTCCGGTAAATCTTCATTAGTCAATGAAATCTTGAAGAAAAAATTATTGGGTCAGCTCAATCGAGCTAAAATTAGAAGCGGCGATCACGATGCGATTCTAGGTGTAGAAGAGTTGGACAAGATAATTGATATAGACCAATCGCCTATCGGGCGAACTCCCAGGTCTAACGCTGCTACTTATACCGGTGTCTTTACTGACATTCGAGATCTCTTTGCTTCGACCAACGAGTCGAAGATCAGAGGCTACAAACCAGGTCGCTTTAGTTTTAACGTCAGAGGTGATCGTTGCGAAGCTTGTAAAGGTGATGGCATCGTTAAAATTGAAATGCATTTCTTGCCCGATATTTTTGTTCCCTGTGAGGTTTGTAAAGGCAAGCGTTATAGTCGGGAAACATTAGAAGTTAAGTATAAGGGTAAGAATATTGCCGATGTATTGAGTATGACTGTGGAAGAAGCCATGGATTATTTTCAAAATCAGCCTAGGATTTTAAGAAAGATTCAGACCCTTTACGATGTTGGTTTAGGCTATATACGTTTAGGTCAACCGGCTCCGTCCCTCTCCGGAGGCGAGGCTCAAAGGGTCAAATTGGCAACAGAGCT
>JAAYKD010000190.1 GCA_012522585.1 Bacillota bacterium | reverse complement strand
ATCGGTCCCGGTGAAGGGCTCTTTACCAAAGAGTTCTATGGTTCTTGTTTCAACGCCCTGAAAGCTGACGGCATCATGGTCAACCAACATGAAAGCCCCTATTACGATGATACAGCTCAGGCCATGACCAGAGCTCACAAAAGAATAGTGGAGACCTTCCCGATCAGTAAGGTCTACCAAGTGCATATTCCCTCTTATCCTTCCGGTCATTGGCTTTTTGGCTTTGCTTCCAAAAAATACCATCCGGTTAAAGATCTAAAAGCCGAGAAATGGAATGCCTTGACAATGAAAACCGGCTATTATAACACCAATTTACATCGAGGCTGTTTTGCTTTGCCCACTTATGTAGAGGAAGCATTAAAAAATGTTGAATAAAGCTAATTTACAATTCATCGGGGCTGAAGCCGAATTTTCTCAAGCCCTAACAGTCCTCTTCGGAGCTCCTTTCGACGGAACCACCTCCTTTCGCCCCGGAGCCCGCTTTGCTCCCCAGGCAATCCGCTTAGACTCCAATGGTTTAGAGACCTATAGTCCCTACCAAGACGGAGATCTAACAGATTTTCCCATTATGGACAGCGGTGATTTAGAATTACCTTTTGGTAATCCCAGAGGGGCTTTAGACCTAATCAAAGAACGGGCTTTAAATATCTTAAACCAACAAAAACGCCCCTTCCTGATCGGTGGGGAACATCTCGTAACTTTAGGAGCTCTTGAAGCTTGTGCCCAAATCTATCCGGAGCTGCGCCTGATCCATTTCGACGCTCACACCGATTTACGCCAAGATTACTTAGGCGAAACACTCTCTCATGCCACCGTCATCAGACGAGCCCACGACTTACTCGGCGATCAAAGAATTTATCAGTTTGGCATTCGCTCAGGAGAGCGGGCAGAATTTGTCTGGAGCAGCCAAGGTCACACCTTTTTAATCCCCTACAACTTTGCCGGTCTGGAAATAATTCTAGAAGATTTAAAAGATTATCCCATCTATTTCACCGTGGATTTAGACGTATTGGATCCTTCAGTTTTCCCGGGCACGGGCACACCCGAGCCGGGCGGAGTCAGCTTTGACCAGTTGCGTCAAGCAGTTACAAAAGTCTGTGCCCAAAGCCAGGTCGTGGGCTGTGACGTAACTGAACTGAGCCCCCAATACGACCCGTCAGGAGTTTCTACTGCGGTAGCAGCAAAAATCATCAGAGAAATGCTGATAGCATTACATAAAAACAAAAAGTGAGGAGATACGATTATGGCCAAAGCATTAATTATCGGTTGTGGAGGCGTCGGTTCTGTTGCCGTCCACAAATTCTGCCAAAACAGCGAAGTTTTTACTGAAATCTGTTTAGCCAGCCGCACCAAATCAAAATGTGACGATTTAAAAACCAAGCTGGAAAACACCACTACCACCAAAATTACCACAGCACAAGTTGACGCTGACAATGTTGACGAACTGGTAGCTTTAATCGAAGAGTGCAAACCCGACATCGTGGTCAACCTAGCCTTGCCTTACCAGGACTTGACCATCATGGACGCTTGCTTAAAAACCAAAACCCATTATCTTGATACAGCCAATTACGAACCAAAGGATACAGCTAAGTTCGAATACAGTTGGCAATGGGCCTATAAAGATGCTTTCAAAGAAGCAGGTATCACCGCTATTTTAGGCTCCGGTTTTGACCCAGGGGTCACCGGTGTTTTTTCCGCTTATGCCCTCAAACATCATTTTGACGAGATTCACACCATCGACATCTTGGATTGTAACGGCGGCGACCATGGCTACCCCTTTGCCACAAATTTCAACCCGGAAATCAACATCCGCGAAGTCTCTGCCAATGGTCGGTACTGGCAAGAGGGCGAATGGATAGAGACCGAGCCCATGGCTATTAAAAGAGTCTATGATTTCGAAGAAGTCGGCGTCAAAGATATGTATCTTCTCTACCATGAAGAATTGGAATCTTTAGCTGTCAACATCCCCGGGATCAAACGGATTCGCTTCTTCATGACTTTCGGTGAAAGCTATTTGACTCATTTAAAATGTTTGGAAAATGTCGGTATGACCTCCATTGAACCCATCGAGTTCAACGGTCAGGAGATCATTCCCTTACAGTTCTTGAAAGCTGTCTTGCCCGACCCAGCTTCCTTAGGCCCCAGAACCAAGGGTAAAACAAATATCGGCTGCATCTTCACCGGCATCAAAGATGGCAAAGAAAAGACCTACTATCTCTACAACATCTGTGACCACGAAGAAGCCTATAAAGAAGTATGCTCACAAGCTGTTTCCTACACGACCGGTGTTCCTGCTATGATTGGCGCCATGATGGTTGTGACTGGTCAATGGCAAAAACCAGGTGTTTTCAATGTGGAAGAATTTGATCCGGATCCATTCATGGAAGCCTTAAATAAATGGGGCTTACCCTGGAGGGAAAACTTTGACCCCAAATTAGTAGACTGATGTTGAGAGCAGAAGATTT
>JAAYKD010000195.1 GCA_012522585.1 Bacillota bacterium | reverse complement strand
TGTCAGAACACACATCGCTTTGAGGTCAATCCAGCCCCGTTTTGCCAGGGGCGCTTTGTAATATCGATCCACGATCATGTTTTCAGCCAGGGTGGCTGTGGCACATGAACCGACCTGGATCCTGTCTTCGGGGATATAACAGAGCCCCCTTTGCCTGCGTTGGCGGGGGGTCAGACCCGTCACTTCCTTCTCTTCAATGTAGATCTGGCCACTAGCGGGTTCCCTGAAGCCCAGGATGGCTTCGATCATCTCCTGCTGACCATTTCCGCTGATACCTGCCACGGCAACAATTTCACCGGCATGCAGCTCAAAAGAGACATTCTTGACCGCTCGAACCAAACCATTATCAATGCTCAGATTCTTTACTTCAAGCAGCACATCACCGGCTGCCTGAGGTTCTTTCTCCACCTCAAGCGGGATGTGTTTACCGACCATCATCTGTACCATTTTCTCCGCATTGAGTGTTTCGGTTGCACCGCGGGCAACTGTTTTGCCCGAACGCAAAACAGTTACCTCGTCGGTTATCTTCAAGATCTCCTCGACCTTGTGGCTGATGTAAATGATTGTTTTGCCCTGGGTCTTAAGCAAAGAGATTGTCCTTAGTAAACTCTCAACTTCCTGTTCAATAAGCACCGAGGTAGGTTCGTCAAAAATCAACAATTCCGAGTTACTGTAAAGGAGTCTCAAGATTTCGACCTTTTGGCGCTGTCCCATGGAAAGGCTCCCTACCTTCGCCTTCAGATCCAGCTTGAAGCCGCATTCCTGTTCCAGCAGGGTCAATGCTTCGCGCACCTCTTTCATGTTAATGACGCCAGGAAAACGGGTTGGATCAATTCCCAGGACAACATTTTCCACCACGGTGAAGTCTTCGATCAGGTTGAAATGCTGGTGAAGCATCCCGATACCGAGTTCAGCGGCCTGGGAAGCACTTTTCAATCTTACTTCCCGGCCGTTAAACTGAACAGAACCGGTGTCCATCCTTTCGACACCACCAAGGATCTTCATCAAGGTGGACTTGCCCGCACCATTTTCCCCCAAAAGCCCATGAACAGTACCTTTCTTCACGCTAATGGATGCATTGTCCAATGCTTTGACTTGCGTGCCGTAGGCCACATAGGTTTTGCAGATTCCCGTCATTTCCAAAAAGTTTTGCACAACCAATAACCTCCTTAAGACAACAGGAGTATCAAGCGACATTCATGGTAATGTCCATTATTTCGCTAACGGATCAATTTTCCCTTCAACCAAATCTTTATAGATGGCTTCCATGCTGGATCTGATATCTTCCGGAACTTTCTCCAGATAGCTTGGGTCATCGAACGTGAAGCTTACAACGCCTTCCTTAGCTCCCATTTCTTCAGCTGTGCCATAGGGCAGCTCACCTTTGTAGGCTTTAATGAAAGCGTCTTTGGCTGACTCTCTGCCTTCGATTAATGTACAACCCAGGATGACTTCGGGCGCGTCCGCGATTCCATTGTTATCACTACATATTGCGTACTTGTTCTGTCTTCCTGCTTCATCGACAGCTCCGTAAGTGGATGCTCCTGTCGTAAACCAGACAACATCCACACCTTGCGCGAACTGTGCCCTGGCGACCTCAGCCCCTTTGAGGGGATCAACCCAGTTGCCCACCACAGAAAAGACAACTTCCACCTCGGGATCAACAGCCTTGACGCCGTTCTCAAATCCTGGCTGGGTGTAATTGCTCCACGTGGGATAGATA
>JAAYKD010000030.1 GCA_012522585.1 Bacillota bacterium | reverse complement strand
GACATTAAAGCCGCTAAGTCGATAGCTTGGGCCTCTAAGGTTATCGGGTAGGAGATCATTGTTTCTTTTTGTATATCGTCTATATATTGGCTCACCCCTCCGGAAAGGGAGAGTATGAGGGCTATGCCGATGATCCCAATGGATCCGGCAAAGGCAGTTAAAATGGTTCTACCCATTTTGGTGCGCAAATTGTTGAAGCTTAAACTTAAAGCGGTCAAAAAGGACATGGAGGCTTTGCCAAAGCTCTCGGTCTTCAGCTCGTCTAAAACAGTTTCCTGGTGAGGATTACTGTCGCTCAAAACCTGACCATCCATTAAACGAACTATCCTATTTGCATAGGCTTGAGCCAACTCAGAATCATGGGTGACCATGATGACCAACCTGTCTTGGGCTACTCGTTTTAACAACTCCATTACTTGCTTACTGGTTTCGCTGTCTAAAGCACCAGTGGGTTCGTCGGCTAAAAGGATATCCGGATCGTTGATCAAGGCTCGGGCAATTGCCACTCTTTGCATCTGGCCTCCGGACAATTCATTGGGTCTTTTGTGTTGATGTTCCAGCAAGCCAACTTCATCGAGAGCTTGGCGGGCTCTGGTCTTTCTTTCTTCTGCTGAAATACCCGAAATAGTCAAAGCTAATTCGACGTTGGCTAAAACACTTTGGTGTAAAATTAAATTGTAGCTTTGAAAGACGAAGCCGATGGTGTGATTGCGATAGGAATCCCAATCTCGGTCCTTATACTCCTTGGTGGAAGTTCCATTGATGACCAAATCGCCGCTGTCATAGCGGTCTAATCCGCCGATGATATTGAGCAAGGTGGTTTTCCCGGAGCCGCTGGGGCCTAAAACCGCTGCAAATTCATTTTGCCTAAAATTCAAACTGACTTCGAACAGAGCATTCTGAACGAATTTGCCGGTTATATATTTCTTTGTTACTGATTTTATTTGTAGCATTTCTTTCACCTAATTTCTTTGGAGCTTATTTGCTCGCTGAACTTTCATTTTAACATGAAATAAGAAAATTCGAAAGAGCATGATGAAAATTCACTTTTGTTTTGGAAATCGCTAACGCAATGAGCTACCTTACTTATCATAATTGTAAAATGTTTAATCCTTAGGAATAAGGATTGCTTTATAATTTTGGAAGGTAACTGCCTCATTGATACACTGCAATTGATCTGATTGCAAATGTTTAACCCTTAACAATAGAGGCTATGTCAATAAAACATTCAAATCGCTATAGCTGCAAACGAAATTAAAAATGCATCTAATCTATTTAACTTTAGTGGTAATTTCTTAACTGAGGAATACCCCCTTGGATAATAGAGGTCGAAGCTATTTAGATTAGCAAGGATTGCCTTTGTGATTTTTTTAAGAAAGACAAAAAAGGCCCCAAGCTTTCTCTTTAGAAGCTTGAGGCATACTATCGTGTTTAAATTAAAATTCTTACACTAGTTTTTGGATTTGAATAAAACTTCCTCTGATTCCTAGTTTAAGCAGAGCGGAAGTTTCTTAGGTTTCCATTAAAGTTCCTTGTTTAATCTTATTAAAGCCTACTATCTCAAGTGCTACTTGAACATAAAATAGAACATTCAGTTTAAGCTGAGCGGAAGTTTCTTAAAGTTTCCATCAGAGTTTCTTGTTTGACCTGGGTGATAT
>JAAYKD010000199.1 GCA_012522585.1 Bacillota bacterium | reverse complement strand
GCACATAGGAGGGTGCGACGCCACCGAAGGGGAGTTCTGCCGCACCCTTGGCGCCAAAGGGCCCACAGGGATAGGGGTTCTCGTGAAACTCGATATGGATATCACCAATATCCGCTGCTGTAGGAATAATGTAATTGTTGAAGCGGTCCTGCTGGATGAATCCCTGATTAATCTCAAGTTTTTCCAAAGCGGCATAACCATAGCCCTGAACCATCCCCCCATGCATCTGACCTTCCACAATATTGCGATCAATAATGCGACCTACATCAAAGACACCCCAGAGTTTGTCCAGGCTTACCTCGGCCGTCAACATGTCGAGGGTAACCTCACTTACCGTAACCGACCAGCCGTAGGTCACAAAACCATCACCAGTAAAGGTCTCCGAATCCCAGGGAACTAAGGGTTGGCGTTCATCCCGGTAACATTCTTCTATTATTTGCTCCTTACCAGCCTGCCAATCATCTCTAAGGCGCTCTGCCGCCCTCTGCAAAAGCCGTCCCACGGTTTGCATCGACCGGGAGGCATTAGTGGGCCCCGAATTAGGCACCCGCTGCGTATCAGGACGCTGGCAGATCACATGGGACATGGGAATCCCGATCGTCTCAGCGATAACCTTAGAGAAAGAGGTGTGGATG
The DNA here is from genome assembly GCA_012522585.1 of Bacillota bacterium. Taxonomy (GTDB): domain Bacteria; phylum Bacillota; class JAAYKD01; order JAAYKD01; family JAAYKD01; genus JAAYKD01. Next base: position 1,075 of record JAAYKD010000199.1, on the reverse strand, counting down.
CCCTGGCCCATATCGGTAGTGGCCATGAGAGCTTCGACTTGGTCATGCTCATCCTTGTGAAGCTTGACAACTGCTTTGATGGCGTCGCGTTCGGCAAAACCGGCAAAACCACAGCCTCTTCCGATGAGGCCGATACCGATACCCCTGCGAAAACGTCCCTGGTCGGACGAATAAAGCTGACGTTTGGCCTGATAGTCCGACAGTTCCATGGCCCGGCCCAGCATGGCCCGGATCGGTACCGGATCCCGATAGATTCCATTGGTGGCCGTCCGGTCACCCTGGCGGGCCAGGTAATCCTGCCTGAAGGCCAAACTGTCCTTACCCAGATGAAGGGCGATATGCGCCATATGAGTATCAATGCCAAAAAGGCTTTGTGGGTCTCCGAAGCCTCGAAAAGCACCAGTCACGATCTGATTGGTTTTTCGGACGGTCCCGTAGGCTCTCAGATTGTCGACGACATAGGGGCCAAGGCAATGGACAAGACTTCGTTCGATAACGGTAGTTGAAATGCCAAGATAGGCACCACCATCCAGGCGGATATCCACATCCATAGCCAAAATACTGCCTTCCCGGTCCAATGCCGTCCGAAAGACCATATGGGCGGCATGACGCTTGGTCGAGCCCCGTATATCGTCCGCACGATCCAGAACCAGCTTGACCGGATGGCCCGTGACATAGCTTGCCAGTGCTGCCTGTAAGCCGACAACCGACGGATAGTCTTCCTTGCCGCCAAAACCACCGCCCAGGGTTGCCTGAACGACACGGATCTCCCGATCCGAGAAACCGAAGGCCACTTTCAGGGCATTGTGGATATAGAAAGGACACTGCATAGCACCTTTGACGGTCATGAGTCCATCCCGGTAATCAGCTACCATACCCTGGGGTTCCAGATAGGCGTGTTCCTGGTGGCCTGTCGTCAGAACTTCTTCAAACACTTCGTAGGCAGACGCGAAAGCCTCCTCCGGATCACCCTTTACAAAGCTGCAGTCATGGAGGATGACCTCCGACTCCGCTAGATCGAAACAGGCGGGCAGGTCTTGATAGAGAACCTGGATCTTGTCCCTGAAAAGGCAGG
>JAAYKD010000189.1 GCA_012522585.1 Bacillota bacterium | reverse complement strand
CGTGTATAGAATGTTGTCGATCAATGTTAAAAACCTTTTTTAGCCGGTAACTGGAAATCTCAACATAATCAGGAGTAAGGATATCAGCTCTGACTATTGCCTTTTCAGAAAGAACCCAAATAATCTCTCTAAATTTTTCAGTGCCACTACTTTTAATTAGATCCCCGAATTCTTTGTACCAAGCCTTTATCGTTCCAGTGTTAGCCATTGCATTCTGTATGACACCAAGGGAAAAGTGACCTGTTTCCAATTCCATTTCAATAGCTTTTATCATCTGCCCTGCCCCCCTTTGAATAAATCTATTCATCATCAATATCTTAAAATCCTGCCTGAATGACCGGATATTTTTTGAAAAGTTACCGAGGTTGTGGAATTATTGAGGTTAATTTCCATGATTCCGAATATTTGTTCTGCAACAGGAAAACAAAGCTTCCAAAATAGCCAATTCAGGTTACAATTATGGAGATACTATAAACTAGTGAGGAACATACCTATGGAAATTTCTAAAATCATCTTTCGAAAAATTAAGCAGGCTAATCTAAAATATGATCTGGTTCGCTCCGGAGACCGGATAGCAGTAGGAATGTCCGGTGGCAAGGATAGTATGGTGTTGCTATATGCCCTTGATCTGCTCCATACTTATTCTCCTTTAGAATTCGAACTAGTTCCAGTTTCCATCGACGAAGGATGGGATGATGATTGGCAGGAAGTCACTGCTTATTGTTCATCACTCGGATTGCCTCATCATATAATAAAGACTGATATCGGACCTTTGATCTTTGAGGTGAGAAAGGAATCAAATCCTTGTGCGTTATGCTCAAACTTACGTTCTGGTGCACTTAATCGCGAAGCGAACCGGCTTGAGTGTAACAAAGTAGCCTTAGGACACCACCTTGACGATGCAGTAGTTACCCTGATGATGTCTATGATGTTCGAAGGACAATATCGCTCGTTTCTGCCCCACACATTTCTGAGTCGAGCAAACCTAACCCTGATCCGGCCTTTAATTTATGTGGATGAAAAGACCATTGTGGAGGCAGTTGCGAAGCTTAATCTCCCGATAATGCCCAGTTCATGTCCGGCCAGCGGTCATACCAATCGCGAAAGAGTAAAGGAAATCCTTGACCAAATCGAGAATGCCTTCCCCAATAGCAAACGCCATATGATGAAAGCCTTGGAAAATGTGGATATAAACTGCTTTTGGAAAAACGAACACTTGTTTTAGCTTTATTAATACGTTATACTCCCGTCTTTGACACTTGTTGAAAAGAAAAAAGCTCGTGAACCCCTAAAAAAGGGGCTTGCGAGCTCTTTGTGCGTTAATAAAAAGTGAGTAATGCTTGGTTAAGATTTAGTAGTTTTAAATATTTTTTTCATTTGCCGCATGGGAAGTATCTGGTAATCAGTGCGGAAGTCAAAAGCATCATGAAGACTATCGGTGAAGTCAGTTCTCGTATAGGTGGGGACGAACCCCTCTCCCTTGACCTCGTAGAAATTCATGTCCCGCAGACCCTGAACAATCTCGCTACAAGTGAACTGATCGCCCAACTTCTTCTCCAAGAGTCGGTAGACCACCAACGCGATAAAACAGGTAATGAAATGCGCCGTTATCCTGTCATCGCGGCTAAGATATACCGGCCTAGCCTTAAATTCGCTTTTCATAATCCTAAAGCACTCCTCGATCTGCCAGCGCCTCTTGTTTACCGCAAGAACGGCAGCGACATCGCCGTCAAGGTTGGTGCAGACTGCGTAGAAACCATCAAAAGCCTCCTCTTTCTGGATGACAGAATTATTGATTTCATATACCGTCTTGCTGGCGACCTCACCATCTAGGGTGACGCTAGTTTTCTTGATAAAACGTTTGTAGTCGTTTTGGTTCACTTTTTTCAGCTTGCCCAAATCCGTGTTAATGACTTTGCGGGCGCGTTCAATTTGGGCATTCCTGATCTTACGTTGGTAGTTTTGGTACTTGAGTGAAAAAGACACAATAAGCTTCTGCTCCAGCCCG
>JAAYKD010000188.1 GCA_012522585.1 Bacillota bacterium | reverse complement strand
GGAAATAGGAAATAGGAAACAGAAAAAAACACGAGTTAAGCGCATCAGTTCAACAAAAATCTGAGGTTCTCATTTTTCCTAAAAAGCGATTCCTAACGGGGAAGAATGTTATGGTGTACGGCGGGGTTCTATAGCACCCGATGCGAAGCGAGTGGTGTAACCCGGCCCTAGATTCATCTAAAACGTACGGCGTTCTAATCTGAAGCAAAGATTTGTAAAAAGGCAGTTTTTTACGGAAAGGATCTGCCTTCACCGCCACGGCACATCTTCAGCCAGAAGGCTGACATCCGTAAGCGATGGATAGAACTCAGAAAACACCCAGTTTATATACAAACCCTGTCGTAAACGGGGTCGGATAAGACTTCGAGCATAAACTCATACGGCGTTTTGTCGATATGGGCTAAAACAGATTTGAACGTTGAAGCAGAAGTGCCACTTACCATAATAACGCCCTCATCATTTCCTGTAGACTGATATCCCTCACTGCTTTGCGACACATTCCAAAAAATAACTTTTGGCAAATTATAGCCACGACTTTTAAATTCTGACTTTGCGGTCTCATAAGCAGTTTTTCCCAACATACTGGATGGGTCAAACTCCATATCTGTAATAATCAGGAGTGCTTCCGGCATATCCTCCGGTGCAACTTTAGCCGTGATACCAATCTCTAAAATTTTCCTAAAAGCTTTACCGATATCAGTGTTCCCTTGGTAAATTTCTGGTATGCGATTAATTTTTGAATAAAGCGACGTATTATCAATTAGCTCAATTAATATTGGATATCCCGCAAAAATCATCAATAAATTATGGAATGCACCGTGGTTTCTTTCGGCGAAATAAATAGCTAAGCCGATAGAAGCATAGATAGATACACCATTATTCATAGAACCCGATGTATCAGCTATTACCATAATGTTTTTATTTCCTTCAACATAATTGGGCAAGGCCTTCCATTGAGCCTCTGCCACGGGGTCAATTCCCGGAAGAATATATCTCCAAGCGCCAATATATTTTTTAACCAAGTCGTAGGGGAATAATGTTGAGGAATTAATCTTCTTATTGCCAGAATTTACATCTTCTATGTATTCAGTAAAACGTTCGTGGTCATGGCGATGGAATGCCAGATTATAGTTTTTCATGGCATAGGACGGAACGCTTTCGTATTTAATTTCACCCCAATCATTAGCAGACATATCTTTTTCTACGATACGCAAATGTGCACGCAGAATAGATAAGGCTTTTCGGTATTCTTTAGAAGTAAGCCCAAAAGCTTTTCTTAATTTTGTGCCCATTTTATTCCCCTCTTTAGAGGAGGAATTTTCGCTTTTTAACCATTTTCCCAATAAGCTAATTTCTGCTTTATTGCCGGATTCATAATTCGCTAAATCACTTTCAAATTGTTTTTTGACAAATTCGAGCATAATTTTTTCAGACGCTGTCCCAAACAAGACAAATAAATCATCCCATCTGCCAAACTCTGGAATAAGAGCGATGTTTTTTTTAATAATGTCTTCGTTATCAGCAATACAATTTAAAATTATACGGAATGTCCTACGCTCACCAAGACCACCGCGAATATTACGTGCATAAAAGAGCATTTTCATCGCCAAGAGCGCATCTTCATCTTTCGCTTTTTTGAAAGCGACAACAATGTCCTCTTCTGACTTTTCTCTCAATGCCCCAATTGTCGCAAAAAGGTCTAACAAAGCTGTTCCGGTAGTACGATATTGTAAACCGTCGTTTTCAGTACGAGTATATTCTCCCGTACCGTTCAAAACATTTCTAACTTCGTTTGAAAATTTATTTTCCATTTATAAGGGACCCCTCAATCGTATGATTGCATAAAATTTTTTATTTTCAGTTTTTTCTAGGCTCATTACACACAATCTTGGTTTCCAAGATCGTTAAGTTTGGGTGATTTTTTGCTGTTAGAGCCTAATAATCTTAAGATGTGTATATTATAGTCAATTTTAAATATTTGTCAAGGAAAACGATGAAAAACAGGAAACGGCATTCAGTCAAAAAATTGACTGGCTTCGGTGATAGTTGATAATAATTCCAGCTCCCGGCTACCCGCTACCTGGTGCTTAGGCTAAAACATTCATATATTGTGTTTCGCCGGAGCACCAGACTTGTTTGTTCGGCGAGATGCGATACCAGCCGTTGTGGACTTCATAGACTGTTACCACGTCATTTCGAACTAAATTCCCTATGATCTTATAATTCTTTCCCGGTCCTTCGCGCAAATAGAGCGCTCTGACAATGCATTGGGCACGTCTGGCTTGTGGCGGTTGTGGTGCGTTGGCGTCAAGGCGTTGCATATAATTTGCTGCCCCCGAACACCAGACATCTGCGTTTTGATCGATTTTGAACCAGCCGTCCACTTCTCCATAAACCGAAACGACTTCACCCAGGCTGAGATTGCCGATGATCGGATAAGTCAAACCCGGGCCAGAGCGTTTTCTCAGTGTATTGACCATGCATTTTGCTTTGAACAGCAGGCTGGGTTTAGGTGGTTCCGGTGCACTTGCAGGATTATTAAAATATCTTAAAACCGCAGCCGCATCACCGTTCCAACGGTTGTAATCCATAAAATAACTGGCTGCTCCAATCGCTTTGCAATGGTCTCCGGTTTGGTGAATTAGATAAGTGCTAACACCTTTGGGCAAGTGAGGAGGTCCGGGATGTTCTGAGGTATAGAAGGGGGAAGGAGCAGCCCGACGATATGTTGCCAGCCACCAATCCAGATTTGGCAAATCGCTGACCTGCAGGTATTGGTCAACCCAATTTGCCCGTGAATAGACCAGGGGATAGCGCCCAGTACGAGTTTTTACGATTTCGAGGCAGTTGAGGGTGGTCGAGGTTATGCGTGCTTTCGTATTAATTCCGGCGACTTCCAGGTCGAGAGCAATTCGATCGAATTTCCAATTGCTTTTATTTTCGAGCATTTTGAAAAGCGCATCCATCTGAGCCACGGCACTTT
>JAAYKD010000187.1 GCA_012522585.1 Bacillota bacterium | reverse complement strand
GAAGCTTTAGAGAATCTATAAAATAGTGAACTATAATACTCAGAATTTACACAGGATTTAGGACTTGACTAGTTTTATTCGACAAGATAATTTTAGAATTCCAATTTAACCGATTAAAAGCTCAGCTTTTCTAAAGCAACTCATGTAATTAAATACATTTTCCTAAGGAAAACGGCTAATCTTTCTGTAACTTAGTCACACAGCTCTTTTTAATTTAAAAATACCTGCTATAATTGTTTACAAGCAGGGATTTAATTGCTATAATTGGAAACAAATTTTTCTTTAGATACTACTTAAGGAGAGGATAAGAAATGTCAAAAACTGGCGACCGAGCTCAGGAGCTTTTTAACGAATTAGGATACAGCTGCTCTGAAGCAGTTTTCATTGCTTTGGCCGAAGCCGATGGTCTCAGCCAAGAAGAAATAGATGCAGGCAATAAATATGCCGGACCCTTTTGCGGCGGAATGGGCAGTGCTTCTGTCTGTGGAGCCTTGAGTGGGGGAATCATGACTTTTGGTCGTTATTTCGGCCGAGCCATGGGGGAAGAGCGCAATCCGGATATGAGCAATTATAGTGAAGCTCTGTTCAGCAGATTCGTCGATGAATTTGGAACCCCTGATTGCAGCGCTCTCAAAAATGAACCTGATTATAAAGAGCAATGTAGCAATTATGTACGCTTTGTCGTAGATGCTGTCAATGACCTCTTAGATAATGGACTTTATGGCGACGATGATGACGATTGTGGCTGAGCCTAATTTACTTTTACGCGTTGCGTAATCTCAAAGCCTTTCAACCTCTATTTCAGAGGGTTGAAGGTCTTTTTCTTTTGCCCTTTGAGGATTTACTTTAAGTGCAGATTATGTTACCATTGCTTTGCTTTGAAGGGTAAATATAATAATGAAAGTCGGTCGAAGCAATTGAAGTATAACCCCAAATCTCTCATGGCTCTTTTTAAAAACAAAGAGACTTCTTCTGAAGAAGAGCGCTTTAAGCGAAATCAGACCATCAATGTCAGCCAGGGAATTCTCTCCATTATGGCGATCAACTTAGTCAATCCTTTTCTGAGTATTTTTGCCATAAGAAGTGGTGCTACCGACTATCAAGTAGCCCTACTTTCATCGGCTCCGGCTTTAGTCAGTGTCTTGGCCATGATACCTGGAGCTCGTTATATCGATAAACAAAAGAGCAAGCATCGAGTCACCACGCTTTTTATTTTTCTGCATAGGATTTTTTACCTGATTTTAGCCGCCATACCCTTTCTCAGCCAAAACATCAGAGCTTCTGTCTTAGTTGCCACCATCGCTTTGATGAATTTACCCGGATCCATAGCCAACGTGGCTTGGCAATCCTTTATTTCTGTAATTATTCCCCAAGAACATAGAGCCCGAAGCATTGCTACCAGAAATCGCTTACAAAACCTGATCGGAACCGTCATCACTTTGATCGCCGGACGCTTTTTAGATATTGCAACCTTCCCGATTGGTTATCAAATAGCATTCTTCACCTCTTTTCTTCTAGCCATGGTGGAAGTCTGGGTCTTCTCCCGGATGGACGAACCTCTAGGTCCTGAAGTAGCAAATGAAACAGAAGAAATCGAAGAATCGGTTGAAAATAACAAGCCTTTCCTTTCCGGTATCAAAGATATTTTTAAAGAGAAAAAGTTCTTGCGCTTCGTCTCAGCCTCCATAGTCTTTCACTTTGCTTGGCAAATACCCTGGTCTCTTTTCTCCCTCTATCAAGTCAGAATCTTAGGAGCCAACAATACTTGGGTCAGTATCCTCAGCTTGATCAATACAGGAGGTTCTCTTGTCGGCTATGGCTATTGGATCAAATACAGTCAGCGCCATGGCAATTTACAAACCCTTTTTGCCTCCGGCATCTGGATCTTCATTGTACCCTTGGCCTATGCCTTCTCCAAGAGTTTATACTTTGTCGCTCTGATCAATCTAGTCACCGGCATGGTCTTCTCGGGAGTTAACCTCTCCTTATTCAATGCCACCTTAGATTCTACCCCGGAAAAGAACAAGACGAGCTTCTTAGCCTACCATCAAACTGCCATCAGCATAACAGCCATCTTTGCCCCGGTAATCGGGGTCGGCCTCAAAGACCTCTGGGGCTTCCAAATAGCCTTTTTAATCTGTGCCTCCCTCAGGCTGATTGGAGCTCTCTGTTTCAAATTGATCAATATTTTAGAGCAAAGGGACAATGTCGAAGCAGCTTAATTGAGTTTTGCTAATTGAATGCCTTAAAATTTATCAAGCTAAGCTCAAATCGAATTTGGTTTTTTATTGTTGAATTGAGTGCAATATTTTTATAACAGGATATAGTTAATTTGCTGAGAAGTGGATGATGATTGGGCGATTTAATGAAAAGTAGATGACAGTTGTGTGATTTAACAAATTAGAGATAATTACTAGAATATCCTTTGAATCACCTTTACCATAATCGATTAGATCTATACTTCAACAAGCTAACCGGTTAAATTGAGCAAGCAAAAAATAATAGAAAATAACAAGACCGCTCCTTTGATCAGACACTGTTTTAAACAGTCAGATCAAGGGAGCGGTCTTTAAATTCCAAAATTAAATTATTGTTTTGACAACTTGAGCTAGCCTGAGCGCAATGGCATCGGCCTGCTCTTTTTCTTTGCTTTCAACCATGATACGAATCAGGGGTTCAGTTCCACTGGGCCTGACCAAAACTCTGCCCTCTCCTTCTAAAAGCTTTTCCTCTTGGGCTATGGCCTTTATGAAGGTTTCGTTGTTCATAATTGTGGTTTTGTCGGGTACTCTTTCATTATGCAAAACTTGGGGATAGCGTTGCATAAGAGCAGCTGCTTGACTCATTTTACATGAGGTTTTTCTCAGGTAACGGGACATCAGCAAAGCAGTCAAGAGGCCATCTCCCGTAGTGGCATAATGAGAAAAGATGAAATGGCCCGATTGCTCTCCGCCGAAGGTGTAGCCACCCTCCTGCATTTTAGCCAAAACATAGCGATCGCCTACATCGGAAACTTCAACCTTGATTTCTTCTTGAGCCATAGCTCGGTGTAAGCCGATATTGCTCATCACAGTAGCCACCAGTGTATCCTCGTGTAAAAGTCCATCTCTCTTTAAATTTAGAGCCAAGAAGGCCATCATTTCATCTCCATCGAGGAGATTGCCTTTTTCATCTACAGCCAAACAACGGTCAGCATCTCCATCGAAAGCAAAACCATAATCTGCTCCCTGAGCAAGGACATTGTCCTGCAAATCTCGAGGATAGGTGGAACCACATTGAGCATTGATATTAGCTCCGTTAGGAGAATTGTGCAAAACTATGACTTCAGCCTGTAAAGCTTCAAATATAGGCTTAGCCAGACCTGAGGCGGCTCCATTAGCACAGTCTAAAACGATTTTAACGCCCTTTAAATCCACTTCTCCAACGCTAGCCTGTAAGTGCTTCAGGTAATGCTCTCTGAGGTCTTTTCGGCTGAAAAATCGCCCCACATCCAAACCAATGGGTCGCTTCTCCAGATCATTAAAACCATCTAAAGCACTTTCCATTTGATCTTCAATCTGATTGTTCAATTTAAAACCGTCATGAGCAAAAAACTTGATACCATTGTCTTCAACCGGATTGTGAGAAGCGCTGATCATAATGCCGGCATCGAATTTTTCTCTTTCAGTCAGGTAAGCCACTGCCGGAGTGGGTAGAATACCGGCGTTGACAACATCCACACCACCGGACATCAAGCCGGAAGAGAGGGCTGCCAGCAATAAATCGCCGGAGATTCTCGTATCACGACCGATCAAGACTCTGCCCTTTTTACCCTGCAAGAGAACTTCTGAAGCAGCTAGACCGAGCTTAAAGCTCAGCTCAGCTGATAATTTCCGATTGGCTAAGCCTCTAACTCCATCTGTGCCAAACAAACGGCCCATTTTCATAACTCCTTTAAACTAAGATAATTTTTATAACTAAGGCGGTGAATCCACTGATTTGGCCAGGATTAAAGTTAAAACTATCTTTGCCTCCTGTAAAAACTCTAATTTGCTATTTTCCTCTAAAACAGCATGACCGGCCAAACTCAGGTGAATTCGATCCTGCTCTTGCTCCTCTTCACTTATTACTATATCTTCGACAACTGTCTTCAGGCTGATTATTTTATCCAATTCTCCAGCCTCAGCATAAACTTCTAGAAAGCTGGGCTCAAAATTATATGATTCAACTTCAAAACCCTCAGGAACAATGAGATCGTCGGGAAAGAGCATGACCAATTCCTTGATGGGCAAATACTTTAGATTCAGGGAAACTAGATTTGGTTGCAGAGTTATCCCTTGCATCTCTTGCCCCTCTGGGTCTAAAACCAGAACATCATAGGCCTTTTCCAAACCTTCCTCATGCTCTTTTAAATCGACCAGAATCACGATTTTATCGACTTCTTCAACAAGTTGACGTGGCCCTTCCAGCATGATCGAGTCAGGTTTATAACTGATTTTAGGAACCCGATCTTCTATTTCATCTTGACCCAGAATGACTACCTCCAAGTCCATGACTCGGCTGACATTGCTGACCAGCTTGACGTGGACTCTGGCAGGTTGCAGAGCTACTAAGGATAAGCCGGCAGGATAGGAAAGTTGGATAGGAACGTCAAACTCCCCTTCCGAGTAACCTTCCAAATCTATTTTGGCGGTTATCTCTTGGCCCAGCATACTGCTCAGAAGTGAAGCGTTTCCCTTGAGAACCAGGCTCTCTATATCGCTATGATCGTAACTGACGCTGTAGCCGGAAGGTTCGTTGACTGCTTCAATTGGCACTCGGTAAAAGTTTTTACTCATCTCTTGGGAAGTAGACTGAGTCAAATATTGATCACTGGCCACCACCCAGATTACCAAGGCACTGAGCAAGGAGATTATCCGAACTGCAATATTGGAAGAAAACAATCTATTCATTTTGTTTACCTCCTAAGCGCAGCCAAGTGGGCAAGATGGATTTGGCTTTTGTTTCCTCGGCGTAATAGAGCTGAGCTAAAAGATCCTTGAGCATCTTACCATCCAGATAGCGAATGAGCTTTCCATTTTGAGCCAAGGAAACAGTGCCGGTTTCTTCTGAAACCACGATGCTCAGACTATCCGATTGTTCGGTGATACCGATGGAAGCTCTGTGCCGGGTCCCCAATTCCTGAGCTATATCCGGGTTGGAAGATAAGGGCAGATAACAAGAAGCTGCCATAATTCGATTGTCTCGGATCATCACAGCGCCATCGTGTAAAGGGGAATTGCGATAAAAAATATTGAGTAAAAGAGGTGCTGAAACAACCCCGTCGATGGGCACACCTGTTTCTATGTATTCACGCAAACCGGTTTTCCGCTCCAAAACGATTAAGGCACCGATTTTTTGTTCTGACATAAGGTCTACGGCTTCGATTATATCCTTAAACATCTGATCGATCTGTTCTTCATTGGCGGTGCGGCGATGGAAAAATGAACCCCTTCCTATTTCTTCCAAAACTTTTCTAAGCTCATCTTGAAAAACTATGGGAATAGCGATAATTCCGAAAGTCAAGGTCCTATCCATCAGCCATCCTATTGCTTTTAAGCCTAAAAAAGAGCTGATCAAATAGGCCAAAAGCACGTAAAATATGCCCTTGACTAGCTGGATTGCTCGAGTATCGCGAATCATCATGATCAAGCTGGAAATAGCAAATGTGACCGCCAGAATATCGAATATGTCTATTAATTTAAATTGGGAAAAAATATATGCTATCTTTTCCATTGAGTTACCCCCAGTTCTAAAGGAATAAAAGTGTGATAAATTTAAAATTCTTCACCCGGCGGGCCTATCCCTTTATCAAGGCTAAAATTAAACAAAAATCCCTCTTATTTCCTATTTTAATGATATTTTACTCTCAAATTCCTCTTTGATTTTTTCTAGTAAGTCTTCCCCTAAAAGCAGATCAGCCATTGTAGAAGCGACACCCTTGGCTGCCAAGAGCAAAGCTTCCTGACCCGTTTTGGAAATAGTTGAGTGGGCGAATTCACGGGTGTGTACACTGACTTTCTCCCCTCCGGTTATTCCTATGGAAGGATGGATGGTCGGGATCTTTAAAGAAACATTACCGCAATCAGTGGAGCCATCCATATGCTCTAAATCGAGAGGCTTGAGATCTTGCAGCCCTAACCTTCTTAGATGCTCTTCCCAGATACCTGTCATCAGAACATTAGGCATCATATTGTCGTTACTATATTCGAAATTGCTGACCTCTAAACTGCAACCTGTACTCAATGCTCCGGCTTTGGCACAGGCTATCACCTTGGCCACAACCGTATCCAGGTACTTTCGCTCTTTGGCTCTAACATAGAAACGAGCCACAGCATAATCTGGTGTAACATTGGGAGTTTTGCCACCCTCTGTAATCACCCCGTGAATTCTCACATCAGGGGTGACATGCTGTCTTAGAGCATTGATTCCATTGAAGGTTTGGATCGCTGCATCGAGGGCATTGATCCCATCTTCAGGGTTTCCGGAGGCATGGCAGGTGCGACCGAAAAACTCAAACTGCAGGGGATCTATAGCCAAGGAAGAGGAACCCAGAGCATTTTCAAAACTGGGGTGAACCATCATAGCTGCATCTATATCATCGAAAACTCCCTGCTCAGCATAGACAACCTTGGCACCGTTGGTTTCTTCGGCTGGAGTGCCTAAAACCACGATCTGACCTTGCAGCCTATCTTTTAATTTGGCCAAGGCCAAAGCAGCACCTAGAGCAATCGCTGCTATCATATTGTGTCCACAACCATGACCAATATCGGGCAAGGCGTCATATTCTGCCATGACCGCTATTTTAGGCCCTGGTCGAGAAGTATCAAACTCAGCTCTAAACCCAGTTTCCAGGTTCTGATAAGGAATTTCCACTTTGAATCCAGCATCTTTTAAAATTGTGCTGAGCAATTGAGAGGCAAAGAACTCTTGATTACCCAATTCAGGATGGTGATAGATTTGATCATTGACCTGAAGCAATCTCTCTTTGAGTTTTTCCACCTGCTCATCTAGAGCTAAATAAAGCTCGTCCATAACCATGCCTCCTTTTAAAATCAATACTCAATCAAAGATATCATGAAAAAGCACCGAGGGTCAACGACAAAAGATTGGACATCGGAGAAATTTAGGCTATAATAAACAAAAGTGATCGGAGCAATCGGAGAGGAAGTAATAAATGAGAAATCAAAAAGGAACTGAAATTACACCTATGGCATATAGGGCCATCTATTTTGCTCAGCCCTTTAACTTACGTAATCTAAACGAATTCTATCGAGTCCCGGAATTGATCTTTTCAGAATTGGAAGCTCAGGATGTAGAATTGCTGGAGAGAAGAGGCAAATCTGTAATTCAACAAATCATCAACAAAGTTGAAAACTCTCTGTTAAAAGATCGAAATATTTTGGATTTAAGCGAAGAAACAGAACTTCTTCCTGAAGAGGCAGCAAAAATAGCCAAGGCAATCCAGGGCCATTGGCAAAATAACGAGCTGGTCATAAAACCTAATTTGACGGGAGCTTTTGATTTTGTTCAAAAGAGCAACCGAACAACAGCAATCGAGATTAAAAGCATCAAATGCACTCAAGCCTCTGATTTTACCTTGCGTTCCAGCTTCAATCTCTACTGGGAAGAACGCTATTCCCTAGCTTGGCGCAGCGAGCAATTTAGCCTAGCGCTTCTAGCTACATCGGCTGCCCGAGGAGGCAAAGGTCAAGCTCGACTCTTAATAAAAATTCTACTGGAAAACAGCCTCTATATTGACGATCTAAGCAAATACATTGAGACTGAAGCCTTTCTCAGCAATATCAATATTTAAAAAAAGAGCCCCATTTTAAACGGGGCTCTTTTTTATTTTTCTGAGCTTATGATCTCACTTTTTTTAAATTGAATTCCAAAAGCCTGCTGGGGCGTCCCGAACCGCTTAAAGGTTTCTTGCCCACAACTTTGGCATAGCCACTGCTTTCCAATTTTGTGATCAAGCGATTGACCTGGTTGAGAGGCAATTCAGTCAAACGAGCTAATTCACCGGGGGTAATAACATCCACATTATACTGATTCAAAACGGAATCGATAACGATCAGCTTGTCCAAGCCAATTTGAGTATCCCTGGAAATCATGAATAACTCGCTGTTAAAATCGTCGGTGCGCTTAGGCACTTCAACTTGAATGATCGGCCCGGCAATCTTCTGGTCTTCATAGACAATGAAGAAGCAGGAGACATCATTGCTGGCCGCTCTTTCTCGACCGAAATCAGCGTTGCGTCTGGCTTCAGCACTGGTCTTACCCAGGCCCAAACCGATACAAACTTTTTCCACACCGAAGATTCCTTCTAATTCTTCCATCAAAAGAAGCTGTCTGAAGCCTTCTGTATCATCGCTGAGAACAGCTTTGCTTGTATAAATGCGATAGATAATTTTTCCTAATTCGCCTTTTTCCACAGAAGCATCGAGGCGTTGGGCGTAGTAATAGACTTTTTCCATGACAGTTGCGTGAATTTTGAAATTTTGCAATTCGGTTATGCTATCTCCATCAAAATCATCTTTATACTTTAATTGAATGGAAATAACAGCTGAGAGGTTATCATCTTGTAATGCCATGACATTGCGCAAACGCAGGCGATTGATCATATCCTCAGGCAAACTGGGCGAAGTATAGACCAAGTAAGCTGGGTATCCATCTTCTTTCAATATCTCATAGGTTTTCACTGTCCCGGTCAAAATAACATTTGCTTTTCCTTGAGCGTAATTTTCTTTATGGAATTGAGCATTGAGTTCGGGATAGTTTTCATCGAAAATATCGAAATGGGCCATCTCAATATTTATATCCTCTGCTTTATATTCCAAATCGAGCAAAGCCTGTTTAGGATTATCATTTTCGAAAAAATCAACTGACAGTTTGGAAACATCATGTCCATCGAAAACTGCAGCTTTAAATAAGGTTTTAGATATGGCATAAGCATCTACAGAGGCATACTCAGCCGGGCAAGGTAGATTCATTTTCTGCACAACATAATGATAAGGTATGGGGCCAACGAAAAAAAGATTGTCAACAGCACTCAAATGTGCTCTGAGCAAGGTGGGTAATTCCTGTAAATTCTGATAGACGATCGGTATATATTCGACGAATAGTTTTTTGTTTTCTAAAATTTTCAAAACTATATCAACTGTTGCCTTAGGACCGACAATACCGGTTTTCATATTTTTTTCTCCTTTTCTAAGAAATTCTAAGCACAAAATAAGATTGTTAAAAATTTCCTTTACAATTTTAACTTAAAACAGCTTGGAAGATTTTATAATCAAGTTAGCCGGTCACGGCTAAAATAAAAAGACGCCACGTGAATTTCATGGTATATTGAAGTTAGCACAACTATCAATAAAGGATGATTTCACATGACGCAAATAAATAAT
>JAAYKD010000186.1 GCA_012522585.1 Bacillota bacterium | reverse complement strand
CCTCAGTTAAAAATGACCTTACTCGATTCTTTGAATAAGCGTTTGATTTTCTTAGGGGAGCTTTTACAGAAATTAAATTTGCAAGCCGAATTGGTTCACAGTCGGGGGGAAGATGCAGCCCAGAAGCCTCAGCATAGAGAACATTTTGATTGGGCCTTAGCCAGAGCAGTAGCTCCTCTACCTCAGCTTTTAGAATTCACTCTGCCCTTTGTCAGAGTCCAGGGAAACTTTTTAGCCATGAAAGGTCCGACTGTTCAAGCGGAATTGACCGATGCCAAGAATGCACTACAGCTGCTGGGTGGAAGAAAGGAAAAGGTAATTAACTTCTCCTTACCTTATAGTGAAGATGAAAGGTCTTTGCTTTTAATCAAGAAAAGCAAAAAGACACCTAAGAAATATCCGAGAAATTCAGGACAAATTAAGAAAAACCCCTTGTAAATCAAGGGGTTTTTAATTTTACAATTTTATCCTCTACTTGTTTTTATATTCGGCAGGTATTTGCTCTTCGAAATAATCATAAATGGAACCGCGTAATTCTGGTTGGGTCAAAATATCTAAAGCGGTCATTCCTAAGCCTTTGGCGCCTAAGATACAGGTATTGTCGGCCATCGGTTGATCTGTACATTTAGTGTATTCAATGTTGTGGCTATTGACTCCGGCTGGGCAAGCAGGCAGATAGTCGTGGATGGAGGGAATGACAATGGAAACATTGCCGATATCAGAGGAACCATAATTACCTTGAGGGTTACCAATGGCCATGGGCTGACCTAGGCTTTCCATATTGTCTTTGAAAGCTTCGCACATAGGCCAGTTTGGGTAGCGTTCCGCATACATGGAGCTGACTTTTGTTTCTAAGCGAGCACCAACTAAGAGTTCGGCGGCCTTAGCGCAGCGTATCACAGCTTCGCTCAGCTTCTCTAATTCGATTAAAGTAGCGGAGCGCAGCGAAAAGGTGGCTGCAGCATAGTCGGGAATAGCATTGGCAGCACTTCCGCCTTTGGTAATGATGCCATTGATATTGCTGCTGGGATGAAGACTGGGTCGCATTAAATCTATATTGTTGAAGGTAGCGATCAATGCATTTAAAGCATTAATTCCAGCTTGAGGCCCGGCAGAATGAGCGGATTTACCGAAGAACTCAACATAAACGCTGGTGGCAGCTCGGCCTCCTCGGTTGACTAAACCCTTTTCTCCAGAGCTGGGATGCATCATCAAGGCATATTCCACGCCTTCGAAGCCACCGTTTTCTAGAATTTGAATTTTACCTCCGCCTGATTCTTCGGCTGGTGTTCCGATTAAGCGGATCTCTCCGGCCAAGCCATCTATTAAAGGAGCCAGGCTTAGAAAAGCCCCGACGGAGCAGGTGGCTATAATATTGTGACCACAGGCATGGCCGATTTCAGGCAGAGCATCGTATTCAGCTAGAAAAGCGATGATAGGGCCTTCTTTCTTTCCTTTCTTGACAGCTTTAAAGGCTGTTTCCAAGCCAGCGTAGGGTTGTTCCACAACAAACCCATGTTTTTCCAAAACTTCTTTGATAAAAGCAACCGCTTTATGTTCTTCATAGGCGATTTCAGGGTTCTTATGGATCTTGTGAGATAGTTCCAGCAATTCTTCTTTTAAAGATTCTACTCTTTCTTTGATTTTCTCTTTCATAAAATACCTCCAAAGAGCTTTTCTTAAATTCTAGCATGAAAAAATCAAATGCGTCAACGAAAACATTTTGCTAGTAGAAAAACAATTTGAAAACAATAATGTTTCACGTGAAACATTATATTTACACACTAATTGTGTTTTAAAGCAGGATATAAAAAACTTCTTCACGAATAAACAGATTAACGTAGAAAAAGGCTGGTGGTATTTTTGGGTAAGGTCATTGCGATAGCAAATCAAAAGGGCGGTGTCGGTAAAAGCACGACAGCGGTCAATTTGAGTGCAGCTTTAGCTCAGAGCAATAAAAGCGTATTGCTCCTTGATTTTGATCCTCAGGGTAATAGCAGCAGCGGCTTAGGTGTCAATAAGAGTGAGTTGAGGGAACATGCTTATGATCTGCTGATGGAAGAAGCTCCTCCTCATCGAGTCATTTATGATACGCCGGTGGAAAAATTAAAAATAATACCTTCAGGAATAGAGTTAGCCTCAGCTGAAGTAGAATTGGTGGCTCTGCTCAGTCGGGAATACCGATTGAAAGAAGCACTGAGCAGCATTCGCAACTCCTTTGATTATGTTTTTATCGATTGCCCCCCTTCTTTGGGGCTTTTAACCATCAACGCCCTGACCGCTTCTGATTCGGTTTTGGTCCCCATTCAATGCGAATTCTATGCTTTGGAAGGAGTTAGCCAATTGATGAACACGATTGCTCTGGTTCAAAAGCACTTAAATCGCCAGCTGGAACTGGAGGGTATTCTCTTAACAATGTATGACAATCGGACCAATTTGGCTCAGCAAGTTGCTGAAGATGTAAGAGCCTTTTTTGGTCCAAAAGTCTATGAAACCATCATACCTAGAAATGTCAGACTGAGTGAGGCTCCCAGTCACGGGTTACCCATAACCCTTTATGACCCGCGAAGCAAAGGAGCCGAGAGTTATATAGATTTAGCAAAAGAGGTGATAAAGTATGAACAATCAACGTAAGTCAGCTTTAGGCAGAGGGTTAGAATCTCTGATACCGACAACTTCCGTAGCTCAGGAAGGGGAAAGAATTCTAGAAATACCCTTAGATGAAATAAGTTCCAACCCTTACCAACCTCGTTTTAGTTTTAAGGAAGAATCGTTGAATGAATTGGCAGAATCGATCAAAACCCACGGGGTCTTGGAGCCGATTATTTTAAGACGGATTACGGTAGGTTATGAGCTGATTGCTGGTGAACGCCGTTTGAGAGCAGCTGAAATAGCCGGTTTGAATAGCATTCCCAGCGTGGTCAGACTGCTTAATGAAAAGCAAGCTGCTGAAATCGCCTTGGTTGAGAATATTCAGCGGGAAGATCTGAACGTTTTGGAAGAAGCCCAAGCTTACAGGCGTCTGCTGCTTGAATTCTCTTATACCCAGGAAGAACTGGCACAAAAAGTTGGAAAAAGTCGCTCTCATGTGGCTAATACAATCAGACTGCTCAATTTACCGGCTGAAATTCAAGAGGATTTAGTCCGGGAAGAGCTGAGTATGGGTCACGCCAGAGCTCTGCTTTCTCTGAGCACAGCCCGACAGCTTTTCTATAGTCAATTGGTCAAAGAACGGCGTTTGAGCGTCAGACAATTGGAACAGATGGTAAAAAGCTTAGATCAGCCTAAAAAAAGAGATAAAGACAAAAAAAGTAAAGCCAAGAGCAGTCATGTTCGCTTTTGGGAGTCTAAATTAAAGTCATCTTTGCAGACCAAGGCTAAAATAGTCAATAAGAGCAAAGGCGGTCACATTGAGATTTCATTTTTCGACGAGGAAGACTTGGCTCGTATAATGGAACTTTTAATCGGAGAAATGTAAGATTCTTGAGGAGGATTATTTATGATATACATGGATCAAGCTGCAACCAGCTGGCCGAAACCAGCCAGAGTTGTAGAAGCAGTAAACTATATGTTGACCGGAGTAAGTGCTAATGCAGGCAGAGGAAATTTTGCTACTTCTGAACAAGCTTCCAATCTGATCAACGGAACGAGAGAAAAAATCGCGTCCTTTTTTGGAATGCCTTCGAGGCGCGGGGTAATTTTCACCTCCAGCGCAACGGAAGCTGCTAATGCTGTACTTCTCGGAACTTTAAAAGAGGGAGATCACGTTATTACCAGCACTTTAGAGCATAACGCCATCGCCCGAACTCTTTATGCATTGGAGCAAAAAGGCATATCCACAACAAAAATTTACCGCAATCCGGTAAGTGGTGTGCGTTTAGAGCGAGTTGAGGAAGCAATTAGGCCCAATACAAAGTTAATTGTTTGGAATCACGCTTCCAATGTTTTTGGCACTTTGTCTGACCTAGATGGCCTATCCCGTTTGGCGCAAGCATATAAGATAAAGGTCATGGTGGATGGAGCCCAAACAGCCGGCAGCATTCCAATTCACATGGACGATATGGGCATCGATTACCTTACCTGTTCCGGGCACAAAGGTCTTTATGGCCCTCAGGGCATTGGCTTATTGTTGTTGAGAAATCCGGATGAAGCCTTGCCGGTTTGGAAATATGGTGAAACCGGTGATAAAAGCGAGCTGCTTCCCTTACCGATGCAGGCACCGGAATGTTATGAGGCTGGAACTCCAAACTTGCCCGGAATTGCCGGTTTGGCTGAGGGTATAGAATTTGTTTTGGAACAGACCTTGGAGAAAATACATACAAGAAATCTTGAAAAGATCGAAACTATCTATGAAAACTTGAGCGAAATCGAAGGAGTTATACTCTATGGCCCTCCTCCAGGCATAGATAAGGTCCCCATCCTTTCTTTTAATATTATCGGTATGTTGCCCGATCAAGTTGGGGAAGAATTGTTCAACCGTTGGGAAATTTCTGTTCGGACCGGTTTGCAATCATCTTACTGGGCTCATGAGGCTGCCGGAACCCTTCCTTACGGCACTGTTCGAGTCAGTGTCGGTTGTTATACGGGAGGTCAGGACTTGGAAGAGCTGGCAGAAGCCGTTGAAACCCTGACCTTGGAAGTCAAAAACAGAAGCTAAAACACAATTTTTGAAAATTAATGAAATGAAGGATCGATAAAATGAATTCAGAGTGTAAAAATCCTGATTTATATATTGAAATCTTGAAAGAAGAGCTGATACCGGCTATGGGTTGTACAGAGCCCATAGCTTTGGCTTATGCAGCGGCCAAAGCCAAAGAGCTTTTGCCGGAAGAAGTAGCGGAAATAAAAGTTGGAGCCAGTGGCAGCATCATAAAAAACGTAAAAGCTGTAGTCGTTCCTAACACCGGTGGATTGATCGGTATTGCAGCGGCTGTGGTTGCAGGGGTGGTTGCCGGAAATCCGGATAAAAAGCTGGAGGTAATTTCTCAGGTGGCTCCAGCAAAAATTGAAGAGATCAAGGAAAAACTAAAAACTCTGCCAATCGAGATCGAACACCTTGAAGAAGGCCAGGCTTTTGACATTTTGGTCACTCTTATTTCGAAAAATCATCGAGCAACAGCCCGAATTGTTGGGCACCATACAAATTTAGTTTTTCTACAAAAAGATGAAGAAATAATTTTGGAATTGAAGGATCAAGAGGCAGCTGATTCAGGTTTGAGTGATCGCAGCTTCTTATCTGCTCAAGGCATTTGGAATTTTGTCAAAAGCGTAGATGTTTCCTTGGTCCAAGAACTTTTAGAAAAACAAATTGAATACAATATGGCAATCGCTCAAGAGGGCTTGGAAAAGGAGTATGGCGTCAACATAGGTAAGATACTCCTGGAGACTTATGGGGATGATATTTGGGTGAAATTGAAAGCCTATGCAGCAGCAGGTTCCGATGCACGTATGAGTGGTTGTGAAATGCCAGTGATTATCAACTCTGGAAGTGGAAATCAGGGCATAACTACCTCAGTTCCTGTTATTGTTTATGCTCAGGAAAAGAATTTGAGCAAAGAGGAGCTTTTAAGAGGGCTGTGCTTGGCAAATCTACTGACAATTTATCAGAAGGGCTTTATCGGCAGACTTTCAGCCTTTTGCGGAGTTGTCAGTGCAGGTGCTTCTGTAGCTGCCACTATTGCTTATTTAAATGACTGCACCTTTAGTGAGTCCATGCATGCTTTGATAAATTCCTTGGCAGTTGTCTCAGGCATGGTTTGCGATGGAGCCAAACCTTCTTGTGCCGGTAAGATTGCAGCAGCAATAGAATCGGGCTTACAGGGCCTGGCTTTAACTCAAAAGGGTAAATACTATAAAGGTGGAGAGGGTTTAGTCGATTCTGATATAGAAAAATCTCTGAAAAACTTCGGGAACTTAGGAAGAATAGGCATGCAAGAAACCAATGAAACAATTATTAAGATGATGATAGAAAGATAAAACTAAATGTTTCACGTGAAACATTTAGCAGAAAAGAGGTCTGTCTATGTTTAGAGCACAAGATTTTTTCAATCTTGATCAGGAACCCTTGGCTTTTCTTTTTGAAAACACCGATAAGGTTTGGGATGTCTTAAGAGACTTGGAAGAACTGATCAAGGATTTAGTCAAACCTGAAATCCATGGAAATATACACGAAAGTGCTTATCTTGAAGGCCCAGTCTATTTGGGGCCTGGCAGTGTTATCGGCCCACACGCCTATATAAAAGGCCCAGTCTATATTGGTGCCAACTCAGAAGTCAGGCATGGCGCCTACATCCGACCTAACAGCATTATTGGCGATCATTGTATCGTGGGCCATGCAACAGAGCTCAAAAGTTCTATTTTACTCAGTCATGCTCAAGCTCCACATTTTGCCTATGTTGGGGATAGTGTTCTCGGACGAGGGGTAAATTTAGGAGCCGGAACCAAGCTGGCAAATTTCAAATTAGGGGCCAATGAAGTTCAACTGCTCTATCAAGGTGAGAGGATAAGCACCGGTTTACGTAAATTTGGAGCAATCTTAGGGGATGGAGTCTCCATAGGCTGTAATGCAGTAACTGCTCCCGGAACCGTTGTTGGAAAAAACACCTGGATTTATAGTTCGGTCAGTTTGCGAGGCTACATCGGACCGGAGAAAATAGTCAAATACGATTATTCTACGGTGCAAATAGTAGATAAAGTTTGAGAAATATTTTAAAAAGAGATAGGAGATAAGCCCAGTGCGTGTAGCTATTGGCGGTATTAGCCACGAGACCAACATTTTTTCTCCTGTAAAAACTCCTTTATCGGCTTGGAGGATTTTACAAAACCAAGAATTAATAGATGTTTCCAAAGGTAAGAAAACAAATATTGGTGGAATCTTAGAAATTGCAGAAGCGGAAAATTGGCAAATAGTGCCGACCCTATATGCCGGTACAACGCCTTCGGCTCCCACCGATCAAGCTGCTTATGCAACTTTAAAGCAAAAGCTTTTAGGCAAGCTAGCAAAAGAAGAAGTGGACGCAGTTATACTTTGTATGCATGGCGCCATGATGGCAGAAGGTGTAGATGATCCAGAAGGCGATCTAGTAACAGAGATCAGACGGCTGATTGGTAATAAGCCATTAATAGTAACCTTGGATTTGCATGGTAATAACACGGAGCAGATGGCTCTAAGTTGTGATGCTATCTTCGGTTTTGATACAAACCCCCATATCGATTCCTATGAAAGAGCCTTAGAGGCAGCAAGGTGCTTAGCCTCTGTCTTTAATCAGGGAGTGATTCCTGTTACTGCCTTTCAACGAGTTAAAATGCTGCCCCCAACGATCAATATGAGGACTGCAGAAGGCCCGATGCTGGAACTGTTTGAGCTGGCGCGCCAGTGGGAAAAGCGCTCCGGAATGATAAATGTCTCGGTTTTTGGTGGTTTTCCCTTTTGTGATGTGAATTATGCCGGGTTTAATGTGATCGCGACTGCTGATGGAGATAGACTTTTAGCTCAGAAAGCCTGTGACGATATTTGTCAAAGAGCTTGGCAGATCCGCGAACAATTTTTAAAAGAATTGCCCCAAGTGGAAGCAGCCCTAGATTTAGCGGAGCAAGCCTTATCTGAAAACCCCACTAAACCCATTATTTTAGCAGACGTAGCGGATAATCCCGGTGGTGGTGGCTCGGGCGATACTACAGAACTCTTAGCAGCCATGATCGAACGTAATCTTGTTGGCTCTGCAGCAGCCTTGATTTGGGACCCTGAAAGCGTTGATCAAGCTTTTCAGGTTGGAGTAGGCAATCGAGCCATCTTTAAAATTGGCGGAAAGGCTGAACCTAAGTATGGACAACCTATTGAAGTTGAAGCTAAGGTCAAATCCTTAAGTGACGGTGAGTTTATCGCAACCGGACCCATGAGCCGTGGAAACACTATGAATATTGGTTTGGCTGCTCGTCTAGAAATAGGAAATGTGCAAGTTTTACTTTCCCAAAGAAGAACAGCTTGTAACGACGCTGATATCTATCGCAATCTAGGAATCCAGCCAGCTCAACAAAGACTGCTCTTGGTAAAATCACGAGGACACTTCAGAGCTTCCTTCGAACCTTTAGCGTCAAAAATCATCGAGGTCGATGCCCCTGGAGCAGCTAATCCCAATCTGCATCGCTTCGAATATAAAAATATAGACTATTGGCCCTTGAATAAAGCTTAAATTTCAGAACAGTGCCGATCGGTTTGAGGAAAGAAATTCCTTCGTTTTAATGAAAGAGAGCTTCGACCAGTCGTTCGGAAGTCATTCTGATTTTATATTGAGAAATTCAAGATTAAATCAACAGTTTTCTTATGGAAGATTTTATAATCAAGTTAGCCGGTCACGGCTAAAATAAAAAGACGCCACGTGAATTTCATGGTATATTGAAGTTAGCACAACTATCAATAAAGGATGATTTCACATGACGCAAATAAATAAT
>JAAYKD010000185.1 GCA_012522585.1 Bacillota bacterium | reverse complement strand
CTGGTGTAGTGACCATAAAACAGCTAACTCCTTATTTTACAGGTACGTCCACATTGGATATGGTAAAGTTCGGTTAACATGTCTTTTTGTCTGGATCGGTGAATAAAAGATATATTGCTTTGATTGACAGAAATGCAGTGTACGATATTTTTATCATGGTTAACATGATCCACAACAGCCATTTGAGATGGAAGAATATCCCAGGCGGATCCATCACTTCTAACATCAATTGCCAAAATAGTAACTTTCTCTCCCTCTACAGTATACTTGGCTTTCACTGCTTGTCCAGGGGTCAGATTTTTAATCACTGACAGACCATTAGAAGAAGCTATAGCTTCAACCAGTTTTCCAGCCTCTGTTTCGACCAGTAATTTTCCCAATTCTGAATTTTTCCGTTTAGTCCTGAATATTTCGATAAACGTGGCTTTGTTCCAAGGTAGATCATAGTGGATTAGTTCTGAAGCACTTGCAGATCTTTGTTTGTAAAACTCATTGTTGGATGCGCTGCTACTTGCGTTTGGATTCCACCAACTAGTAGACTTGTATTTCTGTAAATCTCTGGACGATTTTTCATTGTTACTTATCAATATCTTGTTTATTTCAATGACTGCTTCGGCAAATAAAGAGTCTTTTATCAGAATGGGCACGAGATTTGCCCTGACACTAAGCAGTTTATCTTCTTCTACATTACAGAGCATTGCTTGACTATAGCAAGAGATGGCCATTTCATGGTTTTTCAATTTTTCAAATAATTCACCCGTGAATTTCCATGCCCAGTATTCGCTGTTTTTCTTTCTCAACACGATAATCATAACTTTTAGTGCTTCATCGTATTTCTGCGTGGTAGATAATATTTTAGCTTTATAATAAAGTAACCAGACGTTTTCCAGAAAAGTGTCAATTGCTTCGTCCAGAAAACCAAAGAAATATTGTATATTATCATGGGTTGGTTTTTTGGACAGATTTTTGAAAAGCTCTTGATACGTTTGCTCAGCCAAGCTCGGGTACGTTTTCCCATTATAATCATTTTGAACGAAGTCTTTCGTTTCGAATTTGTTAAGATCCCACATTTTTACAAATGCAATAATATCTAATTTTTCATCTTTTGCCAACTTTAGAGCCAATTGAAGTACGCAAGAGTGGAGATTAGAAGGTCGGGTATTCGAGAGCTTAATATAATCGTTCAAGTATAGCTTACTTTCTCTAAAATTTGCCGGAGATTTATTAAGAACTTCTTTGGCAAGCCGATACAGATCCCAACCATAACTGTTATTTATTTGTTCGTCATCACTATAGTTCGAGATTATGGACTTATAGATTTCTACAGCCTTCCTTAAACTGCCTTGTTTGCTCAATTCTTTTGCTTGTTGGAGTTTGTTATGGTAGGGGTCTAGAATTATTTTTATGTTTCTTAGGCAGTTGTTTATTATTTGGTTATCTTCGGGAAGCTTAAGCTGAGCTATTTGATTTTTTAACAACGTTATAGCGCCATTATCTAAGTTCCCAGCGCTAGCTTTTATTTTATCATACAAAGTAAAAAACATCGCTCTGTTAACCCAATCATCGTCCGGCTGGGCTTCATAAAGCTGTTTAGCTACGATATAAGCTTCATCGTTTTTGCCTTCCTTTCTCAGGCGGTATACTGTTTTCACGTCATTCAGCATACTCTGGTTCTCCTTTAATATAGTCTTGAAGCTTCTTCCATATCATTTGGTCAGAGCAAGATATTCTTTCAATTACAGTAAAAGTATTTCTTAAATCATAATGGAATACCACTACTAGTGTCTCGTCAAGCATCGATTGTCGGATAGAGTCGTTTCAGCTTGATTCTTGAATTCTGAGTTGTAAACTGCCAGTTGATGCGGCACTTTTTATTGTTTCTTGCGAACGTCCAAGCCATCACT
>JAAYKD010000184.1 GCA_012522585.1 Bacillota bacterium | reverse complement strand
ATAGTCAGTTCAAATATGATGCAAATCGCATGAAGTTGAAAGAAAATTGGTGAAAAAAATAAAACTGAATAAGAACCAAAAATGCAGAAGCTGATGTTTGTTTGCTCCATGCAAATCGGGGACTGTCCCCGTTTTGCATCCGAATATGATATAATAAACGAAAGAAAAGGATGATAATGGTAACACATAATGGAAATTTGATTGAGATCGAATTTCTTCAAAAGATTCAGTAAATAATTGTGAAAATAAAAAATCGGAGGGCGCAAAGATGGAAAATGTTCAGATTATACAATGCGACACATGCGGTGGGCCAGCCTATGCTGAACAGCAATTGGAAGGCTTCTTTTGCTCTTACTGTGAAAACCTAATGCCCTGGAGCAGCTATTCTATAACCAATATGAGCTTTCGCCATCGTCCGATTATTCGGGTGGATGATTTGTGGAAGCTGACTCATGTTGGCTTGCCCGAAGAAACGGTCAAGGACCCGCGCCACCCAGATGAGCTTGAGAAGAGAACTTCTGATACTAATGCTCTGCTTGCGGCACTAGACCCCAGAACTGCTGAAACCTGGGAAACGCGAGAGTGGATTTCCTTTCCCTGCCCCAACTGCGGTGCGACAATTACCGGGTATTCCACCCAAAGTGTATTCGAATGCGCTTATTGTAAGAACAAGTCCATGCCGGAAGAAGTTTTTCAAAGCGGCAAGTATCAGCAGGATTTGGTTTTTGGCTACGATTTCAATATGTATGACTTGGCTTTGCCTTTTACCATTACGGAAGAGGCGGCCAAAAAGCAGATGCTAGAGCTGGCATCTCGGCACCCAGGGTTGTTTAAGGGTCAAGACATCGCTCAGAGGCTTGAAACGGACCTGCAGGCTTATTATTTACCTTATCGTTTAGAGGATATCAGCTTGAAAGCTACGGTAGATACAGAAAAGGGAAAGTTCACCACATATCATGAGCGCATTAATTGGGCCTTACCTTCTTCGACTACCCTGGATATATATTTGCTCAACGAATTGCACCCTTGGGATTTTGGTTCAGTTTCACCTTTCACAGCAGCCTTTTTAGAAGGTGATGTGCGGATTTTTGCGCCGGTCAATAATGAAGAACGCAAGTCGGCATTGCGAAGGCTCTTATGGCGAGAAACTCCGCCTCTGATAAAAGATGCATTTGGTTTAAATAAGGTTAAACTATTGAGTTGGAATTATGATTTCCGTCGGCACACATATGCTTATCTTAATTTGCCTATTTGGTTTCTCGATAAGCAAGCGGAAAGCTCGAGCTCAGATTTGCAGATTAGCATGGCAGTAAACGGTCAGACTGGCAAGGCGGCGGTCTTGTTTTTGCAAGGGGATAAAATGGATGAGATACGAGTGCTGGAAGCTGAGCAACAAGTGGAAATGTCCAGCGAGCGCAGTATGGTGTCGCCGCCTGTGCGTATCGAGTATGTAAAATCACCCTTTCTCTACCGCAAACTGACTGGTCTAGAACAAAAGAGCAACCTAGGCAGATTATTCGGCCGCTTCAAACGCTAATGCAAACCGGGGACAGTCTATAAGGAACTTAGGCCCAACGTGCCGGTTCCGCAACTCTGGCTTGTGCCAAAGGCACCAAGTTGGAGCATATATAGT
>JAAYKD010000183.1 GCA_012522585.1 Bacillota bacterium | reverse complement strand
CGTTGGCTACTGTGAAGGTCTTACCGGTGCCGGTTGCCCCCAGCAAAACCTGGTCTGAGTAGCCTTTGTTAATGCCATCGACTAATTGCCTGATGGCACCCGGCTGGTCGCCGGTGGGTTGATAGGGGGCGTGAAGTTTGAAGTCCATAGGCTAATTTTACTAGCGAAAGTTTTTTACATCGTATTCGTGACTCTATTCTAACTGTCATGAATTCAACATAATTTGTTTTGCCCTGAGAAAAAAGAAATTTTCAATGGACCAAGATAGTGAAAGATGCTTATAGAAGTGTATTTAGTTTCTCGATCGCTGACTCCGCTTTCAGCCGAGCTGTCATGTACCTTTTAATACCACTCGACTCAAAACGTCGGGTTAGTGAGGAATCTAAAATCCCTAGCCGTGATGCCATGCTGTGGTGATTGATTCGATCAGGGGATGTAATACCATCTTTTAGTATCAGTTGATACAAATCTTTTTGAGAACTGCGCCAACCACTCGCTTGGAATGCTGTCAATTTGATAATTTCATTGATCAGGGGAACTGAAGGATCGTTTTTCTGTGAACAAAGATGGATATTTGTTCTACCGTAATCATTATTCTTATGAATTAATTGAATTGCCTCTCTTGCCTTCCAGAAAACGGGGCCATCCATTCCTATACATAACCCACTATTTATTAAAGTGGATAACTCACCAACCCCTAGGCCATATCTAATTGTTGCGGGATAAATTCGGAGTGCAATTTCATCCAATATACGAAGACAATTATGTCCTGTTAGAAGCAAACCTTGAAATTCATCACCCAGGGTAATGGTAAAGCGTGAGATGATTATGTCTGAATACTTTTCATTGATGTCATCAAGGCAATCCTTAAGTTGCTCTTGCATGGAGTGTCGATCTTGAATCTGGCGTGATTTTATTAAGTCACCAATTATTGCGATCATATAAAGTGTTTGACTCTAAATCATTACGAATGCTAGCATTACTTGTAGAATAACCATGGAAACAGAACCGACAGAAACCAATATTAATCCGATGTTAAAGAATCGGAATTTGACTGAACAAATTTTTGAGTTAATGAATATTTCAGACATCAAATTTGTTTCCAATGCGTTTAGAGTGTTGTTGAAAGATTTCTCGAATTCCGAAAATATCTGATAATCTGAGATTTTATTAAAAAATAAGTTGGATGAAGAAATTTTCCCATATCTCTTGTCAATTCTGGCAAACAATGAAAGTACAAGAAAAATGAAACCTGATATCAATAATAAATATGGCAACGCAAGTACAATCGAAAGCAAAATTGCGATAAGAATTGAGTCATAATTTTGAATTTGATTAGCTATGCGGGTCAGAGCAGTCAAACTCTCCTTTGATATCCCAGCAGCCATAATGACACCAAGAAATGCTAGCAAAATTGATGCCTTTGTGTCGGCGCGAGTTGTCAATTCAAGAATACGATTAAGCTGAGATTCCAGGAAAGAAATTTTTAATTTTTGGCTATCATCCATTCTAAACTCCTACACTAAGTATATGCGAAAGATAAAAAAAAGTAGGAAGAAAAAAGACGACCTTTGGGTCGCCTTTTTGATAAGTAAAACTGTTTTTTTTGTTTACTGACTCTTATAGCGCTTGATCAGTTCCAGGACGTAGTCCCAGTTAACGATCTTCTCGAGCACTTCTTCGAGGTGCTTTTTTCGCAGGTTTTGGTAATCCAGGTAATAGGCATGCTCCCAGACATCCAAACCGAACACAGGGGATTTGTCATCTTTCCAGGGGTTGTCGCCATTGGAGGTTGAGTAAATTTCCAACTCTTGACCGTTCACGACCAACCAAACCCAACCACTACCAAATTGACCGACACCTTTGGTAACCATCTGAGTTTTGAATTCTTCAACAGATCCAAACGCTTCTTTCAACAACTGTTCTAATTCAGCGGACAACTGGCTCTGACCAACCGGAGCAAATTGCTTCCAATACAGATTGTGGTTCCATGCTTGAGCGGCATTGTTGTAGAGCTTCTTCATGGAAGGGTCCTTCCCTGAGACGTCGACGATTTCTTCCAGCGTCGCGCCTTCGAGTTTAGTTCCCTTGACCATTGATTTTGTGT
>JAAYKD010000182.1 GCA_012522585.1 Bacillota bacterium | reverse complement strand
GTGGCATCTCCGCGAGCATAGCTGCCCACAATTGCCAAACCTAAGACCTCCTCGTCAATCAGTTGAGGAGCCATAGCCAGAATTTTTTCTCTTTCCAGCATGAGTTCACCCCATTTTCCTTTTTCCTATTTTGTTCAACCCATTGAGACAAAATTCCTGCTCTGACTCTTTCCATCAGCTTTCTTTAGAGTAAACCTGAAACTCACCAAAAGAAAACTCGCTAAATTTTGCTTATCTGTAGTATCCCCTATTAGACATGGCAAAACCAGGGAATTATCAAACAGAAAGTCAAAAAAACCGAGAGGTTTAGCTATTATTCGGCACCTAAAGTCAATATATCAGTGAAACTTTCTGATTAAAATGTAAATTCAAGCCTTATCAACAGGGTTTATGAACATTTTGTTAACAAATTGTGGATAACTCCTTGCTGTTAACTCCTTGGTTTTTAAAGTTATCCACATTTTACTGTGGATAACCTGTGGATAAGCTGTGGAAATGTTGTTAACTACTATGGAAAACCTGTGGTTAACTCCGATTTGACCGATTTTTAGCTAAAAAAAGCCTGATTTTAAAATTGCTTTCTCTTTTTGCTATAAACTCAGCTTAAAGCTCGAGAAAGGCGAATGTTCAAGTTTGAAATCGAATAGCTTTTCGCTTGACACTATTTGTATCCTGGTTTTCCATAAATTTTATTGTGAATTGATGATGTTTAGTCCTATGTAAAAACAACAGATCCATTGGGCTTTATTATAACTTAAGCAAAACAATTCTGCCAGAAATCAAAAACATGCAGGACTACAAAACTCATCAAAATCCTCCGAACACTTTTACTATAGTTAAGAAAAGGTAAACAGTAGAATCTGCAACCTCGATCTTAGTCAATTTAACTATAAACATAAAAAAGAGCAGAACTTAAAAGTTCTGCTCTTTTAACTTTACTATTTATCTTAGCTCTGGTTCGATCAAACCATAATTGCCATCTTTTCTTTTATAGACCACATTTATTTCATCTGTTTCTGCATTTAAAAACATGAAGAAAACGTGTCCTAGGAGCTCCATCTCAATGATTGCATCTTCTGGATAGGTCGGTTTCATAGCAAAACGCTTGACCCGAATAATTTGGGGTCCTTCGTCTTCTTCGAACTCCGGCAGATCATCAATGGGTAAATCCCAATCTCCTGTGCGGATGGATTCTCCGCCACGGCGCCTGTTGTTCCAGCGAGTTTTGTATTTTCTCAGCTGGCGTTCTAAGGTATCGACCGCAGCGTCAAAAGCTAAATAAAAATCGGGAGCAAATTCCTCTGAACGCAACCGAAAGCCGCCGGCACTAAGAGTTATTTCGACTTTTTCGTCTTTATACTCTTTGCTCGTGTTGATGACCACATCGACTTCACGGTTGAGGAGTTTGTCGAATTTAATCAGCTTCTTTTCAACATACTCTCTTTGGTAATCACTGGGAGTAAAATGTTTCGCTTTAAATTGTAGATTCATAGTAGCACCTCTTTCTGTGAGACTTACTGTAGCAAGGGGGTTAAAAACTTGCCAAGGGAAAGCAGATCACTTGAGCCTTCCATAATCTTTAATTCAACATAAAAGGCAGTAAATCCTTTTAAATCATAGAGGAAAAAACATTATTTTGCAATTTCTCGAGCCTTTTGCTTTAGGCTCTTGGTGTGTGAGCCACGCAAAGGGAATAGATCTTCTTGTAGCCTGCCTGTTTTAAAGCCAAAGCGCAATGATGGATAGTGGCACCAGTCGTATAGATGTCGTCGACTATTATAATATCGCC
>JAAYKD010000181.1 GCA_012522585.1 Bacillota bacterium | reverse complement strand
TTGCAAAGCTTCTATAGAAGAGCGGAATCAGCACACTAGGTTTGCTTACGTTCATTAATAAGACAGGGGTCGCAATTAACCGCACTTCAACCTCGGGACAGGGCCGTCGCTGCACTCACATGCAACTCCAGACCAGTCCCGAGGTTGCATTGCTGCTTTGTGTTTTGTCGGATGCAAAACCGGGACAGTCCCCGATTTGCAAAGCTTCTATAGAAGAGCGGAACCGGCACGTTGTGCCTAATTTCCTTATAGGACAGTCCCCTTTAAAGATTGCAAAGCTTCTATTTTCTTCTAGAAGTCTTGTTTTTTGAGGCTTTTCTAAAAGGTGCAGTGGCGAGTGAGCCAATTTTATTGACCAGTTGCGAACCTTCTTCATATAAAGCGAAGCCGAAACGCCCCAAACTGATAACATTTATCTGAAACATCAAGTCAAAGGGCACGACTTTTTCCCCTTGTTCTTTCGCTTTTTTACGCACATTGATTAAGTCAGTGGTTAAAAATGCGGTGTGAGCAACGGTCAACATCCTTTTGACTTCAGGGCTATTGAAAACTGCGGCTTCGTCGATCTGAATAGTAGGTGTGTCGTCATTCCACTCTTTAGTGGCCAGGTCTTTGCAGGCGCGATTTATTGCATAAATAAGCATTATATTTATATCGTTGACATAAACCGGGATGGCATTTTGAAACTGGAAATAGTCTTCGTATTTTCTTTGATAGATTTTTAGTACCAGCTGATTCAATTTTTCGGTCAACTCTGCAGGTGGTACTTGATATTCATCGATTAAACTGGAAACCCCATTGGCCCACTTTTTTATCGGCAAAGGAATATCCTTGCCCCAGGCGTTTGTAGGCGAAGAAGCACCCTGACTTCGAGAGTTTATAGTTGAATGAATGTCCTTGCCCCAAACCTCTTCACCAGATGCCCCAACAGAAACAAAATAAATCAACCAATTTGTAAAACCAAAGAGCGCCTTACTAAATACATTATCGCCAATGCAAATCGGGGACATGCAAAGCCGGGACAGTCCCCGATTTGCATTGCTTCTATAGAAATTTTGAGGCTCTTGTTCAATCTCCGAATTAAAGCGAATAGTCGCGACATCTGAGTTTTTAAAATCACTGAATTGATCTAATATAGAGAAAAACAAACCTAACAAGTTTGGCTGGCGGCTCAGTTCCGAAAAGTCCAGGTTGTTTTGCTGAATAGCTGCCATAATGCTGTTATAGAGGGTGTTTTGTTCTAGAGCATATCGTTCTTCCAAAAAATTAAAAGGAGCGAAAAGACTCTCATTTTGCCTTTCACTGTAGCCCAAAGACTTGGCAAAATCTATTGTTCTATCTATAAACCACTGCTCGTTTATTTGGCCAAAGGGATGATCGGTTGAGCCTTTAGTTAAGAAGAGTTTCAAAAGGCTCGTCAAAGAAACCATGCTTCTCGACAGAGCATAGTTTTGCTTGTTGGAATTCAAGGCAGATTCCTTAGCAGATTTGCTTCTTTTGTTTTTATTCACTTTCATCACTTCTCAACTCCTCTTATAAGGAAAAATCATGCCAAACGGGGTTGCTCCAGCTTGCTTCGTTTACCCAAGTTTTTTATAGGACAGGGTCGCAATTAACCGCAACGAAACCTCGGATTGCTCCAGCATGTGCTACAAGCAATGCCGGAGTTACGGAACCGGCACACGAGTGTGCCTAAGTTCCTTTTAGGACAGGGCGGACGAATGCTTTGCATTCGCTGTATCAGCATTAGCACGCAACTCCAGACCAGTCCCGAAGTTGCATTGCTGCTTTGTCTTTTGCCGGATGCAAATCGGGGACTGTCTATAAGGAACTTAAGCGCACCTGTGCGCTGGTTCCGCAACTCCGGCTTGTGCCAAAGGCATCAAGCTGGAGCAATCCGCCGCTTATCATTGCTTCTATAGAAATTTGCTTAGCTATACCAAGTTGGCACGATACGTTGCATGTTGTCATACCAACCTAAAACTTCTGCGGCTTGTCTTAGCATGGTTTGCACTTCTTTTTCACCGAAGGGAATCGCCCAGGGCACCGAAGAAAGCATATTACTGCTGATATAAAGGGCCAAAAGGCGCCAAAAAGCCATGGGCACTTCTTTGTCGAAATAACCGTCGCCCAGGCCGCTGGCAAAGGCTGGGGCCGCCTGAGCCGACCAAACGATTCGGTTAAACTCTTCCCAAGGGTCGCCAAAGTCGTAGCGGTCGAAGTCGATAATCACGATTTTTCCCTCTTCAACCATCATATTCCCGATATGATAATCGCCGTGCTGAAAACTCTGGGGCCTGTTTGCCAACAAATGACGGTTGGCCTCGATATAAGCTATGAGATGCTCGGCTCGGTCAAATTTAATCGGGCAGTTATCGTATTGCTCTATTTTTTTGCTCGCTTTGGCATTGAACCGCTGCTGCCAGTCAGGCTGATTCGCAGGCGCCGGCAAGCTATGTATTTGCCGCAAAATCTCCCCTGCTTGCAAACCCAACTCGTATTGTTCTGCCTTAGGCAAAAATGGAACAACCGCTTCAGCATCTTGCCCCTCGACCCAGGTATAGACTGTATAAATTCCATCAGCTGCTGCATACATTTCCACAGGTTTGCTCATGGAAATACCCAAGGCTGCCACTTGCTGCTGCAAATCGAACAGCTGTTTCGTCTGCTCAGCTTTTTCTAAAGAGGTTATTCTCAAAAGGAACTTAGATCCATCGGCCGTGGTTGCACAGTATTTGATATCTCCCGACCAGCCTTTTTCTATCAGTTCTTTTTTCACAAAATCTAACTTCGGCATCTTATTTCCTTTCCAATGCAAAATAGGAAGGGCTCCAGCTTGGTGCCTTTGGCACAAGCCGGAGTTGCGGAACCGGCTCACTTCGTTTGCCTAAGTTCCTTATAGGACTATCCCTTTTTGCAAAGCTTCTATAGAAGTTGTCGGATTTGACTGATGCAAATCGGGGACTGTCAGAGTGTGTCAAAATTCAATGTAAAAAACATCAAACCTTGTTCAAGGGCAAAGGTTAATCAAAGTTAAATTTGAGCAAAGAAAGTAATGGCCTTTTAGGCCATTACT
>JAAYKD010000180.1 GCA_012522585.1 Bacillota bacterium | reverse complement strand
TTTAGTGTAAAATGCATTTGGGTCATATTGTCCTCCTGAGTGTGTTTGATTGTGCAATTAACATTATAACTCAGATACAGGACTTTGTGGCCTTTTTTACTTTTACACAATTATATGGACTTTATCAATTTTTTTGATTACTATATTATTAAGATAATGAAGAATCAACCTTGAGTTCTATCTTTATGTTACTAGGTGAGCCCTGTCTTTAAACTAGAAGAAATATGAGTTTTTGATTCATTAAGAAATTTTGCACTGTAGTGTTATTGGCTTGTTTTTAGCGTAAAGAACGGGTTAATTATGTCTTAAATTCTTCACACGGTTAAAATTTATAGCCCTATAGAATTTATCAACGATATGGAGATATAAATATTAAGACGGATGCGGTTGTGAGACAAGAAGGCATGGAAGCCCTAATTGAAAAAAATGGGAAAAGTCGATGCTGAAAGATCCATATCCTTAATTATAAAAGAATCGTTTGATTATACAAAATGGCAAGAGAATTTATTTGAAGATTTAACTGCTAGAAAGTTAAATGAGAAAGCGATGGATTACGTTGCCAAAAATTAAAATAAAAATCCAACACCGGGACAGTCCCCCTTTCGCATTACTTCTATAGAAGCTTTGCGAATCGGGGACTGTCCCGGTTTTGCATTTTTTTGTTTAGACTGGCAAAATAATTCAAAAACTGCTATCATGTATGCTGGAATAGAAGTATATAAACCTAGCCCTAGAAGCTGAGGATGGAAATTCGCTATAAGAGGGCAGTAAATTTGCTATATAAATTGATGGATATATACGAGTATATTACTATTTAGATTTTAAACAGACAATATATTAGGAGGAAATTAGTTTGCATAAGTCATTAGATGTTGAAAATTTAAGTGCTTCCTATGGAGAAACTCAGGTTCTGGAAAACATCAGTTTTTCCATGAAGGCTGGCCGTCTTGTTGGTATTATCGGGCCCAATGGCTCCGGTAAATCTACTCTTTTAAAAGGAATTCTTGGGCTAATTCCCTTGGATACGGGAGAGGTCAAGTTTTGTCATGAGCCCTTGAGTAAAGTCAGAAAAAGAGTAGCCTATAAGCCTCAAAGCTCGGAAATCGACTGGGATTTTCCCATTACGGTAATCGATACCGTGCTTTTAGGAACTTATCCGAAGCTGGGCTTGTTTAAAAGACCAGGGAAAAGGGAAAGAGATTTGGCCATGAAGTGCCTGGGCAAAGTAGGTATGGCCGACTTCGCCCAAAGACAGATCAGTGAAATGTCGGGTGGGCAGCGCCAAAGAGTTTTTCTTGCCAGAGCCCTAGCTCAGGAGGCAGAATGTTTTTTCTTAGACGAGCCCTTTGTTGGAATCGACGCATCTAGTGAAGAAATAATCATCAATAATTTAAAGGAATTGCGGGACTTGGGCAAGACTATCTATTTAGTCCACCATGACCTGACCAAAGTCACAAGTTATTTCGATGATATTATTCTAATCAATAAAAAATTATACGGTGCCGGACCCGTCGAAGATATTTTCAAGAAAGAAATTATGGAAGAAGCTTTTGGATCCTCCTTGTCTGTTTTCTATAATTGGGAGGTGAAATCATGATTAACTTTATCAACGACTTACTGACCTATGGTTTCTTGCAAAAAGCCCTGGTAACATCTATTGCTGTCGGAATTATTTCCGGTATTGTTGGCTCTTTTATCGTTCTGCGGGGCATGTCTCTAATGGGCGACGCTATCTCCCACGCCGTTTTGCCGGGAATCGCTATTTCCTATATGCTGGGAATCAATTATTTTTACGGTGCCATAATTGCAGGTGTCCTGACTTCCATTGGCATTGGCGCGATTAGTGACAACAGTCGAATAAAGACTGACTCGGCCATTGGAATTGTCTTTTCGGCAGCCTTTGCCCTGGGAATTATTCTCATCAGCAAGGCTCAGTCGACCACCGACCTGACCCAGATTTTGTTTGGAAACGTGCTCCATGTTCGCACTTCTGATATGAGGCTAACCCTTGGCATCGGTGTGATTGTAATCTTAGTCGTGAGCCTCTTCTATAAAGAGCTGCTTC
This sequence comes from Bacillota bacterium, assembly GCA_012522585.1. GTDB lineage: Bacteria > Bacillota > JAAYKD01 > JAAYKD01 > JAAYKD01 > JAAYKD01. Next base: position 1,474 of record JAAYKD010000180.1, on the reverse strand, counting down.
TTTCCAGTTTTGACGAAACAATGGCTCAAGTCTATGGCCTTAACACGAAGCTTATACATTACGGCATCATGGTTCTTTTAACCTTGGTAACAGTTGCATCCTTGCAAACTGTTGGTGTTATTTTGGTAGTTTCCATGCTGATAACCCCAGCATCTACGGCCTATTTGCTGACAAATAGACTATCCTTTATGATAGTTTTGTCGTCCTTCTTTGGCGCGATCTCAGCAATTATTGGAATATATTTTAGCTATGTAAACGATTTACCAACCGGCCCGGCTATCGCCTTAGCGGCAGCAATAATCTTTGTGTTGGCCTTGGTTTTTTCGCCGAAACAAGGCGTTCTTTGGCCTATGATTAACAGAAGGCAAAGGAAAGGATTGGAAGGAGAGACAAGATAAATGAAAAGAAAATTAAGTTTTATATTAGTAGCTTTTATGGTTCTGGCGCTGCTTAGCGGTTGTGGACCAACCGACGACCCAGGCGCAGGTTCTACAGACGACGGAAAATTAAAAGTCATCACCAGTTTTACTATTATTGAAGATATGACTAGGGAAATAGCTGGGGATAAAGTCGATATCCATAACCTAGTGCCAAACGGAACCGACCCTCACGAATATGAGCCACTGCCCCAAGATGTTAAAAAGGCCAGTGACGCCGATATCTTCTTCTACAACGGTTTAAACCTTGAAGGCGGGGAAGATGGCTGGTTCTTTAGAATGATCGACTCCGTTGGGCAAAGCAAGGAGAATATTTACAAGCTGACGGAAAGAGTAGAGCCCATGTATATCAGCGGCGATGATGGCAAGGAACAAGAGGTCAACCCTCATTCCTTCGCTGACCCGGTTGTGGGCATTCACATGGCCGAAGATATTCGGGATATCCTCATGGAAGTCGACTCTGATAATAAGGATTTCTATGAAGAAAAGGCTAATGAATATATCGATAAGCTCAAAGCTATAGACAATGAATACAGAGAAAAGATTGAAGAAATAGCGGAAGAAAACCGCATACTTGTTACAAGCGAGAGGGCCTTTCAGTATATGGCTAAACGCTATGGCTTAAAAGAAGGCTATATTTGGGCGATCGATACAGAAGAAAATGGATCGCCGGATCAGATTAAGTCTTTGCTGGGCTTCATTGAAGAAAACGATGTTAAGGTTTTATTTGTGGAATCTAACGTTGATACTCGGCCCATGGAAACAGTCTCTAAGGAAAGCGGAATTCCTATCGCCCCCGAACCCATCTACTCTGATGAAATCGGCGAAAAAGACGGCAAAATCAACACCTATCTAGAATACCTCGAATACAACATCAACCTCATCTTCACCAACCTAAAATAACCCCCCCATGCAAATCGGGGACAGCAGAGTGTGTCAAAAGTCACACTAAAACTGGACAAAATGATTTAACCCAGAGTAAAATCGTGATATAATGAACCTAACACATAAAAACTGTTATGGGGGGCCATTAAATG
>JAAYKD010000179.1 GCA_012522585.1 Bacillota bacterium | reverse complement strand
ATCTTAGTATTATTAAATTATAACATTATAATGGTATGATTACAATATTAAAGCCTGCAAGGCGGATTTAAAAAATCCACGGTACCTTTTGTGCGAGGAACCGTAGATTTCATTAAAATTTAAATATCAAAACTTTAGATGTCGTGGCAAGCCATGAAGGTGGCATCACCAAAGCTAAAAAAGCGATAATCCCTGGCAATCGCTTCAGCGTAGGCGTTGAAGATTATCTCTCGGGAAGAAAAGGCACTGACCATCATCAGCAAGGTGGATTTGGGCAGGTGAAAATTCGTAATCAGGCCATCCAGGCAATGAAACTCATAACCTGGGTAGATAAAGATATCTGTCGAGCCAGTTTGGGCTTTGACCAAGCCTTTTGAATCAGCCAGAGTTTCCAAAACCCTGGCTGAAGTCGTCCCAACAGCGATGACTCTTCTCTTTTCCTGCTTAGCCCTATTGATCTTTTCAGCCGCCTCAGGGCTCAGGCTAAAACTTTCCTGGTGCATCCTGTGTTGACTGACCTTCTCAACAGAGACCGGTCTGAAGGTGCCTAAACCCACATGGAGGGTGAGGGAAGCGATTTCGATGCCTTTGCTCTGCAAGTTGACTAGCATCTCCTGAGTAAAATGGAGGCCTGCAGTAGGAGCTGCCGCGGAACCATCGACCTGGGCATAGACCGTCTGATAGCGTCTGGGCTCTTCCAATTTTTCATGTATATAAGGTGGCAAGGGCATCTCGCCTAAAAGACTTAAAATTTCTTCAAATCTATATTTTTTATCCCAAGTAAAGGTGACTATCCTTTCCCCTTGCTCCAACTCAGTAAGGATTTCTGCTCTTAAACTGGATGAGGGAAACTCAATCTTTGCGCCCTTTTTTAATCTACGCCCCGGTTTGACCAAGGCTTTCAAATCTGTATCATTGAGCCTTTCCAGTAAAAGAATTTCTACCTTGGCCCCGGTATCTTTAAAGCCATGTAATCTAGCCGGTATGACCTGAGTGTTGTTGACAACTAAAAGATCTCCGGACTTCAGCCATCTGTCTAAACTGACAAAGCTATCATGGTGAAGCTGTTTATTATGGCGATTGATCAGCAATAGTTTTGAATCGCTGCGTTTTTTTAAAGGACTTTGGGCTATCTGAGCTTCCGGCAAAAAATAATCGAAGTCCTGAACATTTAAATCCTGACGGTTATCCTTCTTGCTCATGGGCTGATCCATACTCCTTTAAAATAGAATTCAATAATTTCTCGATAATCATGACCTTGATCAGCCATGGTTTTGGCTCCATGTTGGGATAAGCCTAAATTATGCCCATAACCTCCGCCATTGATGATGAGATTATCTGGTTTTTCCAGAAAACTATTCTGGCCTTGAGCTGAGATAATCCGAGAATTCTGGTTTAAGGGTAGAGAAGTCCTTCCATCTCTGGAGATGATCGGGGTGAGCCCTCTCTCCTCTTGCACAGATCTTGCTTGAGCTGAGATAAAATAGAGGTCGACAGGTTTTTTTATCGTGAAGCGATAGCTTTTCAATTCAAAGAGATCCCTTAACTGATGATTACTTAAATAGAGATTCTTTCTGCTGCCCTCAATTTCAGCTTCAAGCAAAGCTCCATGAGCTCCGCTTTTGATCTGTCTGACGGCTAATATTTCCCCCGGATCACCATAGAGATCGATTAAAGCCTCTCTGAAGTCCTGATTGCTCATTTCCTTTTCCCAAGCATAGTCAGGGCTTTCAGTTTCATACAACTCCATGGTGCCTCGAATATAGGGCAAAGCTTGAAAAAACACATTTTCACAATTTTCGGTGGCTCCCCCAGCGTCGGCAGGGAAATAGGCTGCAATTATTTCAGCTTCTCCCTTATTGTTGGTAAAGCGGGCAACTTCACCTTGGGTTTGGGCAACAGCTTCCTCGATAATTCCATTTAGGGCTAAATCGAAGCCGATATAAGTCTGTTGGGTCGTATTGATATCAAAACCATATTCAAGATAATAGGGTATCTTATCATACTGGGTAGCCAAGATAAAACTACGACTGGCCACCGCTTGAGCTTTCAAGGCCTCTAAAGGCCAGGAAGGAGACATCTCCCTGGAAATCACAGCTGCAATATAATCCTCAAAAAGCAGTCTGTTGATCACGGTTATACCTTGAGCATCGAAGCGCTGTAAGATCATTTGATGGGGATAAGCCCGTAAATTCGGCCCATAATAGATGAAACCACCGCCTAGATCAGAAAAAACTGCTCCATGATCTTTTAAAATATTAGGAGCACTGTGCATGCTGGGCTGGAAAAAGAAAAGCTCGTTGCCCCAAGAATCATAAAAAAACAGACAAGCATCAAAGCGGACGTTTGAAAATTCCCAGCCTAAAGCAGAGCTGCCCTCTTGGCTCAACCAAACGCTCCAAGAATCGCCGACGAAAGCCGGCCAACTGCCCAGATAAGTCAAGCCATGATCATTGATATAATTTTGAGCTTGATAAAAATCCGAGAAGCCCGATGCTAGCTCTGTATATAGACCGTTGACTAAGACGGCCTTAATGCCTGATTTTTGCCCTGCGGCAAAAATTTCCTGGCCCTTATAACTAAGGCTAAAGCCCTGGTCAAAATAAAGTTCGACTTCTGGCAAAGCATCTTCACCATAATCCAAGCCCACATTGATGTATTCAGGGGCTTGACTGACAGCTAGAGTAAAATTGAAAAGATTCAAAAAATAGAGAAAAAATAAAACCCAAAATATCCGCTTTTTCATTCCAGCTCTCCCCTTTCAAGATCTCTGAACCTTGCAAATTCGCTGATCAGACAGCCACAATAATTCTGACGATAGAGGTTGAGCTTCTGAGCATTTTCTATTGTCTGTCGGTAGAGATGGCTTAAATCAGGAGCTAAAAACTCTAAATCCAATTTTTGGGCTATTTGAGAGCCGATTTCCCTGATCTTTTCATATTCTTGATAGGGGCTGACCAGCAGGGTTGTGCTGAATGACTGAAAGCCCAGTTCTTTGGCTTTTCTTCCAGTTTTTTCTAAGCGCAAAGCATAACAATAACTGCAGCGATTTTCCTTTATGGGAAGAGTTTTTTCCAGAAAATCCAAGGGCTTATAATCCTTGCTGATCAGTAAAGGAAAATTCTTTTCCTGGGCAAAGAACATTAACCCTTGGCGGCGTTTTTCAAACTCAGCCAAGGGTTGAATATTTGGATTGAAGTAAAAAAGTGTGATTTTATGGCCTTGCTGAGCAAAGTAAGGAGCTACTTCACTGGCACAAGGTCCACAACAAGCATGTAAAAACATAAATTTACTCCGAAATAAGTTTAGTCTGTTGATTTTCTTCCTTTTTATCTTCCCTTGAAATGCCTAAAAAGTCATAGGCGGCTTGGGTCACCACTCGACCTCTGGGCGTTCTCTGGACAAAGCCTATTTGCATCAGATAGGGCTCGATTACATCTTCCAATGTTTCCGTTTCTTCCTGGATGGAAGCAGCCAATGTTTCAACTCCCACAGGTCCTCCGCCAAAATTATCAATGGCTGAGCGCAGATACATGCGATCGATCCGGTCGAAGCCTTTATCGTCCACTTCCAGCATTTCCAAGGCATAATCAGCCAGTTTTAAGGTGATGATGCCGGTGCCTTCCACTTGGGCAAAGTCCCTGACCCTCTTCAAAAGCCGATTGGCAATCCTGGGAGTGCCTCTGGCTCTTCGGGCAATTTCTAAAGCCCCTTCCAAATCTATTTCCACTTCCAAAATCGAGGCCGAACGGAGCACAATCTCTTTTAATTCTTCCGCTGTATAATATTCCATGCGACTGATCACGCCAAAGCGATCACGCAGGGGCGGTGAGAGAAAACCAAAACGAGTGGTTGCGCCGATCAGGGTAAAGGGTTGTAAATCAATGCGAATGGAACGAGCGCTGGGTCCCTTTCCTACCACAATATCCAAAGCAAAATCTTCCATAGCAGAATATAAAACTTCTTCTATGTTTCTGTTTAAGCGATGAATTTCATCGATAAAAAACACATCATAAGGCCCTAGATTGGTCAAAAGGGCAGCCAAATCACCGGCTCGTTCGATTGCCGGACCGGAAGTCATGCGTAAATTGACCCCCAGCTCATTGGCTAAAATATGAGCCAAGGTGGTTTTTCCCAAACCGGGTGGGCCGTAAAACAAGACATGATCCAAGGCTTCGTGACGTTGAACCGCCGCTTGCACAAAGATCTTCAAGTTTTCTTTGGCTTTTAACTGGCCAATATAATCTTTAAAATAACGAGGACGCAAAGTGACATCGAAGATATCTTCATTGGGTAAGGAAGAAGGTGTAATAATTCTCTCATCCATCTTTTTCTTGCCTCCTCAATCTATAATTTTACCATCTGCTGGAGAGCGTCTTTAATCAGGGTTTCCACATTGGCTTCTGGTTTAGCCTCAGCGGCTTTTAAAACTTGAATTCTGGCTTGACGCAGATCATAGCCCAAACTCAACATGGCTTCTATGGCTTCGTCGACTAAGGAATTGCTCTGAGCAGCAGGGACAGCGGAAACAAGAGCTTCAGGTTGGGCCCAGGAGAGATTGGAAACTTTACTTTTCAATTCTAAAATCAGTCTTTGAGCCGTCTTGACGCCTACCCCGGGAATCTTTTTCAAGGAAGCTACATCCTCTTGAATTAACCAAGAGCAGAGCATATTAGGGGAAGTAAAGGAGAGCATATTGAGAGCATTTTTAGGTCCGATGCCGGTAACAGAAATCAAAAGAAGAAAGAACTCCCTTTCTTCTTGACTTAAAAAGCCGTAAATATTGACCGCATCATCTCGGACATAATAATGGGTATATAATTTGATTTCCTCGTTTAATTTTAACTCTGCATAGGTCTGGGCCAAAGGTACCTGGGTTAGAAAACCTACCCCATGTATATCAACCACACAGATACCAGGTTGCACCTGAGTTAAAATTCCATCTAAATAAGCCAGCATTACCTATTCTCCTCAATTACCCTTTGGGCTAATATTTTAAGATTTCTCGATTGCATATGACAAATTGCAATGGCCAGCGCATCAGCAGTATCATCTGGCTTGGGTATGGCGGGCAAACCTAAGAGTATCTTAACCATCTGTTGAATCTGCCTTTTATCGGCTCGCCCGTAGCCTGTCACCGCCATTTTTACTTCTACCGGCTTAAATTCCAAGAGTTTTAAATTCCTCTGTTGGGCTGCCAGCAAAACCACCCCTCTGGCTTGTCCGACCAGAAGAGCGGTTGTAACATTTCTACTAAAAAACAATTCTTCTACGCCAATTTCATCAGGCTTGTATTCTTCGATAATTGCAGAAACTTCATCATAGATAATCTGTAAGCGCTGGGATAAGGACATTTTGGGTGAGGTGATAATACTTCCGTAAGCAACAGGTTTCATATGGGCCTCGGAGCCCGTTAAAACGCCATAGCCCGTGGTGGCCAATCCCGGATCAATACCTAAAATTATCTGGTTATTCTTCGTCATCATCTTCATATTCCGCGTTATCGTAGACGTTTTGGACATCATCATTATCGTTGAGGAAAAACAGCAGCTTTTTCAGCATGTCCAAATTTTCTTCCTCGACTTCCAGAGTATTGTCGGGAATATTGCTGATTTCTGCAACTAAAAATTTATACTTTTCAGCTAAGACTTCTCTGACCTGGTCAAAATCCCCTTGACCGGTATAGATTTCAAAAACTTCTTCATCATCGACTAAATCTTCTGCTCCGGCTTCCAGAGCATCCAACATGATTTCGTCTTCGGTCAATTCAGGGTATTCCTCTTTATCGATGACTAAAACACCCTTGCGCTGGAACATCCAGCCCACACTTCCTGTTTCTCCTAAATTGCCTCCATATTTATCAAAGATGTGGCGCATTTCTCCGGCGGTTCTGTTGCGATTATCGGTGATCACTTCAACCATGATGGCTATGCCACCTGGACCATAGCCTTCATAGAGGAGTTCCTCATAATTGACCCCTTCCAATTGACCGCTGCCGCGCAGAATTGCTCGGTTGATATTGTCATTGGGCATATTGTTATCTTTGGCTTTTGCTATGGCTTGCTTTAATTTAACATTGTAATCGGGATTGGGGCCCCCATCTTTAGCCGCTAGAATAATCTCTTTGGTGATTCTGGCAAACAATTTACTGCGAGCTGCATCAGCTCTTCCTTTGGCATGCTTTATATTCGACCACTTGGAATGACCAGCCATTAAATCTCAACTCCTAATTTATTTTTTTACAGTCAGAATGACTTTCTATTCAATTTATAATATTCTCTTATAAGAATGGATATTCCTTTATATCTAAATACAGGCTGCTTCTGGGTGAAATTTCTTTGTCTTTTTCTCTATCTATGCTATAATAAGTCCGGAATTTCCTAAAGGAGGAATTACAAATGAGTCCGGAAAGGAAGAAAAATAAACCACCTACAGAAACCAGCCGAATTAAGAAAAAGAAAGGCAGTTTAAGCCTCTTTTCTAAAATTCTGATAGGTACTTTAATCAGCATATCCATCTTAGGCGGAGTAGTTTTAGGTTGGACCTATTCGATTATCAGGGATATACCGGAGCTGAATCCCAACCTCTTAGCTAATCCTGCCGCCGCTTCATCTATTTACGATAAAAACGGCGACCTTATGCTGACCCTTTTCCAAGAGGATGATTATCGTTTGCCGGTAGATTTTACCCAGATCTCACCTTGGATAAAGAAAGCTATTGTTGTCTCCGAAGATAAAACATTTCATGAGCATAAGGGTATAAATCTCAAAGGTACATTCAGAGCAATAGCCACCTTGGGCAAAGCAGGCGGGGGCAGTTCAATCACTCAACAATTGGCTCGAAACGTCTACTTGACTCTGGATGTAAAAATTGAGAGAAAGCTCCGAGAAATGGCAGTTGCAGTCCAGCTGGAAAAGCTCTATAGCAAAGAAGAAATTTTGAGTTTCTATCTCAACCAAATTTTCTTCGGCCACTGGGCTCAGGGCGTGCAAGCAGGTTCTAAGCTTTATTTTGGCAAGGATGCCATCGATTTGAATTTAGCTGAATCTGCTATGTTAGTCGCCATTATCCCCTCCCCAAATTCCTACTCACCTTATAATGATTTGGAAATGGCTAAAAAAGTTCAACACATACTCCTCGATTTGATGTTGAAAGAAGAAGCAATCAGCGCAGAAGAGTTTGAAGAAGCCAAAGAATTTGAAATTGAGTTGGTCGGCTTGGATTTCGCTCGATCATCCTCTTTTACTTCAACTTATTTTGCCGATTATGTGCTCAAACAATTGCCCGATCTGCTAACCCCTTATTATGGTAGCGAGGAGCTGGCCAACAAGGCTATTTCTACCTTTGGGCTGGCCATCCACACAACCTTCGATCCGGAGATCCAAGACGCAGCCGAAAGAGCCATAACAGATCAATTGGAAGCCTTTCAAGATAGAAATGAGGACGGACAATATGACAGACAGGCTGCAGCCGTCATCATGCAACCAGAAACGGGCCATATTGTCGCCTTGGTGGGAGGCCGGGAATACCCTAAAAATACGACCGGTGCTTGGAATCGAGCAACCGATTCTCTAAGACAACCAGGCTCATCGACCAAACCAATTCTCGACTATGCTCCGGGAATAGCTTCCGGAAAAATAACGGCAGCCACCGTCTTTGATGATGTTCCCACATCATATCCGGCGATGGGTGGAGCCTGGCAGCCGATTAATTTCGATAACCTCTATTATGGCTTGATCAACGTTCGGGAAGCTCTAGCCAGATCGCAGAATATCCCGGCCATCAAAGCCATGCAAACCATAGGTGTTGAAGAATGTGTTGATTTTGCCAGGAACCTAGGTCTTACTTCCTTGACCGATGATGATTATCATTTGGCTACAGCTTTAGGTGGCATCACAAATGGCATCAGTCCCCTTGAATTGACTGTAGCCTACTCTGCTTTTTCCAATCAAGGAGTCAAAACAAACCCAATAGCGGTGACCCGCGTTGTAGACAAACATGGCATAACCATCTTTGAAAACAGGCCTTTTAAAACCGTCGTCTTAGATGAACAGACAGCTTATATCATGACCGACTTGCTTAAATCCGTAGTCACCCTGCCCTATGGAACAGGTCGCTTAGGACGCTTGGGTGAGAGGCCTGTGGCAGCTAAATCTGGCACCACTGATGATTTTTACGATCTCTGGTTTTCCGGCTATACAAAAGATTATGCCGCCACCGTTTGGATAGGCCACGATAATGTGACGGAAATGTACGACCTTTATGGAACCGGCATTGCTCCCAAAGTCTGGCAACAATTCATGGCTGAAATTCATCAAGGTTTACCCATACGAGATTGGGATATGCCTAAAAATATTGAATTTGCCGAAGTCTGCCAAGTCTCGGGCAAGCATCCTTCTTCTATCTGTCCTTCTTCAGACCGAGTCCGAGAGATTTTCATCAGCGGAACAGTTCCTGCTCTTTTTGAATCCTGTACCACCCATGTGGAAGCAGAAATAGATACGAGAAATGGACGTCTAGCCACTCCGGCTACTCCTTCCTCCTATATCAAAAAGCAAGTCTTCATCCAACGTCCCAATCCCTTGCCTAGCCCCCTCCCCTATGGTAATCTACCTGCTGACGCAGCATTAGAAATACCTAAAAAGTTTTCCGATTTAGAGTGATTAAGCTCTCAGCCGGGCTAAACACTGGATTTAAAATTACATATGATTTTATAAATTCCTAAAAAGAATAAAAGCCACTAAGAAATGCTTAGTGGCTTTTTATTTTGAGACAATAAATCTTTCTTCTTCAAAATTCTTAAGTTTGTTGCCTGCTATAGTCCCTTTCGCCATAGATTTCGGACTAAACTTATTCTTTAACATATGAACGATCACCTAAACGAGATAAAATGCGTTTTTTATCTGCATCTTCATGCATGAATGATAGGCTGCCTGAACTGCCCTGCATACCAGAGTTATTAAGCATTTCAATATCCAAACCAAGCCAGATTGCATGAAATATACCCAAAGTGATGCCATGAGAAACAATAATAATATTTTCTTCTGTTCTCTCCATTACTTCTCTGTGAAACCCTAAAAGACGATTCCAAAGTTCTCTCCTAGATTCTGCTCCGTTAAATGGTTATAGGAGCTAACTTAAACTTGAAATTCTCGAAAAAATCTTAGGTTTTCTAAGCCTGGTCTAAAACGTAAAGTGAAATGTTTGAAGAATGGTCGGCAATTCTTTCCAGATTACTAATAATATCTAAAAATATAATTCCTGATTCTATGTTACACTCTCCCTTATTTAGTCTGGCGATATGTTTTCTCTTGTTTTCCATTTCAATTTTATCAACTAAATCTTCCAAAAGAACTACTTCTCTAGCAAATTGGTTATTATTGTCCTGATAAGCCTCCATAGCAATTTTAAAGGCATTCTCGCATGTCTCATACATATAGATCAAGTCTTGATCAGCAAGTGCTGAAAAGTCCAAACTTTTCTCTTGTTTTTCTTGAGCTAACTCACTTATATTTTCTACATGGTCCCCTACTCTTTCAATATCTCCAATTACTAAAAGCATGTGATTAAGGGTCTTATTATCTTCCTCATTCAAGGAACTATTGGAAAGGAGGATTAAATATTCAATAATCTCCTTGTGTATTTTGTTTACAGACTCTTCCATGGCGAAAATGTCATCTTCTAATTGGCTCTTCCCCTTAATTAAATATTCTTTACTATCAATAAGATTGCCCAAGACCATCTGACCCATTCTTTCTACCTCTTTATGAGCTTGATTAAGTGCAATAGTGGGTGTAGAGAGAATCCTTTTATCCAAATATTTAGATATACTAATTTTCTTATCCTCGTCTGCTGGAATCACAAATTCAGCAACTCTGACAATTTGACTGATAAATGGAAAGAGAATAATAGTATTTAAAACATTAAAAATACTATGGGCATTAGCAATTTGCCAAACAGCATTATCAGGGCTAATAGCCAAAACCAATTTTTCAATAGGCATTTTGAAAACAGTCATGAAAAGAAGTGTTCCAATAAGTTTCATGAAAAAATGTATGAAGGCTGCTCGTTTTGCAACCCTATTGGCACCAATGCTAGATAGAAGTGCTGTTGTTGTGGTTCCGATATTTTCTCCATAGAGGATTGGAAATGCTAAATTCATGTCGATTAAACCTTGTCCTGCTAAAGCTTGCAAAAGACCTACTGAAGCAGAAGATGATTGAACAACAGTAGTTAGTAGAAGACCAACCAACATTCCCAAAAAAGGGTTGTTGAGACTAGTAATTATTCTAGTAAAAGCTGGAAGTTCAGACATGGGTTTAAGGCCTGTTCCCATCATATCCATTCCAACAAAAAGAATACCAAACCCTATCAGAACCTCTGCATAAGTCTTTATTTTTTGATTTTTTATAATAATCCAAACTGCAACTCCTAAGCCTATAGCTAAAGGTGCATAGTCTGTAAGTCTAAAAGCAATTAGTTGTGAAGTAACTGTGGTACCAATATTGGCTCCCATAATTACTCCTACAGCTTGTCCTAAATTCATAATTCCAGCATTAACAAATCCTCCAACCATAACTGTAGTAGCAGAACTAGACTGAATAAACATAGTCACCAGCATACCAACCAGAACTCCTTTGAAACGATTACTGGTCAATGCTTCAACCATCTTCTTCATCTTACTACCTGCTGCTCTTTCTAAAGCAGAGCCCATCATATTCATTCCATAAAGAAAGAGCCCTAATCCACCAATAACAGGTAAGAATAAATTCACCATACCAACCTCCTCAAAATCTCCATAAAAAACACTCTTACCCATGTACACAAACATTGATAAAAGTCTTACTATCAAACTTGGTTAGATAACCTATCTAAGCCGTATATACGATTGACTTATTT
>JAAYKD010000029.1 GCA_012522585.1 Bacillota bacterium | reverse complement strand
TAGCCTGGCCTGAAAGAGCCGAATACATCATTATGCTGAGAGATGACCAAGCTTCTTTGGTCAAGGAAAGCATCTATGATTATACTGATGCCAAAGGAGCACCGGTCGGAGTTATTTCCCCGGAGATTAGATATTTCACCATAAAGGATGATTCCATGCTCAAACCCCTATTTAAAGTATTTGAATAATTTTACTCAAAGAAAGAGCGCTCATAGCTGATGTTAATTTTATTAACGTTTAAGTTATGAGCGCTTTATTATTAGTCTAAATTAAGGGTCAATTCTTTTCGGCCTGCTCGTGCTGAGCCAACTGTAATTGTAACATTGCCTTGGTCGGTCTTGCGGACCAGCCATTTGATGCGTTTGCGCATAGTGCGCTGAAGTCTGGATCTGCCAAAGGTATACCAGCCTTCTCGGGCTGAGATAAAGCCGTCTAATTGGCCTAAATCTTCTATTGCTTGGCCTTTGATCAATTGGAAATCTCCTTTGATTTCTGCTTTGACTGAATCGACAACCTTTAACTCCACTGCTTTAGCAGTGACATTGGTGGGCAACCAGCCTGCATTGGCTATATCCAAGGTGATTTGATAGATATCTTTGCCTTCTTTTTCTACTTCAACTTTTTCTACAACCAGTTCAGGCAGAGCGGCTACATGTTTTAAACAGAAAGCGTGATTGCGCACACATTCGTCTTCTAAGAGGGAGAACCAAGGATTTTGAGCAAAGTATTTAGGATGCCATCCGCCGATTTCCACTTCTCCTAGCTGAGGGTGATTGAAAGGTGTCCAGGGCATAAAAGCTTCTGAATTCAGCTTTTCATCGTTTAATTTCAGCTTTAAAAGTTCGTCTTCTTCATTGAAAACTCTGTCTAAGAAATTCTTTTTACCTGTTTTACCTGCTTGTTGTAATGGATCCCAAAGCTCTGTCGATAAGCCCAGCAGACCTCTGTGCTCGTAGGACCAATCGACGAAAACCCCGTAAATGGGGTTACCAATGAAACCTTCCAAAATTGAAACGCAGGGGTAACCTGTGATTTCTTCACCGATGCGCCCCAGTTCTTTATAAGCTTGGACATCGGCTCTGGGCAGGGATTTATCCGGTGTATTGCCGGAAGGTCTTAAGATAGCACCAGACATAGTGTGGTATGCTTGCAAAGCACCGATATTAGGATGGTCTTGGATGAATTGCACCATCTGAACAGCTTCCGGCTCTGACAAGGGGAAAGCCCCGCCTCCTCCTTGGGTGGGTTGCCAACCGGAAGGGAAGTTGCGGTTCATATCTTGGTTCCAACGGTCGGGAGCTGCAGTAATGGGGCCGCCTTGGTAATTGTGGATCAGGCCTTCTAAATAGATATTGTAGAAAGTGCCTGTGAAATCTCCGGGCTGGCGCGGCACCAAAAGCCTTTCGTCTTGATCGGATACTTTGAAGATGCCTCTTTCGTCTTTGACTCGCATGAAGCGAACTAAGCCATCTCCGTCTAAATCTTCAGGATATAAAGCTCCGTCGATGCGCTCCGCCCAGTCTGGGTTTTCTCTGGTCACACTGCGCAACATAAATGGGCTGTTTAAATAGAGTTCGGCACCATCGGGGTTAACTCTGGGTAAAATATACCAAGTGCGATGATCAATTAGATATGTTGTCTCTTCATCTTGGCCATATTTATTTAAAAGTTCTTGAATCGTATAGAGACAGACATGAGAAGTGGTTACTTCGCCGGCATGGATATTGCCGTCGACATAGATGGCAGGCTTGTCTTGGTGTTTGCCTGTTTCTTTGTTGGTGATGATTAGCCCCCAAATTTCCCTGCCTTCTTGGCTTTGGCCAATGCTGATCTTTTCTACCAAATTTGGATGCTTTGCTACGGCTAAATCGAGGAAAGACTCGATTTCCGCATAGGTGTAATAGTGATCATAAGTCAATTTTAACTCTGTCAAAGACCATCCCTCCTTATCTGAATACTAAGATTATTTCGCTTTTCGATGAGCTCTTTCCTTCATTTTATTAATAAAATGAAGCTTTTCCCCGATAAAATGAAGATAATCTGGCAGGTGCAAAGAGTCGCTTTGGCGAATTTGTTTAGAGTAAAGAAATTTTAATGAGGAGGGGTTTTATGACGTTCAATGCTGAAAAGGGTATCCGTCAAGATGCAATTTGGTCCGAGAAGATATTGCCTTTGAGACAACAAGCGGAAGTCATCAACCGTTGGCTTGATTTACGCTTGAAAAACCTGCTGCCCAAATTGATGAAAGACCATGATTTGGAATGCTGGCTTGTGGCCTGTCGTGAATACAACGAAGATCCAGTCTATATGACAATGGTGCCTGAGCCTGTTTTAAGCGCTCGTCGCTTGAGTATTCTGGCTTTTATCAGAAAAGAAGACGAAGTGGAAAGATATGTTTTGGCACGCTTCGGCATGGGGGGGCTTTATCAATCCTATTGGCCTTTGCCTGAACAAGACCAATGGCAGAATTTGAAAAAACTGCTGACTGAGAAAAATCCAAAAAATATTGCCGTCAATATCGACCATACCTTTGCTTTTGCCGATGGTCTGAGTCATGCTATCTATACAGAAATGAAAGAAAATTTAGGTCCGGAATTATCTGAAAAATTCGTTCCCAGTCAAAAGCTTGCAATTTCCTGGCTGGAAACCAGAATTGATGAAGAAGTGGCAGCCTATGAAGGCATCATGCAAATAGCTCATGGGGTTATAGGCGAGGCCTTCTCAGAAAAAGTAGTTCACCCGGGTATTACAACCCCGGAAGATGTACTTTGGTGGATTCGCCAACGTTTTGTTGATTTAGGCTTAAAACCCTGGTTTCAACCCAGCGTTTCCATCCAAAGAAAAGGTTTTACCGGTTTAGGCAGGCTTTCAGCAAAAGAAATCATCATGCCCGGCGATTTGCTTCATTGTGATGTGGGTTTTGGCTATTTGCGCCTGCAAACAGACACACAGCAAAAGGCTTATGTTTTAATACCAGGGGAAACTGATGCACCTCAAGGCTTGCAAGATGCTCTGGCAGCCGGTAATAGATTACAGGACATTGTCTGTGAGGCTATGGTTTTAGGTAAAACTGGCAATCAGATTTTGGCTGCAGCCAGACAAAAAGCCCTAGAAGAAGGCCTTGTCCCTTGCGTCTATAATCACCCTATCGGATTCCATGGTCATGGAGCCGGTCCGACCATCGGCTTGTTCGATAATCAGGTCAATGTTGCCGGTAGAGGAGACTATCCTCTTCATGATATGACCTGTCATGCTTTGGAATTAAATGTTCAACATCCAGTTCCTGAGTGGGACAATGAGTTGGTCACCATAGCTTTAGAGCAGACTATCATCATAGAAAATGGTAAAGCCAGGTACTTCGATGGCAGGCAAACAGGATTTCATTTAATCAGATAAAGGTGGTATTATGAGAGATAGAACCAAAAAAATCATGATCTGGCTCATCGTAGCTGCCATGGTAGTTCCCTTGGCTTTGAGCGTGATCGCAGCAATATTCAGATAAGGAGAATTATATGAAACCATTTAGCATCAACGATTTAGTTCATTTTAAAGGTGTAGGAGCTGCCAATCTGGCTCCTGACGCATCGGGCTTTGTTTATGTGCAAACGGAAATTATGGAAAAAGAAAACGGTTATCGTTCAACACTGTGGCTTTATCAAGATCAGAAAAATTTTCAACTGACTAATGGCCAAAAGCCCCTGACTAGAGACCAAAACCCTAAGTGGTCACCGGATGGCAAACAAATAGCCTTTACATCTAATCGCAGTGGCAGCAATCAAATTTGGTTGATTGCAGCCCAAGGTGGAGAAGCTAGGCAACTTACCGACCTTGCTAAAGGCGTCCAGGCCTATAGCTGGAGCCCTGACGGTAAAAAAATCTATTTTAATGCCAAAGAAGAAACACCAAGTGAGGATAAACCCAGAGAAGGTGCCCAATTTACTCATGTAACTCTTTTGAAATACAAAATGAACGGTGTGGGTTTTTACGACCGTTTTTACAGCCAGATTTATGAAATCGATGTATCGACACTAAAGGTTAAAAAATTGACTGAAGGCGATTTCAATTGTGCAGCTCCCATACCATCCCCAGATGGAAAATGGCTGGCCTTTATGTCCAACCGCACTGGCCTTGAACAAAACACAATCAATGACCTTTGGCTCTTATCTTTAGAAAAAGGCGAATTGAAAAATCTGACTGAGCAAAAAGTTGCATTATATGGTGCTTCTTGGCACAAAGACAGCCAGGGGCTCGTCTATGCCGGTCATCACAAAGGGCCGATACCCGGCTCTCAAAGTGAATTATGGCAAGTCAACTTGAAAGCCGAGCATAAAAATTTAATGCCAGATTTCCCCTTGATGATTGGCAGTGCCGCCGGTTCTGATATCAGAATGGATACAGGCAGCTCGGCACCTCAAGTGGCTGATTGTGGCAAATATGTTTTCTTCACCGCAACCGACGGAGGCAATTCCTACCTTTACAGCTTGACTTTGGCAGATGGCCAAATCAGAGTCATTCACGGTGAAGGGGATATGGTCGTCTTCAGCTACAGCGAAGTCAAAGGGGTAGTTGTTTTGAGCAAAACTACACCGACAACACCTGCTGAATTCTATTTGGCAGATTTAAAAACCGATTCGTTATTTACACAAGTGACTAATGTCAACGAAGCATTGCTGGCTGACCGCTTTGTTTCAAAGGCCGAAGTGGTACACTTTACCCACGAAGATGGCACTGTTTTAGAAGGCTGGTTGCTAAAGCCCTATAATTATGAAGAAGGTAAAAAATATCCCTTGGTCATGGAAATCCATGGCGGACCTCATACAGCTTATGGCAATTCATTTTTCCATGAATTCCAAGTTTTAACCGGTTTAGGCTACGGAGTATATTACGGTAACCCCAGAGGTTCTGTAGGTTATGGCGAAGAGTTTGCCCAAGCAATTATCGGTGACTGGTGTGGCGTGGATGCCGATGACTTGCTATTTATGGCTCAAGAAGTTAGTAAACTCCCTTGGGTTGACGAAACAAGAATGGGCGTAACCGGGGGCAGCCAAGGCGGCTACTTTACAAACTGGTTAATTGGCCACACGGATATGTTTAAAGCTGCAGTGACCCAGCGCAGCATGAGCAATATTTTGAGTAAATACGGAACCGCCGATAATGGCTGGGCTCACGATAGACGAGGCATGGGTGGAGCAGATATTTGGGACAGCGAAGATTTTCTAATGGAACGCTCACCCATTCGCTATGCTCCTCAGGTTAAAACACCATTGCTGTTTATCCATAGTGACCAAGACCATCGTTGCCCCTTAGAGCAAGCTGAACAATTCTATGTTGCTTTAAAACGTTTGGGTGTAGAAACAGAAATGGTAATCTTCAAAGGAGAAAACCACGAATTATCTCGCAGCGGTAAACCTGCCAACAGACTGACTCGCCTAGACTATATGATGAACTGGTTTAAAAAATACTTAGACCAAGAAGAGGAACTATTTTAAATAGATTCTAACTTGATAAGAGCTCTAACTTAAAGCAGAAAAATTACACCCCCTTGGCTTTTAAAAGTCAAGGGGGCATTATTTATGGAAAAACAATGAGGCAGTAAAGAAAACAAGCAACTAATAGAACATTGAGATTTATTTTCTTGCGTTTAGCATTGAAAAGACTCTGCATAAGGATGAGAAAAAATAAAAATCATAGCTTTCTTTTAAAGAATTTAAAAGAAAAACAAAGGAAATGTATTTATATAAAACAAAGGAAATGTATTTAT
>JAAYKD010000178.1 GCA_012522585.1 Bacillota bacterium | reverse complement strand
CCAGATATTACTTGCTGGCTGTGCAGGAGACCTTGATTTTTTTCAAGATTGCTCAGCATATTTTCCGAATAGACTCTAAGATCATCGACGATTGGGATGAACTCATTGAGCAAATAATCGATTAAAGTGGTGGAATCAGGTAAAATTACTCTTTCCACAGAAGAATGGGAAAGATCGCTTTCGTGCCAGTTAGCGATGTTTTCCAAAGCAGCCATACTATTGCTTCTGACCAGACGAGTTAAGCCACTTATTTCTTGACAGCTGATTGGAGATTTTTTCGGGGGCACTGAGCTCTTTTGATTTGATTGGTAGTCTAATTCTATGACTTCGTTTTTTTGTAAAGCTCTGATCTCCCTAGCGTATTTATCTAGGCAGGAAGCGATGATGGCTAAAACCATCTGAAGTTCGGCATGGCGATCTCTTTGTAAGGTTTGAGTAGAGATTAAAGCAGGCTGTAGATTCAAGCCTTCACAAACATAGCGCTCAACAAAAGGATCGACATTGGCATAGGTTCCTACAGCACCTGAGATCTTACCAACAGCTATCCTTTCCTTGGCTCCCTCTAAACGCTCCAGGTTGCGCCTAGTTTCTGAATACCAAAGCGCTAATTTTAAGCCAAAGGTGGTGGGTTTGGCTTGGATACCATGCGTGCGGCCCAGACAGACAGTATTTTTATATTTTATAGCCTGTTTTTTCAAAACCTCAGCTAGTTTTTCCAGACCCTCTTGAATCACGGTTATAGCTTCCTGCAAAAGAGCAGAAAGAGCAGTATCCACTAAATCGGTGGAAGTTAAACCTAAGTGAAAGTATTTTGACTCTGGTCCTAAGTTTTCTAGAACAGATTGAGTAAAGGCCTCCACTTCCTGGCAGCTTTCTTCTTCAATTTCTTCGATCCGTTGAAGACTGAACTTGGCCTTTTCTTTGAGAGCAGCGGCAGCTTCTCTGGGCACTAAGCCCAGTTCTGCCCATGCTTCAATTGCCAGAATCTCTAGATCAAGCCATTTTTGGAAGCGGTATTCCTTTGACCATAAATCAGTCATTATCTGTCTGGAATATTGATCTATCATGATTTTTTCAACCCTTTCTCGGCCAGATAACCCTCTGCTCCCAATTCCTGCAGACGTTGGTTTTTAGCTAAGACTTCTTCCTTCATCAGCTCTTTATATTGGCTGAATTTTTTGGCTAGATTTCCATTGCTCAGGCTCAAAATTTGAACAGCCAACAAGGCTGCGTTCTTAGTACCATTGATTGCCACGGTGGCTACCGGCACGCCACTAGGCATCTGCACGATGGAATGAAGAGCATCTTGACCTTTTAAGGGCCCTGATTCCAAAGGAATGCCGATGACCGGTAGATTGGTACTGGCAGCTACAACACCGGGGAGATGGGCTGCTAGGCCGGCTGCGGCAATGACCAGAGCGAAACCCTCTTCTTCTAAAGATTTTGTTTTGGATAAAACAAAATCGGTGCTGCGATGGGCTGAAGCAATGGTAATTTCGTAGGGAATTGAGAAGTCTTCCAAGATTCTGATGGTGTTGATCATCTGCGGAAGATCGGAATCGCTGCCCATG
>JAAYKD010000177.1 GCA_012522585.1 Bacillota bacterium | reverse complement strand
CTCTAGGTGGCCTAACACCCAAAATGTTTAAAGAAAACCACTACGCTACTTCTAAAAAACCAATATTTTTACCCGTACCCAAAGTGTCAACCAATTTGGTAGCGGATTAGACTGTCCCCGATTTGCACGAGTTGCACGTGTTGTAAACGATTATTATTGCTCCAAAGCTCTTCTTGTGTTAAAATTTGGGAACAGAAGTGCGATCATAATGCATTAGCGCGATTATAATGCATTTTTGGCTTAATTGTGTAAAGTGCGTTTGTGCTTTTAAAAGGATTTATTAATGATGGAGTGAAATATATGTACTGGAACGAGCGTTACGAATGTATGCCCAGGCCTGAGCTTGAGGCATTAAAAATGGAACGTCTACAGCAAACTGTAGAAAGGGTCTATCATAAAGTTGCTCATTATCGCAAAGCCATGCAAGCCAAGGGCTTAGAGCCCGGAGATATCAAAGAGCTCAACGATTTGAGCTACTTGCCCTTTACCGTTAAAACCGATTTGCGAGACAATTATCCTTACGGCTTATTTGCAGCACCTTTATCTGAGATCATTAGAGTTCATTCCTCCAGCGGAACCACCGGAAAACCCATCGTAGTTGGTTATACCAGGCAAGACTTAAACAACTGGTCTGAACTGGCTGCCAGATCTTTAGGCTTTGCCGGCGTTACCGACCAGGATGTAATCCAAATATCATATGGCTATGGTTTGTTCACCGGGGGTTTAGGCATTCATATGGGTGCTGAGCGCCTAGGTGCTTGCGTTATTCCTGCTTCAGGGGGCAATAACCAGAGGCAAGTTATGGTCATGAAGGATTTTGGCACAACTGTTTTGGCCTGTACTCCTTCCTATGCTTTAGTTTTAGCCGAAGAAATGGCCGAGCTGGGTTTAACCAATGAAGATTTAAAATTAAAAGCTGGAGTCTTCGGTGCCGAGCCTTGGTCCGAAGGCATGCGCAAGGAAATCGAGAATCTATTAGGCTTAAGTGCCCACGATATTTATGGTTTAAGCGAAATCATGGGTCCAGGCGTGGCCATGGAGTGTAGCGCCAAAGAGGGCTTACACGTTTTTGAAGACCATTTCATTCCAGAAATAATCAACCCAGAAACAGGCGAAGTCTTACCCTATGGGCAAACAGGGGAGCTTGTTTTCACCACCATTACCAAAGAAGGTTTTCCTGTGATCAGATACAGAACCCGCGATCTTTCTTCTTTAAGCCTGGAAGAATGTTCTTGCGGTCGCACCCACGTGCGTATGGAAAGAATAGCCGGACGCAGCGACGACATGCTGATCATCAGAGGCGTCAATGTTTTTCCCAGTCAAGTGGAAAGTGTCCTTTTGGATATCGGTTATCTCAGCCCTCATTATCATTTGGTGGTTGAGAGAATAAACAATTTAGATCGCCTTGAGGTGCAAGTAGAAGTTTCAGCTGAGATGTTCTCCGATGAAATCAGAAGATTAGAGCAGCTCGAGCATCAAATCAAGCAGCGCCTCGACAGTGTTTTAGGTGTGTCCTGCAAAGTGACCTTGGTAGAGCCGAAAAAACTGGCTCGCAGCGAAGGTAAAGCCAAAAGAGTTACAGATAAGAGAAATCTTTAATCATTAAATTTAGCGAGGAGGTAAGGCTATGTATGTGCAACAAATTTCTATTTTTGTAGAAAATAAGCCCGGTCGGCTGGCCGCAGTGACCAGGCTGTTAGCCGATGAAGGCGTCAATATTAGGGCCTTAAGCTTGGCAGATACATCAGATTTTGGTGTTTTGCGCCTGATCGTCAATGACCCAGAGCTTGCCTATACTGTTTTAAAAGACCAAGACTTTATAGTCAGCAGAACCGATGTTTTAGCCATAGAAATGCCCGATGTCCCAGGTGGCTTAGCCCATGTTTTAGAAGTGCTGGGTGCAGCCAAGGTCAATATAGAATATCTCTATGCTTTTGTTGGTCAGTCAGGCCATCAGGCTATGAACATCTTTAGAATTGAGGATATGGAAGCAGCAACTGTAGTTTTGAAGGAAAATAAGATAAAAGTTTTACCCAAAGAGGAAGTTTACGCTCTTTAATCTTTTCAGCGTGTCAGATAAACCTAGGTTTGGGAGGTCAATACAATGATACTTGTTTTTGTCGGTGCACTTTTAATTTTTAGTGGTTTAGCGGTACACGTATTCAAGTTTCACTCCTTGATTGCCGGCTTCAATACTCTCCCCAAAGAAAGACAAGCTCATGTCGACATTGAGGGCTTAAGCCGACTTGTAGGCATATATCTCTACATTAGCGGCGGTTCACTTATTCTAGGTGGTATCTTAGAAAAATTGGGCAGCAACCATACTCTCTGGTTTGTCTTGCCGGTTGCCTTAGGCTCAATTTCTTTAGTGTTTCTGGCACAGAAATATGACGGTAGCCGCCATTTAGCTAAAAAATCCAGAGGCAGATACTTCAACAATGCAGGCGTAATTAGCATAATTAGCACACTTGTAACTTTACTTTTTGTAGGAGTTCTGCTTTTTTATTCATATCAACCCGTTAAGGCAAATATCTTAGATGAAGGTATAAAAATTGAAGGTATGTATGGCGGTCTTTACCAGTGGTCTTCCATAGAAACCGTTGAGCTGAAAGATTCCTTACCTAATATAACCCGTCGCACCAACGGCGCTTCTGTGGGAGCAAAACTCAAAGGTCATTTTAGCACCACAGAATACGGAGGGGTCAAACTTCTTCTTGACAAAAACGTCAAAGAATTCATCTATTTACAAACAGACAGAGGCTTGGTGATTTTTAATTTGACAGATGCTGAAGCAACAAAACAAATATACAAACAAATAAACGAGCGAGGCAATTGAGCCCCCGCTCGTTTTTTTAAAATCTTAAATTCAGGTGGTTATACTTCGATAACTTGATTTAGAGAATCTTTATCTTCTAAAAATCTCGTTTTATATAGGTTATTTGTTGTTGTAACTACTCTGCTAATATAGCCATAATTAAAGAAACCACCAAATACTGCGCCTATAACGGGTATTGATTGGGTCATTTTATTCTTCGTCAATTGAATTCCATGCTTTTTTGCATACTCTTTTGCGATTGCAGGGATAAGGTATTTTCCACCCATTTCACTTAAAGTTTTATAAGTATGTCTTTTGATAGCATATTTCAGCGTATTTAATTCCATCAATAATGTTGCCTTACCAACAGTTGAAATTGGGTCGGAAAATGAAAGCGCTTTTAACATATATGCATGCTCAAACTCGTTTTCTGGATTATAACCATAACAAGAGCAAATTTGTTGTTGAACCCTAGCTAGCATTGCAAAGAATAGAGGTAGTTCAATTAGTGTTGCTTCCAATCCACCTAAACCAAAACCCATACCTTGGAAGGTAGTGTATAACTTGCTTCGATTTGTCGCTCTTTTAATATGATGCTCGATATCATCTGCATTTACTTCATATAACTGTTCAAAGGTATCAATTTTTAAAGATTTCAAGATATACTTTTTGTCATAGGTATATTTTAGAGTATCATGAGTCATTTGGAAAGCGCCAGCAACAGCAATTTGAAGGGCATTTTGAATTAATGTTACTATTTCCGATTCGGTTAACGGTTTGATTCTTTCTACTACAGGCTTAAAAGTTTTGGCCAAAGGTTTTGTAACCGGCCTAAGAGCACGACTGGCCATAACTTTTGTTCCTGTTAGCAATTCGCCGCGCCTCTCGGCTTTTCTCATTTGATTTCTTTCCCATTCTTTAAGCCTTTCGAAAGCTTGGGAATCAGATGAATTTAGCATAATTATCCTCCTTTATTTAATAATAATTATGAAGTCCTTTAGAAGTCTATATAGCGAACCTTTTTGGTGCGAAGTAATTATATTTTTCTTTCGACTTATTATGTTTTTATCCTTTTTTTATAATATAAAGTTTCAATTTGATTTGATTTTATTTTTATGTAGCGAGAATAAAAAAAAGGGTACGACAGTATTATCAGAGAAGGAAAAACAAGTTCCCTGATAACTTTAATTATATCTAAAAGGAGCTGATTAATTTGAAAAGAATTAAGATAGGCGTTATTGGTTTAGGCAGCATCAGCGATTATCATATTAAAGCGTATAAGGCTATGCCTAATGTTGAAGTCATAGCCTTGTGCACTCGAAACGAAGTTCGCTTAGCCAAGGCTGCCAAAAAGCACAGTGTTGCCAAAACATATACAGATTATGGTGAAATGCTAAAACTATCAGATTTGGATAGCATCAGCATTTGCACCATCAACAAAGAACATGCTAAAGCAGCAATTGCTGCTTTAAATGCCGGAAAGCACGTACTTTGCGAAAAGCCCATGGCATTAAACGCCAAAGAAGCACTAGCCATGGAAGAAGCAGCAATTGCCGCCGGTAAAGTACTGATGATTGGCTTTACTCGCAGATTTAGCAGGGAAGCCGAGATGTTAAAGAGCTTTATGGATGAAGGGCAGCTCGGCAATATATATTATGCAAAAGCGAATTATCTGAGGCGAGCCGGTTTTCCAGGTGGCTGGTTTGGAAGTAAAGAACTAGCAGGTGGCGGCCCTTTAATTGATTTAGGAGTTCACCTTATCGATTTGGTGCGCTACCTGACAAATAAGCCAAAAGCTGTTCGAGTCACCGCTGTTACATACGATCAACTGGGCAGTCGTTCCAATATTGTAGATAAAGGTGGATATAAATCAGTTGACCCTAGAAATACAATTTATGATGTGGAAGATTTAGCCGTAGCTTTAATTACTTTCGATAACGGTATGACACTCAATTTAGAAACTAGTTTTAGCTTAAATTTGAAAGAAGATAGACAAAAGGTAGAGCTTTTTGGCAACAGAGGAGGAGCCAAACTAGATTCTACTTTAGAGGTTTATACAGAACTGAACAATCGTTTAGTAAATATTTTGCCAGTAGGTCAAAAACAGCTCAGCTTCGATGAATTGTTCCGAAAAGAAATCGCCCATTTTATTGAAGCCATAAATAAGGGCAAAGATGTTTTAGAAACAGCTAAAGATGGAATTGAAGTGATGAAGATCATCGACGCAATTTATTTATCCGCAGCAACAGGCAAAGAAGTTAGGCTGTAGTTTCTTGACTTTCATACTTCTGTTTGTTATAATAATTATCAGATGATTAGAATGATTAGAACGAATGGGGCGATAATATGATAAAAGAAACAAGTGGAGATTCATTTGAAGAGGCGCGTTCGCGCCGTCAGAGCCTCACCTTTGATTATACGAAGCATTTCTTTGCTAAAAATGACTTTGCATTAGAAGAAAATCATATGAGAACATTGGGGCTATTAGGGGGAGATGGAGCCTACACAAATCTTGGCCTTCTTTTCTCCGATCAACTTGGTAGTGGTATTAAACTTGCAGTTTTTGAGGGAACTACAAAGT
>JAAYKD010000176.1 GCA_012522585.1 Bacillota bacterium | reverse complement strand
GGAAGCTTTAGCCATCAGAGAAGAGTTTGAAGCTCCCATGACCAAAGAACAATACCTAAAAGAATGGGGCAAATTGGACATCTAAGTTGCCTATGCTGATGGCTATCATCGACCTCTTAGCTGATGGCGCCAAAGAAGCCTTGACCATAAAGGAAGAGTTTGAAGCTCCCATGACCAAAGAACAATACCTAAAAGAATGGGGTAAATTGAACATCTAAGTAAAGCAAGAAAACAAGCCCTGCCACTTCAATAGCGGCAGGGCTTTTCTTTTTTAAATCTTATAATTCGTTAATGCCTGTGATGATTCTTTCCAAAACACTGTCTTTTTGTTCGTAAAAGTCAATACCATCGGCAAAACAAATGGATTGTCCTATTTTTATTTTTTTCTCTTTGCGATCTAAGAACATGGGAACAAAGGGGATGTGCTTTCCGGTTCGGTTAAAATAATAGCGTTCCAAATATAAAAAGCCTTCGTAAACACTGCGATCCTTTTTGTCCGTGGAAATATAGTTGATATCGGGGAAGATCAAGATAGTTCCACCCTCATACAAAGCTTTTAATGTGGCTTTGATCGTCCTCAATGAGCGGATAGATTCTCGGTAAACAGGTATGCCTTGCATAGAATCTAAAACAGCAACGACAAAAGGTGCCAAAACTTTAGCTGCTGCCTTGGCAATAAACTTAGGCCAACCAAACCGCTGGGTAAAAGTATAATTAACGTAGTGATTATAGCAGGTTTCGACATCCATAAAAACATGAAAAACCCAGGTACGAACATAATCGGGCAACCAGGTTAAAACTACCCTAGGCCCGCTTAAATTATCGTGACGGCAGATTAGAATACTCGGTCCTTGAATTTCTTCGGCTCTTTCTATTTCATAAGGACCTGAAAAAATGCGAACAAAGCCTCTAATCCTTTTAAATAATCTTCCGTAATCGTTCATAATTGCATCCTTTTCACATTAATTGTCAATTTAAAGCTAATTTTGTTCTAAAACCGCTCTAAATTGCCCAGAAAATTAAGCATTAATTGATTACTATACAGTTCGCCCACTAAACTCTTTATACCTTGCAAAGTCCGTGATTATTCTTAAACCTAGATAAAACCTTCTGTTTAATAAATTAAAATGCAATTTACATCAAGCTTCTTTTGGCAACGCAAACATTTTAACTTTTAGATATAGATTATTGGTTCCTTTTCTTCTTGACAGGATTCGTTTAAATAGGCCATCAGCCTGTCAAAAGCTTCGCCCTCAAAATATTTAGCTTGAACCGGACATTTTTTAACACAGCTGCCACAACGTATACACTTTTCTGGCTCAGTTATATTTTTCGGTTCAATGGGATCGATGATCTCCATGGGGCAATTTTCCACACAGATACCACAGTAAATACAATCGTCAGTAGTCAAAGGGGCCCAGGTTGCAGGTTGTGCAGGTTTGCGTTCTGCCAAGGGGCGATTACCGGGCACTTCTACCGGATCAAAATTATCCGCCGAGAGCTTGGCGCCTACCATGCGACCAAATTGACCTGCTAATTGCAAATCCTCTCGATTTGGGCGTCCTCCGGCAATTTCTTCGCTGTAGGAATGTTCTCCAATGAAAGAAGCTGCGGCAATAGGCCTTAAACCACCTAAAAGACAGAGCTGCTCTAATTCTAAAAGAGCGTCACCGACCCGACAATTGCCGTATAAAGCTACTAAAACAGCAGGTGTCTGGCGACCTTTAAGAGAAGAATAAAAATGAAGAGCCTGACTTGGTATGCGCCCACCATAGACTGGAGCACCGACCAAAACCAAATCGTCTTGGTCAAATTCTGGCAAAACGATACCTTGCAAATTCAATGTTGCGTCGTGAACAACAGGTTTTATTTCCAAACCTGCTGCCATTGCTTGTAAAACTTTCAGAGTAGTTTGAGTTGGACTGAAGCAAACTAGGTGAAGATTCTTTATTTTCATGATAAGACAACTCCTTTATTTCAAATTCTTAAAAATCATTGCTTTGCTTGGAGGAAGTATGGCTGTTTTACCCCCACTAATCGATTCAATTCTCGAGACGGATTTGTCTCTAAATCAGGCTTTTCTAAATTTTCAAGAAAATGAAGAGCCTATCGAAGGACTATCCTTTTTTCAAGAAGTAGGACCCAAAGACCTGCCTTCTTATTTGAATATGCAGAATTGTCTGCTCCAAAATTGTACTTTTAATCAGAGCCAGACCTTCCGGTCGTCCTTTATGAACATGCGCTTTGTAGCCACTGATTTTTCCAATATAAGCTGGCAGGAATGCCGTTTTGAAAGAGTCGAGTTTGTCGACTGCAGGTTTATTGGCAGTAATTTAACAGAAACTCTTTTTAAACACGTCCGTTTTAGCAGCTGCACTGGGGAATTGAGTAATTTTGCCGGAGCCAAAATGGAGGATCTAATTTTTGAAGCTTGTGATTTAAATTCTGCCAGCTTTAGTTCCAGCCAATTTAAAAGAGTTGACTTTACTCAATGCAATTTAGATAATGCTGAGTTTCTGCATACTTCCTTAGAAAAAATCGACCTGCGCAGCTGCCAGATCGAGGGCATCAGCTTAGCCGGCCCGGAACTAAAAGGATGTAAGGTTACTCCACTTCAAGCCGTCTCATTAGCAGGTTTATTGGGTTTAATCGTCGAAGACCTGATTTAGTGATTTTTTTCATCAGAGCGCGACTGCTCCAATATTAAACCCAATTTTCTGCATAGTTTGTTACAATTTTCAGAATGGTTAAATTCTCAATAGTTTTGTAAAATATAAGTGGTAAAGTGGCTTAGAATCGCCAAAATTATAAAACGGAGGTTAAAACATGAAGTTACGTAAAATGTGGCTCAACATCAATGGTGTTAATCGGGTTTTCATTTGCAACCCGGAAAAGGACACCTTAGCCGATGTTATCAGACGCATTGGTTTAACCGGCACCAAGGTTGGTTGTGGCACCGGGGTTTGCGGTTCTTGTTCTCTTATTTTAGACGGACAAGTTATTCGCTCATGTGTGCGCAAAATCAGCTCTGTTCCCGAGTATGCCAAAGTGATTACCATTGAAGGCATTGGCACACCCACCAATTTGCATCCATTGCAGGTCGCATTCATGAACTGCGGTGCTGTTCAATGCGGCTTTTGTTCTCCAGGTTTCATAGTTACAGCTTATGCTCTCCTGATGCAAAATGACAATCCAACCCGAACCGAAGTTCGTCAATGGTTCCAAAAACACAGAAACATCTGTCGCTGCACCGGTTACAAGCAGATTGTCGACGCCGTCATGGCTGCTGCTACAGTCGTGCGGGGAGAAGCCTCCATCGAAGACATCACCTTCCAGCTGCCTGAAGACAGCGAATACTATGGAAAACCCTTGGTTCGTCCCACAGCTTTGTCCAAAGTCACAGGCACTGCCGATTATGGCGATGACCAAGAGCTGAAGATGCCGGCCGAAACCCTTCATGCCGTCATGGTTCAACCGAGAGTTGCTCATCATGCTAAAATCTTAAAAATAAATACAGAAGAAGCAGAAAAAATGCCCGGGGTAGTCAAGGTAATTACCCACAAAGAATTAAAAGAAGCCGGCGGTTCCAACGTCATGGCCGAAGGGCAATTCCACGAACGCACAACTGTTATGGTGCCCAGCCGAAAAGTTCTCTGTGAAGACCGCATTTTCCGTTATGGCGACGCTGTTGCTTTAGTGGTTGCTGATACCAAGGATCACGCTCGGGCCGCTGCTGCCAAAGTCACAGTCGATATTGAGCGCTTACCCGAATATCTCAACTATTTGGAAGCTGTCATGCCCGACGCGATGCGGGTCCACGAAGACACACCCAACATTTTCTGCATGCAACCCACTTTAAAGGGTGCAGGTTTAGAAGAACCTCGCCAAGTCTCAGAAATCATCGACGACTCGGTCCATAGTATCTCAGGAGGCTTCTATTCCACCCGTCAACCTCACTTAACGGTTGAAGGAGATACCATTCAAGCCTATTTTGACGAAGATGATAATCTCACTTTCCAATGTAAATCTCAAGGTGTCTACTCTTCGATTAGCCGTATCGGCAATTCCTTAGGCGTGCCCAGAGAGAAGATGCGAGTCATCATGAACCCAACCGGTGGTTCCTTTGGCTGGTCGACCAACGCTGGTGACCTAGTCTTAGCCGGTGCCGCAGCCGTCGTCACCAAAATGCCCGTAGCATTATCCATGACCTACGAAGAGCATCACCATTTCAGCGGCAAACGTTGCCCGGCCTATTCCAATGCCAGGCTGTCCTGCGATGAAAACGGAAAGATCACTGCAGCAGAATTCGATTTTGGCTACGACCATGGGGCTTACTCCTGGGGCGGTGACGACCTGATCACCAAACCTGCCCGTTTTGCTTTCTTCCCCTATTATATTCCTCACGTTGCCGGCCTGTCCCGAATCGCCAACACAAACCACAACTTTGGCACCGCTTACCGAGCCTATGGTTCACCTCAGGCCTATACCATGAGCGAAGCCATGATGGATCTTTTGGCAGAAAAAGCCGGTATCGATCCCTTCGAATTCCGCTGGCGCAATATCGCCCGAGAAGGCGAGACCAATATCAACAGCTATCCCTTCCGCCAATACCCCATGGAAAAAATCATGGAAATTATGAAACCTCATTATGAGCGGGCAGTCGCCGAAGCAAAAGAAAAATCCACACCGGAAAAACTGAGAGGTGTCGGCTTATCTTGGGGCGGCTTCAACGTTACCGAAGGCGGAACTGACCAAGCTACCGTAGCTTTGGAAATTGCTCCGGACAACATGTTCTATAAATACGATACTTATCAGAATTTAGGTCAAGGCGGCGACGTAGGTTCTCTGGTTCTGACTCTCGAGGCTTTAAAACCCTTGAAACTCAAGCCTGAGCAAATTCGCCTAATCCAAAACGATACCATGCTCTGCCCCGACTCCGGCATGTCCGGCGCCAGCCGCACTCACTTCATGAGCGGTAATGCAACTATGATTGCAGCAGAGAAGCTTCTGGAAGCTATGCGCAAAGAAGACGGCACCTATCGCACTTACGAAGAGATGATTGCAGAAGGAATTCCCACCAAGTATGAAGGCACCTTCTCCAACACTACAGTGCCCGGCCTCTGCCGCTTAGATCCCAATACAGGTATTGGTGATCCCACACCTGCTTACACCTATATTCTCAATTTAGCCGAAGTCGAAGTAGACGCCAAAACAGGCAAGACTACAGTTCTACGCTTCACCGCTGTCGACGATGTAGGTAAAATCGGCAATATCGATGCTGTCAACGGCCAAGCTTACGGTGGTATTTCCCACTCCATCGGCTTTGCTCTAAGCGAAGATTACGATGATGTAAAAAAACATACCAACCCCTTGACCAGTGGCGTTCCCTACATCATGGATATTCCCGACGAAATGGAAATCATCCACTACGAGCGCCCCGACGAAATTGGCCCCTTTGGCTCCTCAGGTGCCTCTGAAGCCTTCCAATCTTCCGGTCACGTGGCAGTATTGAATGCTATCCATAACGCTACAGGCGTGCGCATTTATGAAATGCCGGCCACACCGGAAAAAGTCAAGGCTGCTATGGATCTATTAGCCTCCGGCGGTCAAATCGAGCATCCTGTCTATTTCTTGGGCTCCGATCTTTACGAAGAGTTAGAACATATCAAAGCTAACCCAGTCAAAGTTGGAGAAGAAGCTTACTTCGTTCCCTTGGGTGAAGGTGCTGAAAAACCATTCTAAGAGAAATTTAAACTTCATTAAACCACCGATTAGCGGAGGTTCACCTAAAATCGGTGAACCTCCCTTTTTTAACAAGGAGAAACCATGAGAGAATTCCAAAAACTATTGCAGCAAGACTGCCTGAGAGACGAACCACCTTTTTGTGCCTCTGCTTGTCCTTTCAATTTGGACATTCGAGATTTTATCAGCAAAACGCAAAGGGGCAGCTTTAGTACGGCCTTTCGCCTCTACCAAAATACTGTTGGTTTTCCTGAAATCGTAGCTCAAATCTGCCCGGCTTATTGCCAAAATGTCTGTATCCGTCAGGAACGAGACGAAAGTATAGCTCTAAAAAAGCTGGAGCAAGCTAGCATAGCCTATACAAAAAACAAGCGGCCTAACCGCTATCACCTACCCAAGAAAAGACAAAAAGTAGCTATAATAGGGGCTGGACTAGCTGGTTTAGGCTGTGCTCTGAGGTTGACTGCTCGTAAATACGAGGTAGTCATCTACGAAAAAACAGGCCAAATCGGTGGTGGCTTAAAGGATTTAATGACTGAAGAAGAATACTTACCTTTGATTGAAGAACAATTCATCCACGACAAATATCAGTTGTATTTAAATCAGAGAATTGAAACTCTGGACGAACTGGAAGCCGATGCAATCTTCATAGCCACAGGTCAGAGCGGCGACCATTTTGGTTTTGAAAATAGAGAGGGTGCGACCGAAAAAAAAGGGGTGTTTTTCTTTGGCGGCCAGCATCCTGTAGAAAAATTAGCCTCAGGGCTCAGTATGGCAGCCGCCATTGAGGGCTATCTGAAAAGCGACGTCATGCGCGACCCGGTCAAGCCCGAACCCACTCGACTTAAAATGGACCCAGAGAGCTTTCCAATTCAAGAGCCTCAAATCAATTTAACTGAAAATGCTATTCTGACTCAAGAAGAAGCTATAGCAGAAGCAAAGCGCTGTTTAAAATGCCAATGCGATGCCTGTTTACGACATTGTGATTTGATGAAATTCTATGGCAAAGCACCCAAACGCATTGAAGAAGAGGTGGAAATCACCATTCACCCAGGCACTCTGGATGGCGATGGCACCGTGGCAACTCGTTTGATCGCCACCTGCAATCACTGCGATGTCTGCAAAATCGTCTGCCCCCAGGGGATAGATACTGGCCTCTTTTTACTGCAAAGCCACAGAGCAATGGAAGAAAAAGGAGCAATGCCTTGGGTTTTCCACGAATTTTGGCTCAGGGATATGGAGTTTTCCAATAGCGAAGATGCTAAAATCTACAGTTTAGCCCCAGGCAGCACTAAGGCCAATTTTATGTATGTGCCCGGCTGTCGTTTAGGCGGCAGTAACCCGGAATATGTCAAAGCCAGCTACGATTATCTTTTAAAAGAAGAGAAGGACACCAGCCTGCTGTTAAGCTGCTGTGGTGCACCTGCGCTGTGGGCTGGAGACATTCCACTATTTGATTCTGTTTTGGCAGATATAAAAGAAGCGTGGCAGAGCTTTGGTCAGCCTCAAGCAATTTTTGCCTGCTCGACTTGTCAGCGTATTTTTAAAGATCACTTACCGGAAATCGAGGGCCTGAGCCTCTACGAATTCATGGATGCAAAGAATTTTGAGCCAGCTGGCCAAGTCAAGGAGCAGCTCTGTGTCTTCGACCCCTGCCAAGCAGCAGGACATGCTGAGATGCAAAAAGCCGTGCGCAATTTGGCCGCCAAAACCGGCCTGATCATGGAAGAAAAAGACGATGTGATCAAATGCTGTGGCTGGGGCGGGCAAGTCCAGATTGCCAATCCTCGCTATTTCGATGGGGTAGTCAAAAGTCGCAGTGCCGATAGTGACTTAGGCTTTTTAACCTATTGCGCCAATTGCCGAGATGTTTTCAATGCTGATAATAAAGAAGCTCATCACCTGCTCGATCTCCTCTTCAATTTAAACATCGATGAAGAAAACAAACTCAAGAGAAGAAAAACACCAGGCCCGGCTCTAAACCGCCTACACAGAAGAACCCTGAAAAGGGACTTGCTGGAACAATTCTTCGGGGAGAGATGGGAAATGAAAAAAAGAAATTTAAAACTCTATATTTCAGATCAATTAAAGAAAAAATTGGATAAAGAGATGATTTTACCAGAGGATTTGGAAGAAGTCATCACACAAGCAGAGAACAGCGGAGCTAAAGTCGTCCACTCAGACGGAGCCTTTTCGGCTTATTTGATCATTGGCCAAATGACCTATTGGGTCAAATATCGAATTAAAGACGATGGTTTTCTTTTAGAGAATGCCTACTGCCACCGCATGAGCATAGGAGATTAAAGATGGAAAAAGAAAAAAACAACGAAGAACTCATCTGTTTTCGCTGTCAAATACCTTTGGTTTTAGAAAAAACTTTCTTCAACTATTTAGATCATACCTTTTTCACCGATATACCTACCTGCCCTAAATGCAAACAAAAATACATTCCAGAATCTTTAGTCAAAGGACGAATGGCTGAAGTAGAAAAGGAATTGGAGGATAAATAATGCCCAACCTTCTGCGCCTAACTTACAGCCTTTGCCCAGTTTGCCAAGAGAAAATCAAAGCCCATTACATTATGAAGGATGATCAGGTTTATCTTGAAAAAGAATGTCCTCTACATGGCAATTTTTCCACTTTAGTCTGGCAATTGATGGCTGAAGGGGAAGCTTGGCACAATGTTGAGCCCCCTTTAGAAAAGGCGCCCCCCTGCCCGGAAGCCTGTGGCCTTTGCCCCGAGCACAGACAGGATACCTGTTGCATCGTTTTAGAAGTGACTAAAAGGTGTAATCTAAACTGCACTTTTTGCTTTGCTGAGGCGGGGCAAGGAGAGGATGTGCCAATTGCCCAACTGAAAAAAGATTTTGTCGATTTAGTCAAACAAGGCAAGAGCTTTGTCCAACTTTCAGGAGGAGAACCAACAGTCAGAGATGATTTGGCTGAAATCATAGCTGCTGCCAAAGAAGCCGGCATTGAATATGTTCAGCTCAATACAAACGGTATCCGTTTGGCTGAAGATCTAGCTTACCTGGAAGAACTAGCTAACGCTGGGCTTTCCTTTGTTTTTTTACAATTTGATGGACTCACAAAGATAAGCTCTTTAGCTTTAAGAAATCGTGATTTACGCCAAATCAAGCTGGATGCAATAAAAAATTGTGAAAGAGTAGGCTTGGGAGTAACTTTAGTAACCGCCTTGGCTCAAGGCATCAACGATGGTGAAATAGGCGATATACTGAATTTCGCCTGGCAGAACTCGCCGGTTGTCCGGGGAGTCAATTTTCAACCTATCAGCTATTTTGGCCGCTTGCCTGAAAATCAAGAACGAAAGAAACTGATCTTAGACTGGCTGGTTCAAGCCATAGAAGAGCAAACTAAAGGCTTAGTCAAGAAAGAACACCTCTTTCCGGCGCAAATAGATCACCCTTTATGCGGATTCCACGGTGATTTTGTCATTACTCCACGGAAAAAGCCCAAAGCTCTATCCTTACCCAGAGGCCGTTGTGCTTGTCAACAAGGCTTAAATCCCGCTTTAAACAAGAGAGAATTTTTAGGCAAGCGCTGGCAACGCCGAGATGATGACCTCAAGGCTAAGACAAATGAAGAAGTAGACCTCTTCGATTTAAACTATTTTGCCCAAAATGTTAGACGTAACGGCTTTACTATCACAGCCATCAACTTTATGGATGCCCTGGATCTGGATTTAGAGCGTTTAGTCAGCTGCCGTTTACATGTCTATGACCAAGGCAATATTGTGCCCTTCTGCGCTTATTATTACACCCCT
>JAAYKD010000175.1 GCA_012522585.1 Bacillota bacterium | reverse complement strand
TTGGGGTTTCCAGTATTTTCATTTCTCTGCGTTTTAACATTTTGATTCAACCTCTAAACTATGCTTTCTAAAATTTTATCGCTCAATTAAATAGCTTTGATGAAACAATCGAAAATTAAACAAACAAAATCTATTGAATAAATCTCATATAAGGCGTATAATGAAGTCACCTATATAGAATTCATTTCCTTTGGTCTAGATTTAGTTAATTTATTAACAGGAGGAGAGCTCCATGCAATATATAGTAAAAGATGATTTTAATGGCATCAGTGCTGCCGCTTACGATATTTATGCTGATTTTATCAAAAAGAACTCCGGTGCAATTTTGGGCCTGGCTACCGGAAGCACGCCAATCGGCTTGTACAAACTATTAATCGACGGATATAAAAACAAAGAGCTTGACTTCAGCCAGATTTCCAGCTTCAATTTAGATGAATATGTTGGTTTAGACCCTAAAAACGAAAACAGTTATAACAGTTTTATGTGGAAACATCTATTCGATCATATTAATATTCGACCTGAAAACGTTCATATTCCTTCAGGGCAAGGTGAAAATTTAAAAAATAATTGCCGTGAATACGACAGACTGATAGCCAGCAGCGGAGGCATTGACCTGATGCTCTTAGGAATCGGGGAAAACGGCCACATAGCTTTCAATGAGCCGGCCAAAAGTTTAAAGGCTAACACTCATGTGGTTAATCTATGTCCGGACACTATCGAGGTCAATTCCAGGTTTTTCGATAATTCCGACGATGTTCCCAAACAAGCCATAACCATGGGCTTGAGCCAAATTTTAAAGTCGAAAAGAATCGTTCTTTTAGCCAGCGGTCGAAAAAAAGCTAAGGCTATAGCTCGTTTAATCAAGGAAGAGGAAATATCCTGCTCTTTTCCTGTTTCATTTTTACGAGTTCATACCAAAACAACTATTATCTTGGACAAGGAAGCAGCTTCTTTGCTCTAATTGCCAATAAGCTTTGCTTAAAGCACTATACAAAAAAGAATCCTTGCTCTTTATTTATTTAAAAGGTAGAAAAAGCCTCGGTTTAACCATTGTTTTGGCTTGACCGAGGCTGTGTTATATTTTTTAGACAACCGATGGTTCTACAAAAAGCTCACCTTTAGCAAAGCGTTCAATATTCAAGGTGGCCAAAATATCCTTATCCTTGTGGTCTAAGCCCAGAATATTGGCAGCCATCAGGCGCCCTGTCATAGGAGCAATCATAAAGCCGTGACCGGAAAAGCCTACAGCCATCTGAAAACCCTGCAACTCTTCGGTGCCGCCTAAAATTGGGGTTTTATCCGGCGACATATGATACAAACCGGCCCACTGGCGCACTATTCGCAAATGACGCAAAGGCGGCAGCATCTCAGTTATCTTATCGGACATTTCTTTCAAAAACTGCCATGAGCCTCTGATTTCATGGCTGGGTTCTACATTTTCGCCTAGACCCATCAAGAAAGATCCATGAGGTGTCTGTTGGCAATAAGTATTGTGATGGAAACTCATGACCATCGGCCCTTGCATGGCTTCGACAGGTTCGGTGACCAAAATCTGGTGTCTTTCAGAATAAGTAGGCACATTGACCCCAGCCATTTTAGCTACAACGTCGGCGTAACCGCCGGCTGCATTGACCACTATGGGGGCAGAAATTTCTCCTCTATCGGTAATCACACCGGTCACTTTATCTCCCTCTCGCTTGATGCCCAAGACAGTTGTATAGGTGTTGATCTGAACACCCAGACGTCTGGCTGCATTGGCATAGGCTTGAGTCACATGGAAGGGGTTGGCATGGCCGTCTTTATCGTGGAAGGTAGCTGCCAGCAATGGATCGATATTCAGATGAGGCACAATTTCTTGAGCTTCTAGAGGAGTTAAAAATTTTGATTTAATGCCTAAGCTGTTTTGCAAAGCCACATTTTTCCTGAATTGTTCGACTTGATGCTCCGTATAAGCAACCAAAAGGTATCCCCCTTGGATAAACTCAATGTCACCTTCGTATTCCAATTCTTCGTTCATATTTTCAAAATCTCTAGCTGAACCACTTGACAAACGGCAGTTCATTTCCGTACCCCATTGCTGACGCACACCGGCGCCACAGCGACCTGTTGCTCCGGAAGCCAGGTATTCTTTTTCCAGAACAACAACATCCTTCATGCCATTGGCAGCCAAATGATAGGCGATGGAACATCCAATTACGCCTCCGCCGATAATCACAACTTCTGCTTTATTTTTCATGAGGCTTTTCCTCCTCATCTAATTTCATATCGGCAATTGCCCCTAAAGTTACGCCTCTTAAAGGCTGTCTATAGGATGGAATTATCGCTTCGCTGATGGGAACGCCCGTGCGGGCTGCTATTTCCTGTAAAATCAGTTGGCGACAAGTCCGACCCTGACAGGGGCCCATAGTTGCTCGACTCAAGCGTTTTAATTCTTCCAAATTAGTCACACCCTGGTCGATCCAACGATGTAATTCGCCTCGGGTAATATCTTCACAGCGACAAATAATGGTGTTATCGTATTCTTTATTACTCATGTCCCTACTCCTTTTGTCTGAAATGACGGACAATCATAGCCTGTTCACGAGGAACTTCCAGCCAGACTAAACGAGTTCTATCAAAAGCTTTGCCTTCTTGCACTTTGGTTATTTTAGCTTCCCCCACCACTTCCCCGCCTC
This sequence comes from Bacillota bacterium, assembly GCA_012522585.1. Lineage (GTDB taxonomy): Bacteria > Bacillota > JAAYKD01 > JAAYKD01 > JAAYKD01 > JAAYKD01. The sequence continues at coordinate 7,978 of JAAYKD010000175.1, read as the reverse complement.
TATCGACGGCGTCGACAATTTCGCCTACCTGAGGCAAAGGTAAATACTCGTAGGGCAGCTTGATCATGGCCTTGCCCGGTTTACTTAAATCAACGGTGAAAATAGCCAGACCAGGGCAATTGACCACGCAAATAGCACAGCCGGTGCAAATTTCCCAGTCAATGACGGGCAATTCATTGATATCATTGTCTCGCACGATAGCACCGAAAGGGCAGCTGGTAGCACAAGGATTGCAAGGTATCTTCTGATAACATTCAATGACGGCGCATGGACCTTTTTCCAAGCGCTCGATAGGCGGGGTAACTCCCGCTACATCCTCGGTCGTAGGAATACCGGTAACTTTTAACATGAAACAAATCCTCCTCAATCATCTTGCAATTTGGCCAAACCGGAACGGATTTTATCTCCTACCGGACCGGAACGCAGATCATTGAGCTGATCTTTTAAATCTGCTCTTAAGCCTTCTGCTTCAGCTAAACCGTAACCCAAGGAAACGGCTGCATTCAAACCGGCTAAATAACCTTCAACCATGGCTGCCGAAGCTTCCTCAATACCGCCAACATCACCGGCTAAGTAAATGCCTTCGATGCTGGTCTCCATATTTTCATCCCGACTGGGCACATGGCCTCCTAATTCGGGAATAAACTTCATCTCACAGCCTGCTTGCCAAAACAAATCAGCAAAAGGCGATAAGCCAACAGCTAAGCAAATAGCGTCACATTCTATAGTTTTCTCGGTGCCTTCTATAGGCTGCCAGCTTTCGTCTAACTGAGTTATGACTGCAGCTTCAACCATGTCTGTACCAATAGCTTCTTTAACAGAATGCCTGGTCAGAATGGGCACACCTGCTCTTCTAATTTTAGATGCATGAACCAAATATCCACCGATTTGAGGCCCGGCATCCAAGATGGCAGCGATTTCTACACCCGCTTGCATCAGCTGATAGCTGACGATCAAGCCGATGTTTCCAGCTCCTACCATCAAAACTTTTTTGGCCGGCATGACGCCGAAAACATTCATCAGAGTTTGCACAGCTCCGGCTCCATAAACACCGGGAAGGTCATTATTGGCAAACATCAGCATTTTTTCACTGGCTCCCGTGGCAAAGACGACCTTTTCAGGGTAGATGAGCTTAAACTCATCGTTTTCATCAACAGTCAAGGCGCCGTCATCATAGCGACCAATAACCATGGCATTGGTCCTGATTTCCACATTGTCCATTGATTTTAATTCTTTAACCAACATGGCTGAAATATCCACTCCGCGAGTTCCTGCATGCTGTTTTTCCGAACCAAAAAACATATGGGTCTGCTTGATCAGTTGACCGCCTAAACGATCGTCACCTTCCAGCAGAAGAACCTTGGCTCCTAAACGAGCTGCTTGTAGGGCAGCACAAAGTCCTGCAGGACCGCCTCCCACAACTACTATTTCTCGATGCTCCACCCTAGGTCCCCCTTTCCTCTTTGCACTTGAACCGACATACCGTCTTTGACCTTGACAATACATGTCTTGACATTGGGCATACCGTCTACCACCATCATGCACGATGAACATTGACCAATGGCACAAAAAAAGCCCCGGGGTCTGTGTTGCTCTTGGCTGTCGCTCAAGTGATACACTCCGGCAGCATGCAAAGCAGCGGCAACTGTCTCGCCCTCATAAGCTACTATGGGTTTTCCTTCAAAATAAATAGTAACTCGAGGGCCACGATCAAACTTTAAAATAGGATGTTCTTCCAGTCTCATAGGGTTCCTCCTCTTTTCAGGCAGGCATAAAAATATGCCTGAAAACAAAACATTTCTATTCGAGAATTTATTTCGCCCTTGAAAACAAAAATCCTGCCAAGTAATCTAAAGGTTCTTTAAAGGTCACTGGCACTTTTTGTACTATTGTATTCTACTAACAGGTTTTGTTCGGTATTTAATTTCATTCCACCTCACTCACCACAAAAAAAGAAAGAGTTTGTCTTGAATATAACTTTATGTTAAAATGCCCCTTATAGAAAGAAGCTTTAAATTCAACCGTCAATCAGAAAATTGGAGGATATAAATGCGCATCGTATTAGTAGGCGACGGCAAGGTCGGCAGAAATCTTGTCAAAAATCTGACCGAAGAAGATCATGACATCGTGGTCATCGACAATGACCCTGAAGTCATCGATGAAGCTCTCAACACCTTGGATATCGTTGGTGTTTGCGGCAATGGAACCAGCTACAAAATTCAATTGGAAGCTGGAGTCGACAAGGCGGATTTAGTCATAGCCACCATGGACTCAGATGAATTGAACATGCTTTGCTGTTTAATTGCTCGCAAGCTTGGAGCCAAGCACACCATCGCCAGAGTGCGCAATCCAGAATACAGCGAGCAGCTCCATTTTATGCACGAAGAGCTAGGCCTTTCCATGCATTTAAATCCGGAATACAGCACAGCCGATGAATTGTTTCGAATTTTGCGCTTACCAGCTGCTTTAAAAGTAGAAACATTTTCAGCTGGTAGAGTAGAAATGGTAGAGCTGCGCTTGAAAGAACAATCTGTTTTAAACGGTGTTCAATTAAAGGATATACAAGAGCATTTAGGAGTCAAGGTTTTAATTTGTGCTGTGGAAAGAGATGAAGAAGTCTTCATTCCCGGTGGAAATTTTACCCTGGCAGATGGTGACAAGATTAATTTTGTGGGAACTCCTGCTAATATATTGCGCTTTTTACAAACCATGGGCTATGATAAAAAGCCCTTGCGTGATGCTACCATAATCGGTGGCAGCCATATTGCTTATTATCTGGGACGAATGTTATCTGGTATCGGCATTCAGGTTAAAATTATAGAACACGACCACGATCGCTGTTTAGAATTGAGCGAACTCCTGCCCAAAGCCATGATCATCCACGGAGATGGAACCGACCAAGATTTATTGTTGGAGGAAGGCCTGGATAAAACCGATGCCGTCATTACCCTAACCGGTATGGATGAACAAAACATCCTGGTTTCCATGTATGCCACCAGCTTGAATGTGAAAAAAGTTTTGACCAAAGTTAATCGAGCCGCTTTAGCCAGCTTAGTGATGGACAAAGGCTTGGATGTAGTGGTTTCTCCCCAAGAAATCATCGCCAATCGCATACTGACCTATGTCAGGGGTATGCAAAATAGCTTGGGGAGCAATGTTGAAACCTTGCACCGCATGGTCTCAGGCAAAGTCGAAGCTTTGGAATTTAGAGTCAGGTCTACTTTTAGCCAAACAGGCAAAATGCTGCGCAACTTGACCCTAAAAGAAAACACCCTGATCGCCTGCATCACCAGAGGCAACGAAATCATCATTCCCTTTGGCGATGATACACTACAAGCAGGTGATTTGGTCATTGTCGTAACAAGCAACCAACATTATGATGACTTAAATGATATTCTCAAAAACTAATTTTCCGCTTCTTTCCTGCAGATAGGAAAGAGAAGGGAGTTTACCATGAATTTAGCCATGGTCCGCTATATTTTAGGCTATATTCTGCAAATTGAAGGAGCTTTACTCTTAGCTCCGGCTTTAGTAGCCTTCATTTATCAAGAAGGAACTATCCAGCCCCTCCTGGTTACAGCATTTTTAGCCTTTGCTTTAGGCTTGATGCTGCGCTGGCACAAGCCTAAAAATCAAATAATCTATGCCAAAGAAGGGTTTGCTGTGGTTTCAGCAGCTTGGATTTTGCTCTCGGCGGTAGGAGCCCTACCATTTTGGCTGAGCCAAGAAATTCCCTTTTATTTGGACGCGTTTTTTGAAACGGTCAGTGGCTTCACCACAACCGGTGCTTCCATTTTACCAGCAGTAGAAGATCTAAGCCTGAGTTTAGTCTTCTGGCGCAGTTTTGCCCATTGGATTGGCGGCATGGGAGTCTTGGTTTTTGCTCTGGCCATCATTCCCATGGCAGACAATCGCTCCATGTATTTAATGCGAGCTGAAGTTCCAGGGCCCACGGCAGGCAAACTAGTGCCCAGGATGAAGGACACAGTTAAAATTTTATACTCCATCTATTTGGGAATGACCATATTGCAGATCATCTTGCTCAAGTTGGCCGGGATGCCCTGGTATGATACTCTGATCAACACATTTGGCAGCGCCGGCACCGGAGGGTTTTCCAACCGCAATTTAAGCGTTGGAGCTTACCAAAATGGAACTTACGAGTGGATTATTGGCATCTTCATGATGCTCTTCGGGGTTAATTTCAACCTTTATTATTTCTTGTTGACTAAAAAGTTTAAAGACATCTGGAAAAACGAAGAGCTCCGCCTCTATCTTGCCATTATCGCTTTAGCTACGATTGGCATCACTATCAATCTAGGTGGTTTAAAAAATAATTTAAGCGGTAGTTTGCGCACTTCATTTTTTCAAGTCTCTTCGATTATTACCACGACAGGTTATTCCAGCACCGACTTCAATCTATGGCCGGCTTTTTCCAAAACTATACTCATCTTACTCATGTTCTTTGGTGCCTCCGCCGGAAGTACTGCCGGCGGGATCAAAATCTCCCGCATTTTACTGATCTGGAGGATGATTATCAGAGAGCTGAAGCGTCTACTGCATCCCAGGTCGGTCGGGGTGATCAAATTAGAAAACAAAACCGTCAGCGAAAAAACGCTGCAAGGAGTCAGCATCTTTATTTTAGTCTACCTGATCATCTTCGCCAGCAGCCTGGTCTTCTTATCCTTAGACAATGTTGATTTTGAAACTAACTTCACCTCTGTTTTAACTTGCCTAAACAATATTGGCCCTGGCTTTTCTTTAGTCGGCCCCATGGGTAACTTCGGTTTTTATTCCCCTCTGAGCAAAATAATCTTAAGCCTTAATATGCTCTTAGGACGCTTAGAAATTTTCCCCTTGCTACTGAGCCTAATGCCAAGCTTTTGGAAACAAAAATAAAAAAACGCCGCAGCTAAAAAGTTGCGGCGTTTTATCTTCATCAGTTACTTCTTTTTTGGACATTACAACCAGCTTTAAATTGCTTTAATTCCACCAAATCAGTTGTCAAACAAAACACCAATTGATTTAAATAATTTTTAATTGTAAAGACAAAACTCTTTTATCATTATTTGGAACTGCTATTAAAATTCCCTAATCTCAATGAAAGCCAATCTTTGCTTCTACTCACAAAGGTATGATTGTCTTTTTATTTGCGATAATCCACAAGCTTACTCTTACGCTTATCCGATCTCTCTATTCTTCAATCAGTTCTATTTCTTTTGCCTTACAGCAAGCTTTTATGTCACCTAAGCTGGTCAAATACCAATCTTTCATGCCAGCGGGCACATTGATGGTCATCTTTTCAACTTCAGCTTTCAAGGATAGCTGATTTTCTGATTTATATTTGCGAACCTCAGCAATTTCATCTTTGACCGATTGGCCAAAAGCTAACAGCTTTTTGTCGGTTTGCTGGGGTTTGGGCCATTGGGTTAAATGAATGGAAATTTCTTCTTCGATATTTTTAAAGAAAGCCTGATACAAATACTCGGTGATATGGGGCACATAAGGTGCATAGAGCTTCAAAGCACCTAGCACAGCATAATAAAGTGCTGCTTGGCCACTGCGGCGCTCTTCATGACCGTGAACTTCCGGCTGATACAAGCGCTCTTTGACGATTTCTAAATAGTCATCACATAAATCCTGCCAGAAAAACTCGTCGATAATATGGCGGGCTGTGCCAATTTCATATTCATTGAGATGCTCTGCAGCTTCTTTGATCACTTCATTGGTGCGCTCAACAATCCAAGCGTCTATGGGCAGAAGCTCAGGTTGAGCTTGAGGGTCAAAATCTTGCAGATGAGAAATAGCAAACTTTGTGGCATTCCATAATTTAGTCACGAAGCGCCTGGAGACATTGAGCTCATCCACCGAGAAGAATGTATCTGTACCCAAACGTGTGTGAGCTGCCCAATAGCGCAAGACGTCGGCTGAATATTGTTCAATCAGCTTGGGCGGTGACATAGCAGCGTTGTCTTTTGATTTGCTGATTTTCTCTCCTCTTTTGGCCAAGACAAAACCGCAAATCATGATATCATCCCAAGGGATGTCGTCTAAATGATAATAGCTTTTGACAATCGTATAGAAAGCCCAGGTCCTGATAATTTCATGAGCTTGAGTGCGCATTGTCATGGGCAAAAAGCTCTCTTCTCTTTGATCTTCTTCTCCAAATTTGGCGTTAATCAAAGGTGTCAGAGAAGATGTATGCCAAGTATCGAAGACATCCGTCTCCGGCACAAATTTAGTGCCGCCACAACTTTGACAAGTCCCTTGATATTCGGTTACTAAAGGGTTGACGGGCAGTTGATCTGGCGAGGCAAAGACGGGTGTCTCGCACTCTTCACAATACCAAACCGGGAAAGGAACGCCGAAATAGCGTTGCCTGGAAATGCACCAATCCCATTTTAAATTTTCCACCCAAATATCGTAGCGATGCTTCATGCTCTTGGGATACCAATTGATTTTATTGGCCATTTCCAAGAGTTCTTCTTTATAATTGAGAACATCGATATACCATTGGCGGGAAGGAATTATTTCTATGGGTCTACCACAGCGCTCATGAGTAGCCACGTTGTGGATTATGTCCTCTGATTTGACCAAGAGTTCTTTTTCTTCTAAAAGTCTAATTGTTTCTTGGCGAGCCGCATTGACTCTCAGGCCACCGATAAAAGGAACGGAATCATCGATGCGACCGTTGGGCAGTACAACTTTGCGATAGGGCAAATCGTATTGCATATACCATTCACTATCTGTGGCGTCGCCAAAGGTGGCGCACATAACTACTCCTGTCCCCTTTTCCTGGTCGACTTTAGGGTCAGTTTTGATCGGCACTTTGTAATCGAAGAGAGGCACTACAGCTTCTTTACCCACATAGCTTTGGTAACGCTCATCTTCAGGATGAACGAACAAGCAGACAACAGCATTGAGCAATTCGGGCCTAGTCGTACCGATCAACAAAGGCTTGTCATCTACCATAAAAATTACATCGTTGAATTTAGAGGGAGCTTCGACTGTATCCAGATCCGATTGGGCTAAAGCTGTATAACACTCTGTGCACCACAAAACCGGGGATTCTTTAATATAAGCCTTTTCTTTTTCCACCAAGTCTAAAAAGGAACGCTGAGCAATCCTTTGGGACATGGGGCTGATTGTTTCATACTGTAAATCCCAATCACAAGAGAAGCCCATAGAGTCCCACAATTCCCTAAACTCAGCTTCGTATTTGGCGGATGTTTCCATACATTGCTTGATAAATTCTTCCCGACCAACTTTTCTGGCGGTTATCTTCTTCTCCTTTTCCACCAAGCGCTCTGTAGGTAAGCCATTATCATCAAAACCAAAGGGATAAAAAACTCTATCTCCTTGCATGCGTCTGAAGCGAGCGATCATTTCAGCTTGGGTATAAGAAAAGATATGGCCTATATGCAAGCTACCACTGACTGTGGGTGGGGGTGTGTCGATAGAATAGAGAGGCGCCTTAGGGTCTGTTTTGGCATAGGAATAAACCTGATGTTCCTGCCAAAACTCCTGCATTAGTTTTTCTGCATCTTGAAATTTGTATTTCCCTTGCAGCATTTTCAACTTCCTTTCCAGTTTATAAAATAAAAAAGTCCTAAAAGCACAAAACAAAATTGCCTTGACTTTTAGGACGGATAGAACTCAAATCCGCGGTACCACCTAAATTCGAAGATAGACTTCGCTCTTCAATTACCTTTAACGCAGGCAAACGGCACTTCCTATATGAAAAACCTTCAGAAATGCGGCTCCAAAGCTACTTCACATTGCCCTTTAGAAAGACTCACAGCCTAGGTCTTCTCTCTGAACTAAAGTCAGCAACACTACTCCTCTTCTTCATAGCCTTTTACATTCGATTTGTCAAATTATACTTCATTTTCCCTCTTTTTGTCAAGTAACGCGAAAGTGCAGCTTTCGCGTATACGAGCCGGAAGCACAGCACAAATCTTTGATTTGGTGAGGCTGAAGG
>JAAYKD010000028.1 GCA_012522585.1 Bacillota bacterium | reverse complement strand
GATTCAGACAAGGATTTAACCTTTCATTTGACGAAAAGTAAAGTATTAGATAAGCAAAAGGTGGTGCTCTTTTGGCCAGAGAAAAGACGAAATTTGTCTGTCAAAATTGCGGATATCAGACGGGAAAGTGGCTGGGTAAATGCCCTGAATGTGAGAGTTGGAATAGTCTGGAAGAAGAACGGGAAATTGTTTTACCCGGTCAAAAAACAGCCTCTCTTTTGAGCGCAACACCTCAGCTTTTGTGGCAAGTTGAGTTTACCCGAGAAGAAAGAGGACCGATCGGCATTTCCGAGTTGGATCGAGTCTTGGGTGGAGGCCTGGTGCCCGGTTCCCTGATTTTAGTCGGAGGCGACCCTGGTATTGGCAAGTCCACTTTGATGTTGCAGACCACCCTCTTGATCAGCTCTAAGGGCAGCAATGTCTTATACTGGAGCGGGGAAGAATCGGTTCAGCAGATTAAAATGCGTGCCAATCGCCTAGGCGAGATACCCACCACTCTTTATATTCAATCGGAAACCTGTTTGGATAATTTACCGGAAATATTAAATGAGATCAAACCTTCTTGCTTGATTGTCGACTCGATTCAAACCATCTATCGCAGTGATTTGACCTCTGCCCCTGGCACAATCAGCCAGGTCAGGGATATTACGGCCCAGCTGATGCGCATCGCCAAACAGACGGGTTTGGTGGTTTTTATAGTGGGTCATGTCACCAAAGAGGGAAATATTGCCGGACCTAAGATGCTGGAGCATATGGTCGACACGGTTTTATATTTTGAAGGGGATCGACATCACAATTATCGGATTATCCGAGCCGTCAAAAATCGTTTTGGTTCGACTAACGAAATCGGAGTCTTTGAAATGGGTGCCCAAGGTCTGATTGAAGTGCCCAACCCTTCAGCCATGTTCCTAGCTGAAAGACCGTTAAAGGAGCCGGGCTCTGCCGTCACGGCTTTATTGGAAGGTACCAGGCCTATTTTAGGTGAAGTTCAGGCTTTGGTCAGCAATTCCAATTATCAAAACCCCAGGCGTTTAGCCACCGGTTTCGACCACAATCGCCTCAGCATGTTGATCGCTGTTTTGGAAAAACGTTTAAACGTCTTCATGGGCAACCTCGATGCTTACGTCAATGTTGCCGGGGGCTTGAAGATTAGCGAGCCCGCTGCTGATTTGAGCGTTTTATTGGCTTTGGCCTCTTCGATCAAAGAGCAGGCCATCGACCCTAAGGCGATTCTGATTGGAGAAGTCGGTCTGACCGGTGAATTGCGCAATGTCAATCGCCTGGAACAGAGATTAAAAGAAGCAGCTCGCTTAGGCTTTACCAGGGCAATAGTGCCTTCGGGAGGTTCCAGTATCAGAGTAGCTGATTTGGAGATTGAAGTTGCGAAAAATGTCAGAGAAGCCATGGTCTTGGCTTTTAAAGGGGGTTAAATCTATGGAATATGGCCATTGGCTGGCCAATACAGCCACAGCTATGAATTTGGTCATGGGCTTAGTTTCCATTGAGCTTACCTACCGCGGAGAATATCTTTTAGCTGCCTTAGCCATCGGAGCTTCCATGGTCTTCGACGGGTTGGATGGCCGGATTGCCAGGATGTTCAGCCCAACAGGCAGTGAATTTGGCAAGCAGCTGGACTCCATCTGTGACGTAGTCAGCTTTGGCGCAGCTCCAGCCTTTTTAGTTTATAAAGTTTTGTCTCCAGACTTTACTTATCTTTCGGCTTTGGCAGCCTTAATCTTTGCTGTTTGTGGCGCTTTGCGCTTGGCCCGCTTCAATATAACGCCGGCTATGCCGGGCAAAGGCTTTACTGGTATGCCCATAACTGCTGCCGGAGGCATCTTGGCTTTCATGAGCTTGAGACCTCAATTGCTTAGGCCCATCGGTCTTTTAATATTTACCTTTGCTCTGGCATTTATTATGGTCAGCACCATAAGATATCCTGATTTTAAGGGATTGAGGCTACCCAAAAACAGATTTATTTTGTTTGGACTTATAGGTCTGATTTTAGCTCTGGCTATTTTAATAAAATTCTATGGACGCTTGGAGTGGCTTTTGATTGTGCTCTTCATTTACGCTTTGAGCGGGCCTGTTTATACTTATATGATGGTTAAATCGGAGGATGGACAATGAGAAAACGCATATTAATTGCCGATATAGGCAGCACAACCACAAAAGCCCTGCTTTTTGAATTGGGGCAAGAGAGTGTTCGCTTATTGGGTGGAGCCGATGCACCGACCACGGTCGAAGCTCCCTACAATGATGTGAAGATCGGTCTTTTGCAAGCTGTAAGTCGCTTGGAAGAGCAACTGGATCTGCCCTTAACTGAGGAAAAGCACTCTATTATCAGGGCCAGTGAGCATCTGGATGGGCTTTTGGCAACCAGCAGTGCCGGCGGTGGCCTACAGATGTTGGTGGTCGGTTTAGTCAAAACCATGACGGCTGAGTCGGCCCAAAAGGCGGCTTTAGGTGCCGGTGCAGTCTTGCTGGATGTGATGGCCCAAGATGACGGTTTGGAAATGTATGAAAGGGTAACTCGTATCAAGGAGTTGCGCCCCGATATGATCTTGATGGCCGGGGGCATTGAAGGTGGAGCTGTTTTAGAAGTGGCTCTCTTGGCTGATCTTTTAGTCAAGGCCGACCCGAAAAACAGGCTGAGCGATGCTAAAATTCCTTTAATTTACGCAGGCAATTCAGATGTCAGACCTTATTTTGAGAGTCGCAATCATCCTTTTGATGTGCGCTTTGTCGACAATCTGCGTCCCTTAATGGAAAAGGAAGACTTAAACCCGGCTCGTTTAGCCATTCAAGAAGTCTTTTTAAATCATGTCATGACTCAGGCACCCGGCTACAAAGAAGTGCAGGATAGAGTCAGCGCTCCCATCTTGCCCACTCCTTTGGCTGTGGGTAAAGCCTTAGAGCTTTTGGCTAAAGAAGAGCAGGTCAACGTCATGGCCATGGATATCGGCGGTGCTACCACCGACGTCTTTTCCGTTTACGAGGGAGAATTTTACCGAACAGTCAGCGCTAATTTGGGTATGAGCTACAGCTCCATGCACGTCTTGGCCGAAACCGGTATAAATAACATCTTGCGCTGGTTACCTGCTCATTTAAAAGAAGATGAAGTGCGCAATTGGATTCACAACAAGATGCTAAGGCCCACTACTCTGCCGGTCAGTGCAGATGCTCTAAAAGTTGAGCAGGCTTTAGCTCGAGAGGCACTGCGCCTGGCCTTGGAGCAGCATTTTAGTTTGACTGTTGCTTTGCGCGGCCATAAAAGAGAAGGGGATGCCTTCAAATCCAATGTTACCTTCTTCGGTGAAGAAGTTTTGTTTGGCATGAAGGATATAGATCATCTGATCGGCAGCGGCGGTGCTATTTCTCATGCACCCACCCCTTTACAAGCAGCAATTATGATGATCGATTCATTCTTACCCAGCGGTTATACCAGGCTATCCTTAGACCGCAGCTTCATGCTGCCTCACGTCGGGGTTCTCAGCCAAAGCGACGAAGAAAGTGCCTTGAGAGTTTTACGCAATATCTGCTTAAAGCCCTTGGGCTCGGTGATAGCTCCTGTTTCCGGTTATGCTAATCAGAATGAAAAAATCGGTCGCTTGCAATTGCAGGGCAATAAGGGCACTGAAAAAGCGATGGATTTACGCTTCGGTCATCTCTACGTTCTTCCCTTAAAAGATGGAGAAGATGCCCAGGTCAATATCAGCGGTCATTGGAAATTGAATTATGGCAAGGGGCATTTTAAAGGCTTCAGCGGTCAAGTCAAGGGTGGAGACATCGGCTTGATCATAGATTTAAGAGGCCGACCTTTGCGTCTGGCTAAAAACATAGATGACCAGAGGGAACAGACAGAAAATTGGTTGGTCAAGGTTGAGATGGGAGGGCAAGACCATGAAAGCTAGAAGAGAAACGATCAGAAGAGTTCTGCCGGAAATGGGCAGGGTGCTGGTGGAAAAAGACCAGCCGGTCTTTCCTGACACAATTATTGCTGAAACAAAGCTGCAACCCATAGAACCTGTGGTCATACCAGTCACAGAGCAGCTAGGTCTGGCACCTGACACCATGGGTAAAATGGCTCTGGTGCAAGTGGGTGATTTAGTCAAAGCCGGCCAAGTCATTGCCGGGGTCAATATAGGCGGGGTCAATTACGAAGTCCATGCACCTGCCGATGGAAAAATCGAAGATATATCATCGTTGATCGGGACCATAGCCCTGCGCTTGGAAGGTGACCCTAACGAACCGGAAAAGCAGGTCAATGTAGGTAAAGAGCTTGAACTGCCCGATATTATGGCTCGCCGCTTCCTTCAGGTCAGAGAGGGCATGCAGGTCAAAATGGGCGAAGTCTTGGCTATGGATGACGAAGAAGTTAGGATTAATGCTCCTATTACAGGTGAAATCACCAAGATAGAGGGCTCAACAGTTTACATAAAGCGTCCCTTTGTTTTAAGGCAAATTAGTGCTTATGTTCCTGGTTTTGTAGTAGAAATTGTGGAAGACAGAGGCGCCATTATCGAGACAGAAGTTTGCCGAATCAATGGGATTTTTGGCATGGGTGGCGAAACTTGGGGTGACTTGAGAGTAGCCGTGACCGATTGTCAAGGTGTGGTCAATGCCCAAGATATAAGGAAGGATGATCAGGGGAAAATCCTTTTAGCTGGTTCCTTTGTCAGCTTAGAAGCTTTGCAAAAGGCCAAAGAAGTGGGAGTCAAAGGAATTATCAGCGGTGGCATCAACAATAAGGATCTGGTCCATCTGGCTAAAGAAGAGATCAAGCCTGGAGTGATCGCTGAGGACATCGGCTTGACTGTTATAATCACGGAAGGTATGGGCCCCATTGCCATGAACCCGGATGTCTTCAATTTGATTGCTAAAAAAGAGGGCCAAGTCATCTCGATCAACGGCTTGACTCAAATAAGAGCCGGGGTGATTCGCCCTGAGATACTCTTGCCAGCCGGGGAATTAGAAGCAGTCAGCCACCAAGAAGAGAGCCCAGGCACTTTGAGGCGGCGATTGAGCTTAGGCGATTCTGTGCGCATTGTAAGGGAGCCCTGGTTTGGTCTTTTAGGCCAGATCAGTGAAATCCCTAAAGACGAACAGATCTTGCCTTCCGGAGTCCGCACCTTGGTCTATAAAATCAAGACTGAAGATGGGGAATTGATTGTTCCCAGAGCTAATGTGGAACTCTACGAAAGAGAAAGAACAGGGTCTCTTAGCGATGACTCTGCTCAATCATAAAGCTATGCTGAAGGAATTTTATTGCACTGAAGAAGAGATGGCCAAGCTGGCTCAAACCCTGGCAAATTTCTTGCCGAAATCTGCTTTTCTGGCTTTGGACGGTGATTTAGGAACAGGTAAAACCACCTTTGCCCAGGGCTTAATCAAAGCCTTGGGGGTAGAAGAGCCGGTGATCAGCCCAACTTTCAATCTTTTGAAAACCTACACAGGCCTCAAAACAGTGCATCATCTTGATTTGTATCGTTTAGATCATGAAGAAGAAGTTTTGGATTTAGGCTGGTGGGAACTATTAGACGACCCAGCTATAGTTCTAGTTGAGTGGCAGAATAAATTCCCAGATTTGAAGCCGCAAGAGCACTTGCAATTGCTAATCAAATACCATGAGCAGGGTAGAGTCTTGCAATTTTCTGCTCAAGGTGAAATTTATGAGAAGGTCTTAGAGGAGCTGATTAAATGCGTATCTTGAGTATAGATACGGCTACCCGCTACGGGGGTCTAAGCCTTTGGGATCAAGGTGCCATTATAGGTGAATGGCTGGTTTCAGGTGGCTTGACTCACTCGGCTAGACTTATGCCGGCTCTGGATTTTCTTTTGAAGGAGGCCGGTTGGGATATAGAGGACCTAGACTTGGTGGCGGTTGCCTCTGGTCCCGGTTCCTTTACCGGTTTGCGCATCGGCATGGCCACAGCTAAAGGTTTGGCTCAAGGCTTGGAGATCGATTTAATCGGAGTGCCCACCTTAAAGTTTTGGGCTTCGGCTTTTGCCGGAGGTCAGGGTTTAGTCTTACCTCTTTTGGATGCCAGAAGAACCGAGTTTTATACGGCTCTCTACGAGAAAAAGGATTGGCAAATCAAGGAAATTATGCCAGCCCATCAAGCCCGAATTGATCATATCGCTAAAAGTTTGGAAGAATATGAAGGCCCTATCTGGGCTGTTGGAGATGCGGTCAGTCGAGATGCTCAAATGCTCAAAGAGCAGATTGGGGATAAATTGAAAATAGCTCCCGAGACCTTCAGGCTGCCTCGACCCGGTATGTTGGCTCATTTAGCCTATGAGCTTTGGCAAACTGAAGAAAGAGAAAGCTACAAACTCCTAAGACCCAATTACTTGAGAAAACCCGAAGCCGAAAGAAAACTAGAAGCCAAAATGCAAACCTGATGCAAATCGGGGACAGATGCAAATCGGGGACAGTCCCCGATTTGCATGAGAAAACCTGAAGCTGAAAGAAAGTTGGCAAAAGGAATCAAAACTGATTAAGAACCAAAAATGTAGATGCTGTTGTTTGTTGCTCCAGTATGATTTTTAAATCGGAGAGCGGAACCGGCAACTTCGTTTGCCTAAGTTCCTTATAGATAGTCCCCGATTTGCATGAAGCCGCTGAAAAAGAACGAGACTAAAACAAATAAGCTTATGAAAGTTTATGAATAAAGAAACAACTTTCAACGTTCTAACTCCGTTGATTCTTAAAAAACAAAAAAGAGCATTTCGCTGCAAAACGAAATGCTCTTTTGGTTTTAATTATTGGGGTATATTTAATTGGCTTTGAGACTAAGCTTAAAATTGGAATTCTCAAAAATTTTCAATTCAATCCATAATTTAAAACTTCGTCAACTAGGGAAACGCTGCCTACTGGTATGAAGCAATGCTAATCGGGGACTGTCCCCGTTTTGCATGATTTTTAATCGAGGCTGTAATTTAATACTTCATCGACTAGGGAAACGCTATCCACTGGCATGATGTGAGCTCCTTTAACGACTTGCTGCAAATCTTTGATCAGTTCTGCTGCAGTTCTGACTCCGCCGGTCCTGCCTTCCTTTTCCATTTTCTCGCGTGCTAATCGGGGACTGTCCCGGTTTTGCATAGTCCCCGTTCGCATAATTCCGGCATGTGACACAGCTATGGGCGATATACTGGAGCAAACAAACAACAATTTCTATAGAAATAAGTAGAAGCAATGCAAATCGGGGACTGTCCCCGATTTGCATCGTGATTAAGCTAAAAATTGGACTTCTCAAAAATTCTCAATTCAACCCATAATTTAATACTTCGTCGACTAGGGAAGCGCTGCCCACTGGCATGATGTGAGCTCCTTTAACGACTTGCTGTAAATCTTGGATCAATTCTGCTGCCGTTCTGACTCCACCGGCCCTGCCTTCCTTTTCCATTCTTTCGGACAGCCAATCGGGTATGTGAATACCTGGTATATTCTTTTTGATATGTCGGCACATCTTGCGGCTTTTAATGGGCAAGACTCCTGCGATGATGGGCAGGTCGTAAGGCTTCATTTTCTCTTTGAAGTCAGCCAAAACTTCTACATCGTAGACCGGTTGAGTTTGGATAAAATGGGCTCCAGCTTCAATCTTTTGCATCAATTTATCCATTTCTTTGTCAATATCGTCGGCTAAGGGGTTGGCGGCCACACCAATATTGAAATTGGAAGGCCCTCTCAAAGCATTGCCGGTGTAGTCTCTGCCTTCGTTTAGGCCTTTAGCTATTTTGACTAGGCCGACGGAATCAACTTCGAAGATCCCTTTAGCCTTTGGGTGATCACCTATGGAAGGAGGGTCGCCACTTAAAACTAAAATGCTGCGCACTCCTAAAGCGTGGGCTCCTAAAAGCTCTGCTTGTAAGCCGATTACATTGCGGTCACGGCAGGTCAGGTGAAAAACAGCGTCGAGATTGGCTTCACGCCTGACCAAACAGGCAACAGCAATGGGGCTCATGCGCATATTGGCCATAGGGCTGTCGGTGATGTTGACAGCTTGGACTTTACCTTGTAATTTTTTGGCGTAATTGTAGACTCGAGACAAATCACAGCCTTTGGGTGGTTCCAACTCAACAGTCAGAACAAAGGGCAAATCTACCATGGCCTGAGCTAATTCTTTCATTTAGGTACCTCCTTCTTTTTTGAGCAATTTTAAAGCTAAGCGAACAGCATCGGTGGCGTCGGCTCCGTAGGTGGCGCCGATTTCTTGGGCGTATTCGGCGTTGACGATGGCACCGCCAACTAAAACCGGTATGAATACTTTTTTCTCTTCTAACATTTGGCAGACAACTTGCATTTGCGGCATGGTGGTGGTCATTAGGGCACTCAAGGCGATGATATCAGCCTGATTGCTAAGAGCGGTTTCAACTATTAGGCTAGGCTCGACGTCTTTGCCTAAATCAATAACAGAAAACCCGTGATTCTCCAGCATCAATTTGACGATGCTCTTGCCGATATCGTGGATATCTCCTTTGACTGTGGCTAAAACTACTGTGCCTTGGGGCTGGGCTCCGGTTTCTTGTAAAAGGGGATGTAAATAGGCTAAACCTGTTTGAGCTGCTTCGGCAGCCATCAACAGCTGGGGTAAAAAGTATTCCTTTTTGTCGTAGCGCCCGCCGGCTTCGTTTAAAGCAGAAACGATACAGCTATTGACCAAATCCAAGGGGCTCACGCCTTGGGCAATCAACTCTTTTAGAGTTGACACGACGATATTCTTATTGCCCAGCAATATTTCGTCTTTTAACATATCTCTTTGATTCCGCTTGGGCTTTGTTTTTTTGCTTGCAATTACTTTGGCTTTGCTCTTGGTCTTTGATTTTTCTTTTTGGGGCGTTATTGTAGCTGCCAAATTTATATATTTAACAGCATTTTTATCCCTACCTGTTAGAACATCGGCAGCCTTGGTAAACAGAACCAAATCCTCTTGCATGGGGTTGACCAGAGCGGCGTCGAGGCCTGCTTCCATGGCCATGATCAAAAAGGCGGTGGTTAAATAGGGCCTTAAAGGTAGACCGTGGGAGACATTGCTCACCCCTAAAATAGTTTTAACGCCTAAATCTTCTTTAACGGCTCTGATGAGTTTAAGGGTCTCCGGTAGCTCGCTTTGGCTGGCTCCGGCAGTTAAGGTCAGACCGTCGATGTAGATATCCTTTAAATTGATTCCGTGGCTTAAAGCAGTCTCGACAATATATTTGGCTATGGCAAAACGGCCTTGCCAGGTATTGGGTATGCCTTTTTTATTCAAGGTCAGGCCTAAAATAGCACTGCCATACTTGGCTGCTAAACTGGAAATAGCCAGTAAGGAGTCGTCGTCGTCGGTGGCTGAGTTGAGCAAAGGTTTGCCTCGCATGACTTTTAAAGCAGCCTCCATATTTTGCGGGTGGGGCGTATCCAAGCTGATAGGGTGCTTGACTATTCTCTGGACAGCTAAAGTCAATTCCTTTAAGCGCTGGTCTTCAGGCACCTTGGCTACAGGTAAGGAAACATTTAAATCTATCATGGAAGCACCGGCTTCGATCTGGCTTTTTGCTTCTTTAGCCACTAAATCGTAGCGCTCTTGACGTAAATTTTCGGCTAGTTTCTTTCTTGCTGTGGGGTTGATGCGCTCGCCGATTAAAAGCAAGGGCTGATTTGGCCCCAGATAAACGGTTTGGCCAAAGCCGGAAAAGCTGGAGAAATCTTTTTCAACTGTTGGAGGTGCTTTGGTATTGGCAGCGGCCTTGACCATGGCTTCTATATGTTGAGGCGTAGTGCCACAACAGCCGCCAATGAAGATGGCTCCTGCTTTGGCTAAGGGCTCTACAGCCTGGGCCATATCCTGGGGAGTAGCAGGGAAAACAGTCTGGTTGTTTTTAAGCAGGGGAAGGCCGGCATTGGGCTGGACCAAAAGGGGCTTGTCGCTAAAAGCTGCAAACTGTTTTAAGACTTCCGGCATTTCATCGGGGCCGAAGCCACAGTTCACACCTAAGATATCCACGTTGAGAGCCTGTAAAACCGAGATTATGGTTTCGGCATCATCACCGCTTAAAGTGCGCCAGCCAGGTTCGAAGGTCAGAGTGCAGGCAATTTTTAAATTGCTGCCTAAAGCACGGATGGCCATAACGGCTGCTTTGCTTTCGGCTAAGTCACCCATGGTTTCGATTAAAAAGCCATCGGCTCCCTCTTCTTTCAAAGCCTTGGCCTGAATGTAAAAAGCAGAGATAATTTCATCTAAAGAAAATTCTCCTAGGGGCTGTAATAATTTGCCTGTCGGTCCTATATCGCCCCAAATAGGCAGGTCGGGGCTGGCTTTCTTGGCCAGATAGACCCCCCGTTTGTTTAAATCAGCAGTTTTATTTTCTAAACTAAAGGATTCAAGCTTGATCGGGTTGGCCCCAAAGGTATTGGTCTTGAGCCACTGGGCTCCTGCTTGAGCGTATTCTCGATGGATTTTAGTGATTGCTTCTGGCTTGGTCATGTTGAGCATTTCAGGGCAGCTGCCCGTCGGCCACAGGCCTAAAGTCTGCAGATAAGTGCCCATGGCACCGTCGCCAACCAAGACTCTCTGACCTTCTGTGCAAAACGGGGACTGTCCCCGATTTGCATGATTGTTGAAAAAATCTCTGTTCATCAGTTCACATCCTTTAGGTTTTTGGTTTTGCGATAGGGGCAATTGTAAAATGTGCAGATTTGGCAATTAGAAGTGCAATTTGCACTTACCCAAGCTCTGTCTTTTTCCTGATGCCAGCCGATTAGGGCTGTGATGGATTTGCGGGGGCTGAGCAAAAAGCTCTCTAAGGTTTTAATCTTGGGTTCATCATCTTTTAAGCTCTGGAGTATATTCTGGTTTTTATCCAAAGGCAAATCGCCGTAGCCAGGGCTGTATCTGGAAGTAATATTAAAGCCTTGAGCCTCAGCCAGCTCCTTCACTATGGCGCTGAGCTGATTGGCTGCTTCTTCCGCAGCGGCTGAACCCATTGCGTCAGCCATCACCGCTTTGGTGTAGGCGTCTTGCTGTAAAGATTCAGCTAAAAAGTCGTCGAACTCCGTTCCTAGAGTCAGAGCGATTAAGCTTACTTTCTGACAATCTTCGAAATGCTTTTTTAAATCTTGACTTTCAAGCTGCCAAGGCATCGGGGTTTCTATAGTCATAGCCTGGTCTTGGACGTTGAGGTCATAGGTTTTTATATAGCCAAAGGGAATAAATTTGCTCGACAACTCTTGGCATAATTGGTTAAAAAGTAAATCGACGCTATCCCAATTTTGTGTGCGTTCAGGGTCGTAGCCTAAATATCTGTAAGTTTCATTTTGGATACAGACAAATTTCAAATTATAGTGCAAAAAGCCACCTTCTTATAAAAAAATAAAGCCTCTTTCGATAAAAAGAGGCTTAGCTTTAAAAAAAGATCTCTTATCTATCGAACCATATGGTACGCAGGAGTTAGCACCTTGATTAAAAATCAGGTTGCCGGGTTTCATCGGGCCAGTCCCTCCACCACTCTTGATAAGATCGTATTAAATTTCATTAAGTATAGCCAATGGAAGAGCAAATGTCAAGGAGCAGGATTTTTTCTTGCCATCTCTAAATATAATAAGAGGATTTAAATTTTATAAACATTTAAAAGGAAATGAAAATATGTCTGCAGATAAAAAAACCAATAGCACAGATCTCATCATCGAAGCCATGACCTTGGCCGATTTAGATGAAATATCTGAATTGGAAAATATGGTCTTCACTACACCCTGGCCCAGAGGCGCTTTTGAAGGCGAGTTGACCACAAACGCCTTGGCTCGTTATTTAGTGGCCCGTTTGAACAAAAAAATTGTCGGCTACATTGGTATTTGGCTTATTTTTAATGAAGGGCATATCACCAATATTGCCGTCCATCCGGATTATAGGCGCCGAGGTATCGGGGATACCCTGCTTCAGCGCTTATTGAGCAATGCCAAGGGATGTAGCATCGAGTCTTTGACCCTGGAGGTGCGGCGCAGTAACTTGGCGGCCCAAAAACTCTACGAGAAATACGGTTTTATTTTTACCAGTGTGCGCCCCGGTTATTATACCGATAACAAAGAAGACGCCTTGATCTATTGGAAACAGGAGATGGACGGGATAGAACCGACAGATGATTGGATAGTTTACGAAGGCGAAGAGGAAGCTGAAGAGGAGGAGCAAAATGGATAAAGAAAAGAGTTATATTTTAGGTTTGGAAACATCTTGCGATGAGACTTCAGCCGCTGTTTTGCTCAATGGCAAAGAGATTAAAAGCAATATTATTTCCAGCCAGATTCCCATCCACCGCCTCTATGGGGGCGTGGTTCCTGAGATAGCTTCCAGAAAGCATTTGGAAGTGGTCAACGAAGTGATCGACGAAGCTTTGGCAGAAGCTCAAATCACTCTGCAAGATTTGAGTGCCATAGCAGTGACAGCAGGCCCCGGTTTGGTTGGAGCTCTGCTGATCGGTGTTTCCACTGCTAAAGCCTTGGCCTACGCCTTAAAAATCCCTTTGATTGCCGTCAACCATATGGCCGGCCATATCTATGCTAACTTTTTAGAAACCCCTGATTTGCCCTTGCCTTCCTTGTGTTTGATTGTCTCGGGAGGGCATACAGATCTGGTAGCCTTTGCCGGTCACAATGATTTGAAAATTTTAGGTAGCACCAGAGACGATGCAGCCGGCGAAGCCTTTGACAAAGTGGCAAGAGTTTTAGGCTTGAGCTACCCAGGCGGGCCGGCTTTAGAAAAACTGGCTCAAAATGGTAACCCTAAGGCTTTTCCCCTGCCTTCCGCTTCTATTAACGAGAATACAGAATATTCCTTTAGCGGCTTAAAAACAGCGGTGATCAATCTGCACCACAAAGCCAAACAAAAAGGTGAAGAAATAAATTTAGCCGACCTGGCAGCATCTTTCCAGCAGGTGGTGGTCAAATCGCTTTTAGAAAATGTGCGAGTGGAATTAGCCAAAGGCGGTTATTCTTCTTTGATGTTAGCCGGGGGAGTAGCTGCCAACAAAGTTTTACGCCAAGCCATGGAAGAGTTGGCCCAAGAATATAATTTGCCCTTCAGCGTGCCAGCTATGATATTGTGCACCGATAACGCCGCCATGATCGCAGCTGTCGGCTATGCTAAATATCAGCAAGGAAAATTCGCCGGGCTAGATTTAAATGCTTACCCAGCCCTGCGCCTTGGCCAAGACGATTTTTGAAACTTTTCAAATTTATTGAGCGCCTAAAAGTTTTAGCAAGGGAAAAGCGTAATAGGACTGTGGAATTGCCTTTTATTTGAACTATAATTTACAAATGTTGAAGGATTAATTATTGTTCTTAGTCAGTTTGATGGGTCAGTAAAATCTAAAGTGACTTCGAGCTGAAAAGTTTTCTATAAAGCAATAAGCCCTTTCTGCAAATAAAAAATGTGTGTAGTGCTACCGGGTCTAGAGAAAAATAAAGAGGCCGACTGATATTGTTTAAGAACAACAATAAGCTGCCAAAATTAGAATTTATTATAACAAAGTTGAAAGAGTGAGGAGATTAAAATGAATACAGCAGAAATTCGCAAAAAGATTATCGCTGACAGAGCCCTCTGGCCCGAACATTTGAGAGAGCTAGCCGGCAAAGAAGCTACCAAGCACCTTTTAGCCATGCCTCAATTTGCTCAAGCAAAGACGGTCATGTGCTTCCTTTCCTTTGGCGATGAAATTGATACAAAAGAAATCTGCCAGGCTGTTTGGCAGCAGGGCAAGACCTTGGTAGTGCCCAAAACCTTTAAAGGCTTTAGGTTGGAAGTCTACAAAATAGAAAACTTTGAGGGCTTGATTCCCGGTCGTTACGATATTTTAGAGCCGGACCCAAAAGTTCATGAGCTGGTTGACCCTAAGGAAATAGACTTCATCGTCATGCCCGGTGTGGCTTTTGACTCGAAAGGGGATAGGGTCGGTTACGGTGCTGGTTTTTACGACAGGTTTTTGCTGCGGACGGCAGAGGATACATTGAAAGTTGCTTTTTCCTTTAGAATGCAATGGGTGCCTAACTTAATCGCTAAGCCCCACGACCAAAAGATGGATTTTTTAGTCAACGAGTCAGGTTTGACCCAGTTTTAAGGCCGATTTTCTTGGCAAGTATTAAAGGTGAGTAAAACAAAGATAAACAGAGATAAACTTAGTTAAAGAGGGTAAACTTTAAAAATCGAGCAAATTTAGCGTTTTTAAAGATTTGCCTTCTTTTCTTTTTGTGTTATGATAGGAACAGAGTTTAGCACTCAACGCACGAGAGTGCTAACAAGGCAAGAAATCATCAAGGAGGAATCCCAAGTGAATTTAAAACCATTAGGAGATCGCGTAGTAATTAAGGTGCTGCCCCAAGAAGAAAAACTAGCCAGTGGCTTAGTTTTACCGGGCAATGCGCAAGAAAAGCCCCAAGAAGGGGAAGTTGTAGCTGTAGGTGAAGGCCGTGTTTTAGAAAACGGTAAAAAACTGACTCCCGAAGTAAAAGCGGGCGACATAGTAATCTATTCTAAATATGCCGGCAGCGAAGTCAAAATTGACGGAGAAGAATACCTGATACTCAGCGAAAAAGACATTTTAGCCATAGTAAAATAGGAAAACCTAAAAAGGAGTGTCATTGATGGCCAAGAATATTATTTACAATGAAGAAGCCCGCCATTCTTTAGAGCGGGGCATCAATCAATTAGCAGATACCGTAGTCATCACTTTAGGGCCCAAAGGCCGTAACGTAGTTTTAGACAAAAAATTCGGTTCACCTTTGATCACCAACGACGGAGTGACCATTGCCCGTGAAATTGAACTTGAAGATCCTTTCGAGAATATGGGCGCACAATTGGTCAAAGAAGTTGCTACCAAAACCAACGATGTAGCCGGTGACGGCACCACCACAGCTATTCTTTTAGCCCAAGCCATGGTTCGTGAAGGTTTAAAAAATGTAACCGCCGGTGCTGACCCCATGGTGATTCGCCACGGTATTGAAAAAGCTGAAGCCGTTGCTGTTGAACAAATTCAGAAAATGTCGAGACCTGTTGAGAGCAGTGAAGCTATTGCTCAGGTAGCATCTATTTCTGCTGACGACGAGACAGTTGGTCGCTTAATCGCCGACGCTATGGATAAAGTCGGTCGTGAAGGCGTGATCACTGTTGAAGAATCAAGAAGCATGCTGACCGAATTGGAAGTCGTAGAAGGAATGCAATTTGACCGCGGCTATGTTTCCGCTTACATGGTAACCGACACAGAAAAAATGGAAGCCGTGATGGATGACCCCTTCATCTTGATTACAGATAAAAAGATTACCAATATCCAGGAAATTTTACCTGTTTTAGAAAAAGTAGTTCAGCTGGGTAAACCCTTTGTCATCATTGCTGAAGACGTCGAAGGCGAAGCGATGGCAACCTTGGTTGTCAACAAATTGCGCGGAACCTTGAATGCAGTAGCAGTTAAAGCTCCTGGTTTTGGCGACAGAAGAAAAGCCATGTTGGAAGACATTGCAATTTTGACCGGTGGCCAAGTCATCAGCGAAGAAGTTGGTTTAGACTTAAAGACTACCGAAATCGAACAATTAGGTCGAGCTCGCCAAGTGCGTATTGGTAAAGAAGAGACGGTCATCGTAGATGGCGCCGGAACTTCTGAAGATATTGCCAAGAGAGTTGCCCAAATCAAGGTGCAAATCGAAGATACAACCAGCGATTTTGACAGAGAAAAACTGCAAGAGCGTCTGGCCAAATTATCCGGCGGAGTAGCAGTAATCAAAGTTGGTGCCGCTACTGAAGTTGAGATGAAAGAGCGCAAAAACAGAATTGAAGATGCATTGTCGGCAACCAGAGCTGCTGTTGAAGAGGGTATCGTACCCGGAGGCGGAGTAGCCTTAATCAATGCCTTGGCTGGTTTCCGTAGCATCAGAGCAACCGGCGACGAAAAAGTAGGAGTCAACATTGTGGCTCGTGCCTTGGAAGAGCCTGTGCGCCAAATTGCCCACAACGCTGGCTTTGAAGGCTCTGTCGTTGTAGAGAAAGTCAAAGCTAGAAGCAAAGGTGTCGGCTTTGATGCACTCAAAGAAAAATATGTCAATATGATCGGAGCCGGTATTGTCGACCCTGCTAAAGTTACTAGATCTGCCTTACAAAACGCAGCATCTGTAGCAGCCATGGTACTGACAACCGAAGCCTTAGTGGCTGACGAACCGGAACCACCAATGCCCGCAATGCCCGGCGGCGGCATGGGCGGCATGGGCATGGACATGATGTAATCGCCTAGAAATTAAATAAATAATAAAGGAACAGCCCTTTACCCAAGTGGTAAGGGGCTGCTTTTTTATTAAGAAAACAAGGGTAGTCAGCAGACTGCTACAGCCGG
>JAAYKD010000174.1 GCA_012522585.1 Bacillota bacterium | reverse complement strand
TACATAAAAGCACCTCCGATTATAGTATAACTAAGTGTACCTGTTTTGTATACTTTTGAGGTAGCATATTAGTCCCCGTTTAGCATGCCGGTGCAAACAAACAACGACTTATAGAAATAAGTAGAAGAAAAGATATGACGGGCACCTTCCCTGTTGCTAACGATGTAAAAATACGGTAGTAAAATCTATCCTTTCCAACTTAAATTATCATGTATAAAGTTTTAGTAGGATTGGTGAACTAGCTTAACTATCTTGGCTAATGTTGCAAAACAACTAGATATTTCCGCTTAGGATAAAATTGTAAATCAACAATGGGAAGCCCTAATCGGCCCAAATGCTTACGATTAGAAAGCAACAGAACTTCTAAAAAAAAAGATTAACAAATATACGGAGGTAAAAATGAAAGCTGCAAATTTACAATTGGAAACTCTGATCTGCCCCTCTTGTGTTCAGAAAATTGAAAACACCTTAAAACAGATGGACGGAGTGGAAGCAGATACGATTAAAATTATGTTTAACTCGAGCCGAGCCAGATTTGATTTCAACGAAGAAGTAGTTAACTTAGAAACAATCGAAAAGGCGATCAACAACCTAGGCTTCGAAGTCTTAAAAGCCAGCGCTCGCAACAAGTAAATGCTAAACAGGGACAGTCCCCAATTTGCAAAGCTTCTATAGAAGGAATGCTAAACGGGGACTGTCCCGGATTTGCATTCCGGTGACCCGGCTGAAAAATACAAAAATCGCAAAATAAAAAAGCTTGAGTCGTTTTGACTCAAGCTTTTTTTGGCGGAGCTGAAGGGATTCGAACCCTCGGTCTCCTGCGTGACAGGCAGGCATGTTAGGCCTCTACACTACAGCTCCGTGTGATTGTGTTTAAAATTATATACTATTTTTAAATCTTTTGCAAGTTCTAGGCCAATGTATGTTTTAAGTCTTTAATGTCGGTCTTGGCGACTCTTTAAAGGTTTCACCCAGAAAGAGCTTGAGCTAGAGGGTTTTATACTTATTTCACGAATTGATTATAAAACATGACGTTTATTTTGCGAATTTTAACACTTTTTGCAAAAAATACATAAGAACATCAAAGAAAGGGAAGTTTTATGCCCGAAAAAGTACAAAATGACGCCGTTTTCGATGATGGTGGTTATTTCGAAAAGATTGCATCTTTCAGTCGCAACGCTAAGCTTTTTCTTTTGAGTCATGCTTCGTCTCAAGTCTGCTTAGGCGTTGGCTCAACTATTTTAAATGTTTATTTTTTAAAGCTGGGCTTCAGCAAGTCCTATATAGGCACTTTTATGGCTATGAAAACCATGGCAGCAGCAATTTCCGCTATCCCGATAGGTGTAGTAGCCGACAGAGTTGGCCGCAAAAGATCAGTCTTGTGGGCCATATTCTTCACCATATTAGCAACTATAGGCGAAGTCACCTTGATGAACCAAGCTTTATTATTGCTTGCCAGCTTCGCTCAAGGCATCGGCTCTACTTTTAAATCGGTAGTGCAAAATCCCTTCCTTATGGAAAATAGCGAACCCCACGAGCGTATCCACCTGTTTTCTGTCAATCAGGCTCTGCAGACAGTCGCTTCGGTTTTAGGCTCAGGTTTAGCCGGGCTCATGCCTTTAATCTTCGCCTTTACTGCTGAAAGGCTGGGCTGGCTCGAGCTTGTCGAAGTCACCCAACTGCGCATGGCCTTAGCCTTCTCCATAGTATTCTTAATTATATCGGCGATTCCCATGCTGATGGTCAACGAAACAAATTTTGTGCCTTCTAAACGACACAGTGTTAAATCCGACCTAATCGCCATAGTCAAAGACGAAAACTTGCGCAATTTAACCATCTATCGCTTCATGATCGGTGCTGGTGCCGGCATGACCATCCCATTCTTCAATGTCTTTCTGAGCGACACTCTCAATGCAACAGCGGGGCAAATCAGCTACATCACCATGGGTTCAAGGGTGGTGCTAACAATTGCCGTTTTGATGAGTCCTTGGTTAGTCAGGGTCTTGGGGCGAATTAAATCTGTTTTGGTCACCCAGTTGCTCTCCATACCTGCTTTACTCTCCATTTCCTTTGCTCCCAGCATTTGGATTACCGCCGTTTTATATTGGTTTAGAAGTGCTTTAATGAATATGTCATCGCCAATTTCCACTTCTTTTGCCATGGAAATTGTGCCCAGTGACATGCGTGCTACGGCCAGCTCTACCATGAACATGGGTGGCTCCTTAGCTCGCAGCATCAGCCAAATGCTAGGCGGCTACATGATGGATACCATGGGCAACGCTTCGCCATATTATTTCACCAGCGTTATTTATTTTATCGCCACTATTTTCTATTACAGAGCCTTCAACAAATTCGACAAACCAAAAGCCGCAGCTTAAGAAATACTAAACAGGGACAGTTATAAGGAACTTAGGCGCACTCATGCGCCGGTTCCGCTCTCCATAATGCAAAACAGGGACAGTCCCCGATTTGCACGATAAGCCCTAAGCCACAGCTTAAATCCCATTAAAAAAAATAAACCCGCAGTACTTTATCACTGCGGTTTTTTTATTTTCTGTGGTTTTGACAAGATGGCTGAAACGTAAAGATTGCTTTCAAACTCCAAGGAATGTGTTGTTTTTATCACTTCCTCAGCTTCTACTATAGAAGAGATGCAAAACAGGGACAGTCCCTGATTTGCACGATAAGCCCTAAGCCACAGCTTAAATCCCATTAAAAAAAATTAACCGCAATGACGAAACACTGCGGTTTTTTTATTTTCTGTGGTTTTGACAAGATGGCTGAAACGTAAGGATTGCTTCCAAACTCCAAGGAATGTGTTGTTTTTATCACTTCCTCAGCTTCTACTATAGAAGAGATGCAAAACAGGGACAGTCCCCGATTTGCACTATAATATTTGCTTTTCTTTCTATTAGACAAAAGGACGGGTCTTAACGAACGGTTTGCATTCGCTATACAGTTTCTATATATGCTCCAGCTTGATGCCTTTGGCACAAGCCCAGAATCGGCAAACTTCGTTTGCCTAAGTTCCTTATAACAGTCCCCGGTTTGCATTGCTTGAGTTCTCAGATTTTATTCAAAGCCAATTTGACTATTTCTTCAGTTTGATCAACTAAAAATAGAGGAATATTTAAAATATCGCCATCTAGTTTTAAATTGTTAAGGGAGTAACGTAATCTCAATTTAATCTCGTCACTATACAGCTCTTTGAACTTTCGTAAACTAGCGCTCGCCACATTCGTTCCAGCTTTGACTTCTATGGGAAAGATATCATTTTCTATTTGCAACAAAAAATCAATTTCGTAGCGGCTATCCTTGGAAGTCCAATACCTAGGTTTAGCTTCGAAAACATTATTCAAAGATTGCAAAATGTAATTTTCCGTCAAAGCACCATTAAACTCAAAGAATAACCTATCACCTTCAGCAAATGCAGATGGTGCCAATAAAGATAAGCGGCGCAAAAGTCCAACGTCAGCCATATAGATTTTAAATGCACTCAAATCATCGTAAGCTGCCAGCGGAAGCCTGGGTGCCGTGCCGCGAAAAACTCTAGAAATTAAATTTGCATCTTCCAGCCATTGTATTGCATCTTCATATTCTCTGGCTCTAGCCCCTTCTTTGACTACTCTATAGATGAATTTCTTGTTTTCTCTTGCCAATTGAGAAGGAATTGACCGCCAGACCATTGAGATTTTCGGAAATTCTTTAGGTTCAAGATGCTTAGCAAAATCCAATTGATAAGCATTCAATATATTGGACAGAACTCTTTCCACTAGAGAAGAATCCCGTTCTTGAGTCCATGTCTTTACTGCCTCGGGCATACCGCCGGTGACAAAATACATTTTTTGTTTCTCATTTAAGGGTCTAAAAAAAGCTTCGGGAATTGCTTCAATTTCACTAATGCTAGACAAATATTTGACAAGATTTTCATCGCCATTAGCCAGAAGAAATTCGCCAAAAGACATAGGGTTTATTTCCATAAAATCTACTTTGCCCACCGGAAAGGAAACAGGCTTATTTAATGCTAAACCAAGCAGAGAACCAGCACAAGCAACATGATAATGAGGGGTATTTTCATGAAAATATTTAAGCGTGCCTAAAGCATTAGGGCATTCCTGTATTTCATCAAAAACTATAAGGGTATTCTCTGGCTTCTTTTGGTCAATACTTTGATTACTGGCCATCATTAAATTCTGCAAGATCCGCTCTACATCTTTAGTTGTTTCGAAAAAAGATTTATATTCAGGATTTTCATCAAAATTAAAGTAAGCGATATTGACATACTGAGTCCGGGCAAACTCTTTTAACAGCCAAGTTTTCCCCACTTGCCTGGCTCCTTTAAGAATTAACGGTTTGCGATATTTTGAGTTTTTCCATTCAATTAATTCGTCCATTGCAAGTCTTTTCATAAATACATCTTCCAATCATCACTTCACACGTATATCCGTCTTGAAAATTGTAAAAACGATAAATCACACTTCTTCTGTGAATTATGTGTTTGTTATCACATTTTTAGCGCTAATAAATGTTGAAAAATCACACTTTTCACAACCTATTATAATTGCTTTTTCTTTTTTGGTCAAGTAAGACAAAAGAAGTGTAAACGGGGACTGTCCCCGATTCGCGCTGCGATAAAACCAACTTGGCTATCTCTTCAGCTTGATAAGGATAAACCAATTGTTCACGATAAACCGAAAGCCACAAGTTAAAATTACATTAAAAACAAAACCGCAGTACTTTATCACTGCGGTTTTTTATTTTCTGCGAATTATGTGTAAAAAATCACACTTTTAGCAATTTGTTATAACTGATTTTTCTTTCTATGAAACAAAGGGCGAGTCTTAACGAGTGCTTTGCATCCGCTATATTGTTTCTTCTTCAGCTTCTTCTATAGAAGAGATGCAAAACAGGGACTGTCCCCGAGCTGCAAAGCTTCTATAGAAGAGATGCAAAACAGGGACAGTCTAATGCGCTACCAAATTGGTTGACACTTTGGGTACGGGTAATATTATTGGTTTTTTAGAAGTAGTGTAGTGGTTTTCTTTAAACATTTTTGGTGTTAGGCCACCTAGAGTACTGTGTG
>JAAYKD010000196.1 GCA_012522585.1 Bacillota bacterium | reverse complement strand
CATCACGGCGAATTCCCCAATGACAGCCTGTTAATCAAACAAGGCATAGAGAAATTTCACGTAGGCGGAAAGATTTGGCAAGAAACACAAGAAAACATCTTTTCTGAATTACTGAATGTCATAGATATAAAACTCCCCCTTGCTTACCCTGAAGGAAATCAACTCACCAACCCAATTTTTATCCTGTTGGCTGGATTGACCACGACATCAGACTGGATCGCTTCCAACGAAGATTTTTTCCCATTTCTCAATGCTGACCTGCCACCAACCGATTATTTTGCTATTGCTGAAAAACAAGCCCAACACGCCCTCAAAACATTGGGTTGGTATGGCTGGAAATCCAAAGGAGCCCCGGCAACATTTAAAGAGCTTTTTCCAAAATTCTCACCAAATGCCTTGCAACAAAAGATCATTGAAATAGCACCAGATTTAGTCCCACCATTTATGGCAATCATTGAAGCGCCAACCGGTACAGGAAAAACAGAAGCATCCTTCTACCTTGCCGATACAATCCTGCAGAAAGAACACAACGCTGGCATCTATATTGCTATGCCAACACAGGCAACCAGCAATCAGATGTTCTCACGAACTGCGGAATTTCTTGCCTTTCGCTATGGGGATGATGAGCTCAACCTGCATCTCGTACACGGGGCTTCCTTGCTTACCAACCTCGAGGAACAATTTAAGCCAACTGGCATTTGGGGCGATGAACAGCCAGATATGTCAAATATCCGCAGCCACGCATGGTTTCTTCCCAGAAAACGCACATTATTAGCACCCTTTGGTGTCGGAACGGTCGATCAAACCTTCTTAAGCGTGCTGAAATCAAAACATTTTTTCCTGCGCCTATTTGGTCTCAGCCACAAAATCCTGATCTTTGACGAAGTGCACGCCTACGATATTTACATGACTGAAATTTTTAAGACCCTGTTGCACTGGCTCAGCGCAGTGGGCACCTCAGTGATCATCCTGTCTGCTACCTTGCCTTTACAAACTCGAAAAGAACTTATGCAGGCGTATCACGCCCATCAGATGGTCGAGGAAAGCGTAGAATTTCCCCGACTATCAACCGTTTCAGAAGGCAGCGCTCAGGTAATCAATATTGGGGAATTTCCTTCTCGAAAAATCCAGCTTGGCTGGATTGGTCAGGATATTAATAATATCACAAGCACTTTAAAGGATAAATTATCTGAGGGTGGCTGTGCTGCAGTGCTTTGCAACCGTGTCCAGCGTGCACAGGAAATTTATAATGCAGTCACCGATGCATTCAAAGATGAAAAGGTGGAAACAATTCTTTTCCATGCGCGTTTTCCACTGTGTTGGCGTGAGGATATCGAAGCCCGAGTATTATCGAATTTTGGGAAAGGAAATGGTAAGCGTCCGCTGCGGTCGATTGTGATCGCCACACAGGTGATAGAGCAAAGCCTTGATCTTGATTTTGATGTGATGATCACAGACCTTGCGCCTGTCGATCTGTTGATTCAGCGTATAGGTCGGCTCCATCGGCACGAAAATTCTAGCAACCCACCCAAACGACCGGATAAGCTCAAACACCCGCAATGCATTATTAGTGCACCTTCCATTGAAAATGATAATTTATCACCAGATTTTGATCTCGATTCCCATATTTATTCGCCATATATTCTTTACCGGACGTTGCTCAGTTTGGGAAAACGGCAGGTTCTGGTTCTACCAAAAGAGACGGATGAATTAATTGACAATGTATATTCCTTGGAGCCTTCTGCGTCTTATTCAGATAAAGTATGGGAACGCTTGAAAAGCATGCAGTCTGAGATGATGAAAAAACATTCTGAAAGTGCCCGTAATGCACACAATTACCTTATTCCTCTCAGTAACACATCATTATTAGGCAGACTGACCTCATCCCTCAGTGATGACCTGCAAAGTGTTTCAAGAGGGGTGCTGACCGCACCAACCCGTGAAATTTCACCATCAGTAGACATTGTTTGTTTGATCAAACGTGATGATGGCATCTATATCCTTGATGACCAGCAGCCCCTCAATATACAGGCACCCCTCACCACGCAACAGGTCAGGGCGTGTCTGAGAGCAAATGTTACCATTAATAATTGGCGTGTGATTAAATACTTCTTAAATATTGCGGAGCCCCCTTCCAAATCCTTCAAACAATCCGCAGCACTGCGCTGGCATTACCCTGTAATATTTGAGTCGGATACTTATACCGGAGACGGATTTACCTTAAGTCTGGACAGGAACCGTGGCTTAAAGATTAAATTTTCATAATCGTGAAAGGAGGTCAAATCAGATGGAATTTCTATTGACATGCCCACAAAACAGGAGGTGCCATGGAAACATCCTTTAACCTTCTCAAACAGAGCTGGTTGCCGTGCTCTGATGAACACGACAGGTTGGTGACGCTAAACCTGCTTGATGGAATCGCAC
Organism: Bacillota bacterium; assembly: GCA_012522585.1. GTDB lineage: Bacteria > Bacillota > JAAYKD01 > JAAYKD01 > JAAYKD01 > JAAYKD01. The sequence continues at coordinate 5,072 of JAAYKD010000196.1, read as the reverse complement.
AAGCCCACACCTTGAAAGAAATACAGGGTGATTTATCAATCGTAACTGGTGCTCTTTATCTGTTTTTGATTGCTTTCATAAAAACTGTCCTTGATATTCAAACCGAAGAGGAGTGGGAGGTCTTGTGGGAAGCGGGAAAATTTCCACAGGATGCTTTTTTGCGCTATGCCAACCAATGGCAATCCCGCTTTGACCTTTTTGATACAGACCACCCATTTTATCAAGACCCATACATCGGTCAACGTGAAAGAGATGCCAAAATGCTGGCAGCGGGAAAAAGTGCTGAGCCAAAGGGGATATCCGGCTTATTAATGCACTTAGCCTCGGGAAACAATGCTACACTCTTTGACCATTCGCTGGATGATATGCCAAGCTGGTTCACACCGGCTGAAGTGGCACAAATGCTGATCACGTGGCAGGCGTTTAGCCTCGGAGGTATGTCGAGTGCCAGTATTTCAAAGGATAAATATTACAAAGATTCGCCCTTTGCTCGTGGAATTTTATTCTTGAACAAGGGTCAATCTTTATTTCATACCCTGATGCTCAACCTCTTCCCAGCTGACTATTATTCTCTGCCCGGACAAGGTGAAGATCGACCCGCGTGGGAAATTGCAGATGCTTTTCAAGAACAACGTTTTGATCCTGCTGGCATGCTTGATTTTCTCACTTGGCAAAGCCGGCGTATTTTGCTCATTCCTGAGGAAAATGAGGGTGAGGTCGGTGTGCGTTCTCTCTTCATAGCCCCGGGACACGGGCTGGTAGAGACCTTTGGCAATCCCTTCCACCATAACCGCTTTCAACAAAAAGATGGCAAACGAACCGTGCGACCGATGCGTTTCCAACAAGGACGTTCGCTTTGGCGCGATAGTGCAGCAATCCTCAATGTGAGATCACAAGACACGGAAGCGCCATTACCGATCCAATGGTCAGCAAATCTGCGATTTCACAGAATACTTCATACAGACACAATTCAACTCAATATGATCGGTATGTGTACCCAACCCGGGCAAAAGAAAGTTTACTTCTATGCCCACGAGTCTTTTTCAGCGCCCATTGCTTACCTCGAAGACAGCGATTTGGGCTATCAGTTGGAAAAGGGCCTCGAATGGGCAGAGCAGGTTCGATCCAATCTTTACCTTGCAGTCCGAGACCTTGCTCGCTACTTTATTGTCCCAATGCACGACCTTGAAAACGCCCGTACGCCCAGCAGGGATGATACTGATCCGTTAATGCAACATTGGAACACCGAGCATCATTTTTGGGCATTTCTGGAACCCGCCTTTTACGACTACCTTGTTTCACTTCCCTTGCACGAATCAGCCGTCGAAAAATGGCAAAATGCTATCCGCAAAGCCGCCAGAACTGCTTTGAGCGTTACAGCAAATCAGGTCGGCACATCGCCAGCCGGCTTGAAAGCCCGCGCAAAGGCTGAAAGTGCTTTGTCCCGTTTGATGTATAAAACATTTAATCCTGAAGGAAATGGAGAAACCGATGACCGATGAAACCCAAACTTACCCCTATATTCAATACCTGTATTCCCTAGCAACTGAAGGACGCCGCGGTGCTTTGGCTGATCTCAGAAGGGGTCTGGCAGAACCACCGGGAACAGCCCCTGTGATGTTTTCTTATGTGGCACGCTGGGTACCTGAGGAGATGCGATATTCATGGACTGAAAAGGTTTACTATCTGATTGCCGCATTATTTGCATATTACCAGTCTGGTGGCGGCGTTGAAGGCAAAAGAAGAATTGCCAAAGGCAATTTTGGCGATCACTGTCGCATCGCAAGCATCAAGAAAGCCCAATCGGCATCCTTTGAAGCACGATTTTCAGCGCTTCTAAAAGCACATCCTGATGACCTTCCTGTTGTTCTTCGGCAGATAATCAGCTTGCTCAAATCTGCCGATGTTCCCATCAACTGGGATCAGCTGTTCCAAGATCTTCGTCACTGGAACAGCGAATCGCAATATGTCCAGCGCCGATGGGCTAACAGTTACTGGTCATCGCAAAAACCTGATGATGAAAAAAATCAATCCGATTAGATCAAGAATGAATAGGAGACAATTATGTTTATTGAACTGCATATGTTGCAAAATTTTGCCCCATCCAACCTTAACCGGGACGATACCAACAACCCCAAAGATTGTATTTTTGGCGGTGTTCGCCGCGCACGCATTTCAAGCCAATGCATAAAACGCGCCATACGTCTGCACCCTCTGTTTGAACAGACCACTGAAGTGCCCCCCGCAGAGCGAACGCGCTTTCTTGCGCGTGCTTTGGCAAAAAAGCTGGTTGAAAATGGGAAAAGCGAGGAAGATTCAAAAACCGCTGCTGCTCATTTTGTGGGTGCCGTTCTGGGGGGGATGGACACTAAAATTGTGGATCGTAGCAAAGTCCTGTTTTTTGTCAGTGAAGAGGAGATCCAAACACTGACTGAACTCATCCTCAACAATTGGGATGATGTCTTGGGTGGAAAAGTTAATAAAAATTCTAACCCTGTCAAGGATTATAAAAAGAAGTTTTCAAATCGAACTTCTGCCCCCAGCGTTGCAATGTTTGGTCGTATGCTGGCTGAAGACCCACAGCTGAGTATTGATGCTGCCTGTCAGGTTGCGCACGCCATTTCAACCCACCGAGCCAATATGGAATTTGATTTCTTTACAGCTGTGGATGACCTTCAAGAAAGCGAAGAGACAGGCGCCGGTATGATGGGGATTATCGGGTTTAACGCCGCCACTTTCTACCGTTATGCCCGCATAGATTTTGATCAGCTTGTCAAAAATCTGGACGATCTTCCACTGGCTCGAAAGACCGTTGAAGCCTTCCTGAGAGCCTCTGCCCATGCTGTGCCAACAGGCAAACAGACCAGCTTTGCTGCCCAAAACCCGCCATCCTTTATGATGGCTGTCACTCGCAATGATGGTATGTCGTGGTCATTGTCCAATGCCTTTGAAAAACCGGTCTTTTCAAGAAGTGATCAGAGTTTGCTGGAAGCCTCTATCCAAGCGCTGGATTCTTACTGGTCCAGCTTGGTGGAGTTTTTCGGTCAGGGACCGCAGCCCGTGGTTGGTTTGGTCGGCATTCAGCCAGAGTTGGATGCGCTGAAACCATTTGTGGTCAAAGACTTCCAAGGCTGGATCGATACAGCCATCTCAGCACTGCCAAAGGAGTGAGCATATGCCAACTTTATTATTAAGATTGCAAGCACCTATGCAGTCGTGGGGTGTTTCAAGTCATTTTACCAGCCGGGATACCACCCGCGAGCCCACCAAAAGCGGCGTGATTGGACTGATTTGCGCAGCCTTGGGGCGTCCACGGGATGCGGATATTTCTGATCTGGCAGCCTTGAAAATGGGCGTACGTGTTGATCGCGAAGGTATCCTGCAGAATGACTTTCATGTTGCTCAAGACATTCTTCTGGCATTAGGAAAAGGCACCAAGGACACGGAAATATCGGATCGTTACTATCTTTCCGATGCTGTCTTTCTTGTCGGTTTGGAGGGACCCCAAGCCCTTCTGGAGGAAATCCAAACCGCTTTGAAAGCCCCCCACTGGATGCTTTATCTTGGAAGAAAAGCCTATCCACCCGGGAAGCCCGTGTGGGTACAAAACGGGGTGCGAGATGAGCCTCTACTGCAAGCCCTGAAAACCGTTCCTGCCTTGGTATCTGATTTGGAAGAGAGCGTCAGGGTCGTGCTTGAATCCGATGTTGGGGCATTTGTCAGGGTGGATGTGCCGATCAGTTTTGCCGAGCGGCGTTTTTCCAGCCGCAGGATCCAGATGGGACGCATTGACTCACCCAGCTATCAGGAGGTCTGACATGTATCTTTCGCAAATCCTGCTCGATCCAGCCAACCGCCGCGTGCAAAGCGAATTATCCAACCGTTATGAATTGCATCGCACCCTGACTGCCCAATTTCCAACAAATCAGCGCAGTGACATCAGCCTGCTCTATCGCCTAGAAATGCCTGATCGCCAGATGTATCAACCCATCACCCTGCTGGTACAGACCGCCCTTGAGCCAGACTGGTCAGAGCTTGCTAAGACCGCTTTGCTAATCGATTCGCCCCGCGTGAAAACCTTTAACCCCGATTTGCCTGCCGGAGCTCGCTTTTATTTCAGGCTTGTCGCCAATCCTACCATGCGAACTAAACACGCCGATGGAAAAAGCAGGCGTGTAGGGTTGTTAGGTGCGGAAGCCCAAAAAGAATGGTTCCAGCGGAAAGCCCAGCAGGGCGGTTTTATCGTGGAAAGTTTGGAAATCCAAAACCTTGGTATGCTGGAAAGCATCAAAAAGAAAAACAACCTTACTTACCAAATAACACATTCTGCCGTTCAATTTGAGGGAATCTTGCGTGTTACTGACCAACAGAAATTCAAAACAACATTGGTAAAGGGTATTGGCAGTGCCAAAGCCTTTGGATTTGGCTTGTTGTCGCTGGCAAAGTATTGATGCAGTTGATGTTTTATGCATATCGCATCCGGATATTTGCAAAGAAGAGGTTCATATGCCCCTAAATCTTCATGAATTACCTCGTCTCAGAGATAGCCTGACCTATCACTATATTGAACATGCTATTGTCGATCGCAAACACAATGCGATTGAATACATTCAGGAGAATGGGAGAACGCTGGTGCCGGTTGCTTCATTGAGCTTGATTATGCTTTGGCCAGGCACCAGCCTTTCACATGCTGCCATGAAAGTGATCATGGAAAATGGTTGCAGTATATTATGGGTCGGTGAGGATGGTATTCGCTGCTATGGAGAAGGATTGGGAGAGACGCGCCGATCCTTTCACCTCCTCCGGCAGGCTGAACTGGTATGCGACCCAACATCTCGGGAACAGGTTGTTCGTCGCATGTATCAGATGCGATTTGGTGAGGATCTTGATCCCGGGTTGAACCTCAATCAGATACGCGGCAAAGAAGGTGTGCGCGTGCGTACTGCCTACGCACAGGCAAGCGAAAGGTTTGGTGTTCCTTGGCATGGACGGCGATATGATCGGACAAATTGGAATTATGGAGATACGATCAACCGGACGCTTTCAGCAGCCAATGCTTTGTTGAATGGCAT
>JAAYKD010000027.1 GCA_012522585.1 Bacillota bacterium | reverse complement strand
TTCCCCCTCTATGACGAGCAGTAAAATGACCACTCTTTACTTGATCAGACATGCCCAGTCGGACAGTTCAGTCAGAGACGATAACTTAAGACCTTTGACCGAAGCGGGCCAGAGACAGGCTGAAGCCCTGGCTGAAACTCTGCAAAAGGTAGAATTTGATGCTCTCTATGCCAGCACTTATCCCAGAACCAGTGAGACCTTAAAGCCCTTGGCTGCCAAGCAAAACCTGAAAATCGTTCCTATTTTTAATTTAAGGGAACGGGTTTTAGGTCAGGTTGCTCCTGAGCAGGCCGATCGGCACAGAAAGGCTCAATGGGCAGATGAGAACTATAAGGCTGAACAGGGTGAATCCATCCTCGAGGTAGAGCAAAGAAACTTAAAATCCTTGCGCAGCATCCTCAGAATGCACCCAGGTCAAACCATAGGTGTGGGCACTCATGGTTTTGCTCTTTCAGTAATCTTGCGGGCCTTAGGCGATTTTGATTATCAAGATCACCTTGCATTGATTGAAAAAAGTCCTTGTGTCTATCGGCTGGATTTTCAAGGAGAGAAGATTGCTCAGATTGAAGAAATTCAATTGAATTGAGAATAAAAAATCCCCAATATAAAAAGCCCCTGATGCTTGAATTCAAGCATCAGGGGCTTTTATAAATTTTATTGAGGTATGAAGGATGTTGTGGCTTTCTGGACTTGCCCGTTGATCAAGGCGGTAACTTCAACCTTGACTTCAAAGCCTTTAGTGGCACCGCCTAAAAGAATTTGAAAAGGTGAGCCGCAATAGCCTTTAATCAAAGATTCTCTGGTGCGAAAATAAAAGACCGCATTGTATGGAGTGTTTGCCGGCCCCTGAACATCCAAAGTGATGTAATCGTCTTTATCAGGTTTTTCCGGAGTGACCCTAACTTTTAGTATTTCAGTCTTTTCGTCTTCCTCTTTGTCTTTTTTCTCTTCCTGATCTGGAGTAGGTTCCTCAGTTTTCTTGCCTTCCTGATCTTTTGTTTCGTCGCCTATTTCCTGGTCAGGTTTTTTCTCTTCCTCGCTTTCAGTGTTTTCCTTTTCAGCTTCAGTATCTGGGTCTTCCTCTTCTTTAGCCTCTTTATCGTCAGGCTTTTCGTCTGTTTCTTTTTTCTCCTCTTCCTTTGTTTCATCGACTATTTCCTGGTCAGGAGTTTTCTCGTCTTTTTTTAACCAGTCGACGATAGTACCGTGTTCTTCCGGTATTACAGGTGTTATTTTTATGTTACAGCCGCTGAAAAAGATTAAGATGCCAAGCATCAGCACAAGCAGTTTTTTTCTTCCCATATTTTATCCCGCCATTATATTTTTGATTTTCGATACACAATATTTTTCCCCTTTACTTTAACAAAGTCCTTTATCAAGTATGGGCTTTTCTCCTTGATTTGTCAAAACTCTGCAATTTTAAAGGTTTTCATTGTATTTAAAAGTATTATGTATATGACCCTAGGAGTAGTCCATTAAGTTTATACAATACAAATCTTCATTTTTATTTCCTTGACAATTATATAGCTTTAGATATACTTATATATAAGAGCAGTACTCTTTTTGTCGATAAAAGCAAAAAGAGGTACTGTAAAATTTAGAGGAGGTTTTTCCTATGAATGCTTATATGCAAAAAGTGCTCGAGGACGTCAAAACCCGCAACCCCGGTGAAGATGAGTTTCATCAAACTGTAGAAGAAGTTTTTAAAAGCTTAGAGATTGTTATTGATCAACATCCTGAGTATGAAAAAATGGGTCTGCTGGAAAGAATGGTTGAGCCAGAGCGCCAAATCACTTTCCGTGTAACCTGGGTTGACGATGCAGGTCAAGCACATGTAAACCGTGCTTTCCGCGTCCAATTCAACGGAGCTATTGGACCATACAAAGGTGGAATCCGTTTCCATCCTTCCGTAAACGTCAGCATTATGAAATTCCTGGCCTTTGAACAAACCTTTAAAAACAGCTTGACCGGTCTGCCTTTGGGCGGCGCTAAGGGTGGAGCCGACTTTGATCCTCGCGGTCGTTCCGATGGCGAAATCATGCGCTTCTGCCAAGCTTTCATGACTGAAATGTATCGTCATATCGGTCCTGATATCGACGTTCCTGCCGGCGACATTGGTGTTGCTGCTCGCGAAGTTGGCTACATGTATGGCCAGTATAAGCGTATTACAGGCACTTGGGACAACGGTGTTCTAACTGGTAAAGGTTTGAGCTATGGTGGCTCTTTATTCCGTCCTGAAGCTACAGGCTTCGGTGCAACCTATTATCTGAATGAAGTTTTAGCTCGTTTCGACGAAACTTTAGAAGGCAAAAGAGTTGCTCTTTCCGGCTTCGGTAACGTTGCCTGGGGCGCTGCTCAAAAAATCAGCGAATTTGGCGGTAAAGTAGTAACATTATCCGGTCCTGATGG
>JAAYKD010000192.1 GCA_012522585.1 Bacillota bacterium | reverse complement strand
GTGAAGTCTCTGCCTGTTGTAGAAAACCTCAATATACTCTCTCACCTCCCGGGCCATCTCTCGCTTCGACCTTAGAGGCTCACCATAAATAGCCTCTACCTTCAGAGTATGAAAAAAGCTCTCTGCTGATATGATGTGACCTTTGTCAATATTCTGATTTTAGATTCTCGCCTCCTATGTTTTTGTATCGATTAATGAGAAGGATGGATAGACAAATCAGGTTGTTCGGCACTTGACCACTCTGATATTCGCGGATTGGTTACCGCAGGCCAATGGTCCGCCTACAGCCCTTTCTGTCTACAGTCGTGAATCACCGTCTGGTGTCACATAGCAGAGTCGAAGATGGCAAGATTGTGTTCCCGATTTGTCTATCCTTCCTCCCATATACCAGTTCTCTTCCCTATTATTCAGTTTTATCGTTCATCATGCCCCAGATAAAGCATGACAGCTCTCGAGCTACTGCTACCCTTGCTTTGTTGTTATGCACTCCCCGTGATGTTAGCTGATTATATCTACGATGCATTCTTCGGTTGGCACGGTCAGCATAGGCTATTACTTGTACCTCGTTACCCGCTTGGCGAGCTTTCAGTCGTTTCGATTTTTGCCCATAGACATTTCCTCGCAGGGTAGCATTAGCGCTTTCAACGAGTAGTTTACGCAACCGTACGTTGCCAGTCTTTGTTATCCCTCCTCGTAATTCACGCTGACCACTAGAAGCTTCACTTGGGACTAGTCCCAAGAATGCGGAGAATTGCTGAGGTGTTCTAAAGCGAGAGAAGTCACCAATCTCACTGACCAGTGAAAGAGCTGTATGGGTATCAATGCCCCTAAAGCAGCGTAGTTTGCCCACTCGTTCGCTCCACCGCTCATCTTGAGCAATCTCTTCAATACGTTGATTAAAGCGGTCCACCTTCTCTTGTTGGTCTATAACTTCTTGCAGGTACTCGTTGAAGGTCTCTTGATCTAGTGGATCTGTAAACTGCTGCGCTCTCAGCCATCGGTAGTGAATTTGTGTCCAATAGGACTTACCTTCAGAGAAGGATTTACCTTTTCTCAGTAAAAATGAGAGTACGTTCTGTTTCGCTTTCTTTAATGCTTCTACCCGAGCGTTTCGCATCCTCGTGTAATCTTTTACTGCTTCATCTTCGACAGTAGGGATGCTCACAGCGCTATAGGTTCCATACGCCAGATGCTTTGCCAGCTCAAGGGCATCAAGACGGTCGGTCTTCACTCGCTTACCTGGAGCTTTTGGTAATGAAGTGGGAGCCATCAGAACACAGGGAATTCCTGCACATTGTAAGTGGCGGTAGAGTCCAAAGCCTGAAGGACCAGCTTCATAGCCGCAGAGAATCTCTGCATCTTCATGTTCATCAACTAGTCGATGGATATATTTGACAACCAGTTCATCTCTGCTCTGAATCCTCGCCTGCGCAAACGCTTGGTTATTTCTAAAATTAAAAGCGCAAAGTGAGTAAGAGTCCTTGTGGACATCAATGCCAATGTAGATTACTGTAGTCATTGTGACCTCCTATTTGCATGTGGTAGCCACATGCATGGTAATATTGATATTCCCAGTATGCTCGGTGAATCCACGATTTGCAAACTGGGAGGTCACTTCATATTGTCTACAGCGTTATCTAAACACTCTGCCTTTCTACTCATACTAGATCTAAAACCATACATACTTAATAATTCTTGGTACGCATGGGAACAGTATTGACTACCCCTGTCTGAATGAAATATTAAACCTCT
>JAAYKD010000198.1 GCA_012522585.1 Bacillota bacterium | reverse complement strand
CCTGTGTTGCGTGCTGCCGAGAGGCCTCGGTTTTCTTCATGCCTCAGAATTTTTATGTTCTGTTGACTTTGCTGCAGCAGGTTAGAGGCCACGAGCATGCTGCGGTCGGTGCCACAGTCATCTATCAACAACAGTTCCAGATTGTTGTAAGACTGTTGTAATACAGAGTTGAGGCATCTTTCTATATAAGGCTCTGTATTGTATATAGGTACAATAACCGATACTTTCATTTTTTTATAGTAAGGCGGTTTTTCACCGCTTGTTTAATATGTTTCTTTTCTGTGTGGGTAAGTCCAATAACCCAAATTAAAATGCCTGTGGCTGCCAGGGAAACGAGGGTGGTGACCATCAAATCTATCCAGATCCCGCTCAGCAGAAGGTGGGTGAGCAGGGGGAGCGGTACGGCAAGGGCCGTAATGGAGAGCACCGGTGCAAGTACTTCTCTGGCATAAACACGCAGGGGGATTCCGTTGTGCTTACCTGCATATAACAATCTATAAATATAACAAAATCCGTTGACAACTACCCAAACTACAAGCACCCAATGAGGGGCCATACCGTACTTAAGGAGTAGCCAGGTAACCGGAAGGGTAAGCAGACGGATGAGCGAGACGGTGATTTGGTACCTGCGGATGTTACCGGCAGCCCATGTGGTGATCCAGAGCGGTCCGCTGAACGATTCAACTAGGTAGTAAAACAGGGTGATGCTGCAAAAGACAACGGTATATGCCGGCACCTCTTTAAGCCAAATGTTCAGGATGGTTTCCATGTTGAGCAAAATGGGTAAAGTGAGGGCAAAAAGCATGTAGTAAGAGAACTTGGAGGTCTGGTTTACTAGGTCTTGTAGGTATTTTTTATTGCCTTGAGCCGAGGCTTTTGTGATTTGTGGGTTGAAAGACGATTGGAAGTAAATGACAAAATTGTACACGGCGGTACTTACTTGCGTGGCAATGCTCATGGCGGCGTTTGTCACAAGCGGGGTAAATACGTTGAGTAGGAAAATGCGTCCTTGCGTTACGGCCAACTGGGCTCCCGAATCGCATAAGGTCCATCCCGAGAAGGCGGCCATTTGGCGCAGCAGGGGCTTATCCCATACCGGGCGAAAGGTGCAAACGGAGAATTTGCGGCGGGAGTAGGCACGCGTTATACCATAAATGACGAGCGATACTACGAACAGCAGGGCTGCGTAGGTGGTCAATTTGTCAACAGGCGACAGGGTTAGTAAAAACACAACCCCCAGTTTGAGCAGTACATCAGCAATGCTTATCCAGGCGTAAAAAGACATTTTCTCATGGGCAATGATACTGGCGTTGTAAGGAGTTTGAATAAGGTTAACGCCTGTTGTCAGAAGGGTAAACAGGAAGACTCCTACCACGGCGTCCATGCGGTGTGGCGGGATGACGAGCTGAGTTTTCAGAAACCACATGCCTGCCGTGAGGCCCAGCAGTATAACAAGAAGTGCAACCAGCACGTACAATGTCATGCTTACGGAAAAGACGCGTTGTAGGCGTGGTAAGTCGTTTTTGCCGAGTTCAACGCTCATAAAGCGTTGAGTGGCGGCGTTGAGGGCCGTTTGAATAAAAGCAAACAGGGTCACAATACCACCTACAATGCCGTAAAGCGCAAAATCGTCTACGCCCAGGATGTCCAGCACAATGCGCGAGGTGTAGAGCGTAACGGCCAGCCGTACCAGCATGCGGGTGTAAAGGGCGGCCGTGTTTTTGGCT
>JAAYKD010000173.1 GCA_012522585.1 Bacillota bacterium | reverse complement strand
CATTTAATAGCCCCCAATTACAGTTTATTGTATGTTAGGCCCATTATATCATTATTTCGCTTTAGATTAAATCATTTTATCCGGTTTTTATGGGACTTTTGACACACCCTGCTGTCCCCGATTTGCATCTCATGAGGTCTAACATCGAAGGCCTTACGTTTCTTAATATTATAAAAGGTTTGCACAAAACAGGTGTATCCAGGCTTTGAAAATTCTGTAGCAACTTAGAACAAAGAGCTTAACCTAGTCTATTACTTAAGAAACCAACCGGATCAACTTGAGATTGTTCTTATGAGCGAAGCGATTAAAAAGCTTATCTTATTATTTGTAGAAATAAATCTTGATTAGACTTTTGCTTCAAAAGCCGAAAAAATTTGAAGGAGGATATCACAATGGATAAATCAATGTTTAGCTTTATAAAATCCTATATCCCGACCAAGGACATGGATCCTAAGGAGGATTTTTTAACTCAATTATTTGCTTGGATGCTTATAAACATAGACGGATTAATCTTTGATTATTGCAGATTTTTATTGGAAAAGATAAATGGTAGTCCTATACAGATTATTGGTAATGAAACTATAAGCGTTAGAACTCAAGTAACCGTTAAAAATGGCAGGATTGATCTAGTTATCAAACTTAATGAAAATGGATTTATATGCGAACATAAGATTTTCGCTCCTTCTAGTGAAGAGCAGATTAAAAAATATGCAGGTGTCAGCCATTCTCTAGGCAGCGGTATATTCCATACCGTTCTTGTTACAGCAACAAAATTGCAGCATATACCGGATGCAGATGTTAAGCTTACATGGGGAGAAATTTGTGAGCTTTTTGAAACAAAGATTAACAAATATGACGACATAGGAAAGTTTATGATTGAGCAATTTACAACATATTTAAAAGAACTGGGGCTCGGTTATACCGAACCAATTAAACTAGAAGAATTATTAGCACATTTTCCCGCAAGGACTCTTGAGAAAAATCTTGATGCTCTATTTTCTGAAATTCAAAATCTTGAGTGGGAAAAACGATGCCCTAGCTTAAAACAACTAAACTCTACTAACTTAAATGTGAATTATAAGAAATATCGCTGGGGAAGAAAAGGAATAGACTTTTTCAGCCCATGGTTGCCTGGTGTTTTTGCTGGAGTCATTTTAGATGCAGCTGACCATTCGATTCATCCAAAAAATATTGAAAAAGGGCCAGATTTTGTTGTCCTTATAGAAACAGATTATGACCCGGATAATGGCGAAGTTATGCAAAGAAGAAATCAAATATTACAGTCCCAAGCGTTTACAGAACTAAAAAAGAGGCTGGAGCTTAATCATGGAGAGTTTGAATTCATTTCTGAACCTAAAGAAAATCCTTGGAGAGTATTAGTTTTGAAAAGGCCTCTATTCGATATCCTTAAAGGGCAAAGTTCAAAGGCAGAACAAATCGATGCCATATTAAACAATATAAGTAGGGCAATAGATTTATTTACCCAAGATGATTTTCTCAAGAAAGCTTTTTCTTAAAGGAAACCGACAAATGAAGTCAATTATGAAAAAATGTTATCATAGCCGTTTACAGTATCTTAAATATTTGGATTTTAATCATGTGTAGGAATGTTATACGATTTATTTATCGTGCTTTTCAAAGCAAAAAGGTTCATTTTGTAATAGTGTTTCTATACACAAATAATTTGAGTTTTGTCGTGCAATTATTTAAGGAGGAAAAAATATGAAAGACTTAACCCCTTTTGAAAGACGAATAGAGATTCTAAAAGTGCTACAGGGTAAAAAAATGAGAATTGGTGAATTAGCAGAGTATTTTGACTTCGATGAGAGAACATTAAGAGAAGATATAAAGAGTCTGCGTGAAGGGCTGAATGTTCTAGGGACTACAGTAAAAATTGATTCTAGTCACGAGGGAAGCCAAAGACATTATTATAAATCTACAGTACATCCTATATTTTTAGCTTTAAACTTAAGTGAACTATTTGCTCTGTTGAAACTACTAGAGGTTCGTTCCCAAAAAAACAATGGTGAAGTGTATGAAAGTCTTTTTCAGAAGATTTATAGCCAAATGACAGATTATGCTGAAGGTAGAATATCCCATCTGCTAAAGGGAGAGTATGAGAAGAAAGAAATTGTAAACACCTTAGAAGAAGAAGTGTTTAATAAGGACATCAAGCTTGTTTTTTGGAATAAAAGTCAAATTTTCGTCGAAATTAATTATAAAAATGAAGAAAACAAAGAATCTACAGAAGAAGTAAAACTACTAGATATTCTAGATAGCCCAGATATCCATGGGAACGATTTGCTAATTGAAGACAAAGATGGGAACCAACGATGGGTTTATTACGGTGATTTGATAATTGACTGGGAAAAAGTAGAATATAAATAAAAAATCGGAAATTCTATTGTATAGTTTCTCCTCCTAAAACTTCCTATAATTAAAGTAGAAAATAATTAGGAGGAGAAATAATGAAACTAAAACGATTAAATGGAGATAACCCAAATTTTGCAGAACTCTATAAAATGTTAGAGATGATGGAGAACTTACTCGACGAAGAAGATACAGACCTTACTTTAGAAGAGGTATGTTCATTTCAAGAGACCGATGGTTCATTTAGCCTCTTAGACACAACCAAAATACCAAACGAAGCCGTAATAGATTTTATTAACCAACCAACTCATATTTGTATTTCAATTTTGATGAAAGAATATCTCAAAGGGAGCACACAAGTCAAAAAAGGATTGATCAAGGGTTTAAATTATACTTTTCAGACAGGCCTTAGAGGTCATGGGTATGAAGCAGAAAAGATTTTAATCAGGCAGTTAAAAGTATTTATAAAAGGCGGTTTGTTAGAGTTTCTAGAAAACAAAAAGGAAATTTGCCCTCGTTTTCACTGTATGATTCACAACATAATCCATCAGTATAACTATAACCTAATAAATAACAAAACCTTAGGGCCTTGGCGCGAAGATTATCAAGAAGAATGGGAGAAATTAGCCATGGAGTTAAAACCAAAAACGAGATTTTATTTAGCTTACGGCAGCAATATGAACAAAGAGCAGATGTTTAATAGATGTCCGGATGCTAAAGTTGTCGGTAAATCATACTTAGAAGATTGGGAATTAACTATGCCCTCACATGCTAATATAGAGCCGGCTAAGGGCAAGAAAACACCTGTGTTAATATGGGAAATATCGGAAAGAGACGAAAAAAACTTAGACAGATATGAAGGCTACCCAAACTCTTACGATAAGAAAGAGCTGGTTATTAGTGTAGGTGAAAAAGAACTAAGTGCTATGGCATATGTTATGACGGTTAAAAGAAAAAGCAGCAAATGGAAAGTAGGCGAAGAATATCTAGCGGCTATAATCCAAGGATATGAAGATGCTGGTTTTGAAAAGGCTGAATTTAAATTCAGAGAAGACATATAGGGTTAATGTGCGAAAATCATACTTGGTTTTCGTGCACACTTGAACACCGAGATGTGCATCAAAATAAAATTGGATTAGCGTAAAGCCCTTGAGAAACTCCTGGAACCCCGACAAAGATCAACTGCAACTAGCCCGTGAATTTGGCCAAAAAATCGCCAAAGCTTAAAACTACATAGAATAAATACTCCAGCATGGACATTATGCTGGAGTATTTATTTTCACGGATGCAAATCGGGGACTGTCCTATAAGGAACTTAGGCAAACGAAGTGAGCCGGTTCCGCAACTCCGGCTTGTGCCAAAGGCACATGCTGGAGCATCCTCCTTCTCGCAAAGCTTCTATAGAAGGCATGCGAATCGGGGACTGTCCCCGATTTGCATTATAGTTATTGACATATGTCACAAATGCTATATAATAAAAATATAGATAAGTTTTATAAATTTAGGGAGGACAAACAAATGAAGATTGGTTTACCTGCAAACAGTACTGACGTCAATAGCCCTATCAGCGACAACTTTGGCAGAGCTCTTTATTACATGATCTACGATGTAGAAAGCGAAGAAACAAGATTCGAAAAAAATACTGCCGCCATGAGCCAAGGCGGAGCTGGAATAAAAGCGGCACAGCTCGTAGTGGACAGCGAGGCTAAAATAGTAATAACCCCCCAGCTGGGCGAAAATGCATTTAACGTGCTGAATTCTGCCAAGATTGAGATTTATAAATCTGAAAAAGGCTCCCTTATGGACAATGTCAGATTATACAAAGATGGCCAACTGCAATTATTAGCTAATATCCATAAAGGACGCCACTAACAACATGAAAATAGCAGTTTTAAGCGGCAAGGGTGGAACCGGCAAGACCTTTGTCGCTTCAAATATTGCAGCAATAGCAGGAAAATCTGTTTATCTTGATTGTGACATTGAGGAACCAAATGGCCATCTGTTTCTCAAAGGCCCTGTCATAAAAGAGACAGATGTAAATCTGCCGATGCCAAAAATTGATCACGACCTGTGCGATGGTTGCCGAAAATGCGTCGACTTTTGTGCTTTTAACGCCCTAGCCATGATTTCCGAAAAGATAACAGTTTTTGAAAAAATCTGCCATTCTTGCGGAGGCTGCAAAATCATCTGCCCACAGAAAGCAATAACCGAAGTAGACAGAAAAATTGGCAAAATTGAAGAGAGAATATATAAAGAAGTTGAATTACGCTCAGGTGTAATGACCCCCGGCGAACAGTCGGGAACCAAGATAATCGATATGCTGATTGACTCTGTTAAAGACGAGCAAAACACAGTTATCATCGATTGCCCGCCGGGCAGCGCCTGCACTGTCATGGATTCAATCGAAGATGCCGATTATTGCATACTGGTGGCAGAACCTACAACATTTGGTGCCCATAACTTAAAAATGGTTCACAAGCTGGTTCAAATTTTCGATAAGCCTCATGGCATCATACTCAACAAATCTGACGGTAGCCACAACCCTTCAAAACAATATTGTTTAGACAACTCTATACCTATACTTTTGGAAATTCCTTGGCGCAGAGATATCAGCGATTTTATAGCCGATGGCAAACTCGCCGTTGAAATGGACCCTGAGCTAAACAAAATGTTTAAAAGTCTTCTAGACCATGTCAAAGAGGAGGTGCAGCCATGAAAAAACTTTTGATTTAAGCGGAAAAGGCGGCACCGGGAAAACCACACTGGCCAGTTCGCTGATTAAACTGAGCAAAACAAAAGCCTACGCCGACTGCGATGTCGATGCACCAAATTTACACTTGATTATGACTGAAGAGACCGAACCGATAAACTCAGATTATTACGGCCTTCCTGCTGCATATATCGAACCAAAAAAATGTACATCTTGTGATTTGTGCAGACAAAACTGCAGATTTAATGCCATTGATATCATCGACGCCATCTATACGGTCAATGAATTCGCCTGCGAAGGTTGCAAAGTCTGCCAGCTTGTTTGCCCTGCCGAGGCAATTACTATGCTAGATAGAGTGACAGGCAAACTGAGCTTGTATAAAAATGAACACGTATTCTCGACAGCTGAGCTCAAAATGGGCACCGGAAACTCGGGACTTTTGGTTACAGAAGTAAAAAAGAACCTGTATATGAATGCAAAAGATACAGAACTAGCAATAATTGACGGTTCGCCAGGGATAGGCTGCCCCGTCATAGCGTCAATCAGCGGAATAGACTTAGTTATATTAGTCGCAGAACCTACAATTTCGGGTTTCAGTGATATGGAAAGAATAATTGAAACCTCGAAAGGTTTCCCGGCCCAGCTGGCAGTGTGTGTCAACAAATATGACCTGCACACCGAACATACAGAAAAAATAAAACAATACTGCCAAGACAACAATATTGCCTTTATAGGGACCATACCCTTTGACGCAGATGCCCCTCGCTTAGTCAACCAAGGCAAAACACTCATAGACAAAGAAGGCCCTGCCAAAAAAGCCATAGAATCGATCTACGAAAAATCATTGGATATTCTAGACAAAATGAATTAATTGTTCCAACGACGAACCAGAGATGCAAATCGGGGACAGTCCCGGTTTAGCAAAGCTTCTATAGAAGGAATGCAAATTGGGGACTGTCCCTGATTTGCATTCTTTTCCAGTATAATGGAAGCAAAGCTTGAAAACCAAGTTCTTATACAGTATAATGAAAGAGAATGCCATCTTTTTAAATAAAACAAAGTGGGTGAGAACATGATTAACCGTCAAAATTATCTAGATGCGATTATTCCTTTTATAGATACTGAGTTAATAAAAGTGCTAACAGGAGTCAGACGCGCTGGCAAATCCGTAATGTTAAAGCTTATTCAAAACCATTTAATTGAAAAAGGTGTTGAGGAAAATCAAATCATTGAAATTAACTTTGAAGAACTTATCTACGAGCCTTACTTGGAATATCATGCACTAAATGATTATCTTGAAGAACGGATTGCAGAAATTAAAATTAAGGCGTACATCTTTTTAGACGAAATACAAGAGGTCAAAAGTTTCGAAAAGGTGATCAACTCTCTAAGAGCGACACATGGAAACAAGATAGATATTTACATTACCGGTTCAAACGCTACTCTCCTATCGGGCGAACTTGCTACTTTAATTGGCGGCAGGTACGTCCAGTTTGAGATTTATCCATTTACTTTCTCAGAATATGTTGCTGGTCGTAAAAGTTTAGGCGAAGAAAAATCAGATTTAGAATATTTTCAGGCATATATTGTTGAAGGCGGGATGCCCTTTTTGGCAATGCAAAATTTTACTTACCGTGATCGCCTAAATTATTTATCTGACGTCTATAACTCGATAATTCTGAAAGATATAATAGAGCGGGAAAAGATAAGAGATCCTGAATTGTTAAGAAGGCTACTAAACTTCGTTTTAGCCAACATAGGCAGACAGATTTCAGCTAATTCCATAAGAAAATACTTGAGAAATGAAGGGTTAAATGTTTCTGCTACGACAATTTTAAATTATTTGCAATATGCCAAAGATGCTTATGCAGTTATTTCATTACCAAATTATGATTTGCAGGGCAAGACATTTTTAGCAACTCCAGACAAATATTACATTGTTGATCACGGGCTTAGGCAAGCAATTATTGGTCGCAACGAAGAAGATATTGAACTTGTTCTAGAAAACATCGTTCTTTTAGAATTGATGTCGCGAGGCTACGAAGTTTTCGTAGGGAAAACAAACAGGTACGAAGTTGATTTTATTGCTGAAATAAAAACCGAACGAGGAATTGACAGAAAATACATTCAGGTTGCTTATCTATTAGCCACAAAGGAAACACGAGAGCGGGAATTTAGATTGCTTGAAGAAATAAAAGACAACTATGAGAAAATTGTGCTTTCTATGGACCTTTTAACCAACGACTCTGAAGGCATAAATCATAAAAACATTATTGATTGGCTGCTTTCCAAATAAAGCCTTGATTCCTTAACTAGTATTTAATGTTTTAGGCAATCAGAAATACTTATTTGGGAACCTCTACTAATGCAAATCGGGGACTGTCCCTGATTTGCATTTTCGCTTCCAGTATACTGGAAACTACCTTTAAAAAACTTAATCGAAAAAGCCCCCGGGTTTGTTTCCGGTGGGCTTTTTTGCAAACAATATGCAGATTCCGCTACTCCAGCAGGTATAGGGAACTTAGGCATACGAAGTGTGCTGGTTTCGGAACTCTAGCGGGGTTTTATGCATTGTGCTGGAGTATTTTTTTAGATTGCAAACAACATGCGTATTTGCAGTAAATTGCCCTTTTAAAATGTGCGTATTTGGGGTAAATCGGCCTTCTGAAATATGCGTATTTAGGAGCTCCTATGATATTTCGATAACCGAATGCGAATCGGGTATTAGCCCCGGTTCGTATTAAAT
>JAAYKD010000026.1 GCA_012522585.1 Bacillota bacterium | reverse complement strand
TTCAGCGCCTTTACCCCCTTGCAAATGGCCTCAGCCATGGCTCAAATTGCCAATCAGGGCAAGCGTTATGCTCCTGCTCTGGTCGATTTTATAGAGGATCAGGAAAGAGAAAAGATCCAGGTGTTTAAGCCTAAGCTTTTGAGCGATTTGAAGTTGCAAGATGATACTTGGAAATTTATTGAGCAGGGTCTTGTTGCCGTAACTCAAAGAGGGGGAACATCCGACCGAGTTTACTTTGGTCTGAACAACGAACTTTATCTGTGGCAAGGTTTGCCTTATCAAGTTGCAGCTAAAACAGGGACGGCTCAAATTTCCGATGACCCTTTGGATCTGAGATCCCACGCTTGGTTTTCCGCCTATGCCCCTGTAGACGACCCAGAAATAACCTTAACCATGGTCGTTGAACATGGGCGGAGTGGCAGTTCTGCTTGTGGACCCTCAATTTCTCAATTAATTCGGGCTTATTTTGCCGACCAACCCTTGCAATTGAATTTTATTGATTAGACTTGTCAAACTAGATGCTCTAGGAGGGATCGATATGGGAAAAGTGGCTGCTCTAATCTCCGGTAAAGGCGGAACTGGAAAAACTTCTTTGTCTGCTAATTTAGCTGCTGCCCTGAGTCTGATGGGGCAAAAAACCATTGTAATAGATGGAGATGCCGGTTTGCGCAACCTAGATTTATTGTTTGCCTTGGAAGATAAGATCAAAGGTGATTTTGGCCAAGTGATTAAAGGGCAAATCAAAGCGGAAGAAGCGATCATGTCATCCGATAGTTTTCCCGGTTTAGATATTTTGCCTGCAGCCAGTCAAGGTCATAAATTTCCTGTTTTCGAAACTACAGAGTTGATTCGTAAATTTAAAAACCAATATGATTGGGTTATTATAGATTGCCCGGCAGGGCTGGGAGATTTCTTTAGAATTGCTGTTAATCAAGCTGATTTGTTGATCTGTGTGGTCAACCCTGATATAGCCTCAGTTCAAAATGGAAGAAAAGCTCTGGCTGAAGCCAGACAACATAGCAAAGCAGAACCCTTTTTTGTCTTGAATAAGGTAGAGGCAGAACTTTTAGAAACAGGGCAGATTATGAGTTTAGAGGCAATAGCCTCAATTTTGCCAGCTGTCCTGCTGGGTCTAATTCCTTATGATTTGGGCTTTCTCAAAGCCGCCAATCTGGGTGTTCTTCTGATGTCCAATGATGAGGTGGCTGCTACGGTTGCGATCAGGCGAATTGCTCGACGGCTTTTAGGAGAAAGGGTTAAAATAATTGTGCCTCGAGCAGAAAAAAAGGAAAATCAAGAAAGTCAAGAGAAGGGCTTTTTAGCCTGGTTGAAAAAGTCGTTTAAATAGCTGTGGGAATGAGGTGGTGGCGATGATTTCTTGGCGCTTTGAAAAAAAGTATCTGAAAAACATAGATTTTTGGCTGATTGCCAGCATGGTCATAATCGGAATTTTCGGCACCATCATGATTTACAGCACCAGTCACAATCTGGTGCCCGGGCGTCCTGAATACTATATGGTCAGACATCTTCTGGCTGTATTCTTAGGTCTTATTCTCTTCGTCTTTTCATCATTTTTTGATTACCATCTCTGGGAGAAAAGTTCAAAATTTTTATATATTGTCATGCTCTTTATGCTGACTATCGTGCTGTTTATCGGCAGAGAAGGAGATTATGGAGGTCAATCCTGGATTCCTCTAGGGCCTTTGAGCCTGCAGCCGGTTGAGCCGGCTAAAATCATGCTGATTATTTCTTTGGCTGCTTACATGTCCAAGGAAAAACACCAGAGAACACTCTTGCAACTGATTCCAACCTTGGCGATGACCGCTTTGCCCTTGGGGCTGGTCTTGTTGCAGCCCGACTTAGGCTCAGGTTTAGTCTTTTTAGCCATCTTGTTGGGCATGTTTTATTTAGGCGGTTTGGCCCTGAGATATTTATTATCTCTAGTCGGAATCGGATTGGCAGCTTTTCCCTTCCTCTGGTCACGCATGGAGGAATATCAGAAGATTCGCATTCTCATCTTTACCAATTTGGAACGTTATAAAAATGACCCGGCTTATTCCAAATATACCTGGCAACTTCTACAATCGATTATCGCCATTGGCTCGGGGCGGATTAAAGGAAAAGGTTTGACCTTGGGAACCCAAACTCAATTGGAATTTGTGCCTGAGAGTCACTCCGACATGATTTTTTCTGCCTTGGCCGAAGAGCTTGGTTTTATCGGGTCAGCTTTTATTATAATTGTCTATTTATATATGATTTACCGGGTGTTTCGCATCGCTCAGCGCTCGCCTGATCGCTTTGGTCGACTAGTCTGTGCCGGGGTGGGCACAATGTTACTATTTCACTTGACTATCAATGTGGGTATGACTTTGGGTATCATGCCGGTCATCGGCATCCCTTGGCCCATGCTCAGCTATGGAAGTTCCAATTTGATGATCACATTGTGGGGTTTGGGCTTGGTCAATTCCGTTGCCATGCGCAGCCAGAAAACCATGTTTTCAAATTGATAGATTAAAACAAGAAGCAGGAGATTGACTTGGAATACAAGATTTTAGATGAAAATAAATTGATCAATGTTAATAAGCCCAGCCGTTATATGGGGAGAGAAAAGAATGCCATCGTGAAACCATTCGATCAGGTGGAAGTTCCTATGGCTTTTGCTTTTCCGGATCTTTACGATGTAGGTATGTCCCATCTGGGCTCAAAAATATTATATGAAATCGTCAATAATTTAGATTTTAGCTCAATGGAACGAGTCTATACTCCTTGGCCAGATTTCGAAGCTTTATTGCGTCAAGAAGGAGCTACCTTGACCACTCTGGAGACTCAAACACCTTTGGCAAAATTTCCTCTATTGGGCATTACTTTGCAGTATGAGCTTAATTATACAAATATTTTGACCATCCTGGACCTAGCTCAAATTCCTTTTTATGCTAAGGAACGGACCCAAGATCATCCCATTATAATAGGTGGAGGCCCCGGAGCTTTCAATCCGGAACCTGTAGCTGATTTTTTTGATCTGATCGTCTTAGGTGACGGGGAAATCATCTTGCCCAAACTTTTGCAGCTCTATCGTGATCTGCAAAGGGAAATTGGCTCCAGACCGAAACGCCGAGAGTTTTTGTTGAAAGCCTGTCTTTTGCAAGGTGTTTATGTGCCGGAATTCTATCAGCCCAGCTATGATCAAGAGGGAATTTTGCAAGCATACCGGAGGACTGAAGCTGAGGCTCCCTACCCGGTAAAAAAGCAAATTGTGGCTGATTTAGACGAAGCTCCCTATCCCGAAACTATGCTTTTGCCCTTTGGTGAGGTAATTCATGACCGAGCTATGATCGAGTTATTTCGAGGCTGCACGGCAGGCTGTCGTTTTTGCCAAGCCGGTTGCATCTATCGACCGGTTAGAGAGCGCAGTTTGGAGCTTTTGACCAAACAGGCGGAACTTTTGATCAGAGCGACCGGATACGATGAAGTTTCTTTAATTTCATTATCCAGCATGGATTATACGGAAATAGAAAGCCTGGTGGACACACTCTTAAACCGTTATGGTTGTGAAGGAGTGGGTTTAGCTTTACCATCATTGCGAGTCGATAGCTTTTCCGTTGATTTGGCCCATCGGGTACAAGAAGTGAGGAAAAGCGGCTTGACCCTTGCTCCCGAAGCGGGTAGTCAAAGATTGCGCAATATCATCAACAAAAGAATTAGTGAAGAGCAGATAATTGAAGCAGTTAGCGGTGCTTTCGATGCTGGTTGGAGCAGTTTGAAGCTCTACTTCATGATCGGCCTGCCTGGAGAAACAGATGAGGATTTGCAAGCTATAGTCGATATGGCAGAAAAGATAGTCTCGATCTGGCGCCAAAAAAGGCGTAAAGGGCAGTTGCGTATTTCGATCAGCGTGGCCACTTTTGTTCCTAAACCTCACACACCCTTCCAGTGGTTTGGCCAAATCAGTCAAGAGGAAGTGGAAAGAAGGCAAAGATACCTGCGCAGCTTGATCAAATCGCGGCAGATATCCTTATCTACCCACGATGCTAAAACCAGCTTTTTAGAGGCTGTTTTTAGTCGTGGTGATCGCCGTTTAGCTCCATCAATAATTTCAGCCTATCAGTTGGGGGCGCGCTTTGACGGTTGGACTGAACATTTTCGCTTCGATCTTTGGCAGCAGAGCTTTGAACAATTGGGTATTGATGCCCATGACTATGCTCACAGAGAGATCGAACAGACAGCTGTTTTACCTTGGGACCATCTTGACAGTGGCATCAGAAAAGAATGGCTTCAAAAGGAATGGAATCTAGCTATGGCCTGTCAAGAGACAGATGACTGTCGCTTCGGCCCTTGCAGCCTCTGTGGCGTTTGCATGGACTATGGCGTAGCCAATGATTTAAAGGGGAGAAGCTAAATGAAAGTTCGAGTTGTATTTACTAAAGAGCTACAGCTGCGCTGGATCTCCCATCTTGATTTGATTAAAACCATAGAAAAAGCCTTGCGCCGCGCTCAGGTTCCCCTGGCCCTCAGCCAAGGGTTTAACCCCAGACCTAAAATGAGTATTGCAGCCCCTTTGGCCCTAGGCTTGAGCAGCAAAAGCGAGCTTTTGGATTTTGAATTACAAGTAAGAGTAGATTTAAAAGCATTGCAAACTAAGATAAACGAACATCTGCCTGAGGGCCTAGAGTTCATTCAGCTCTATGAAGTTCCCAGCAAAGGTCCTTCACTCATGTCTTTAGTGACAGTTTCCCATTATCAGTTTCGTTTTTTTAAATCCTTAAAAGTCCTGGAACTGGAAAAAATAGTCGAGCTGATCAATCAAAAGGAAGAGCTTTTATTTGAAGTAGAGCAAAAGAGAAGGACTAGAACAATTGATTTGAAGCCTGGCATCTTTGCCCTCTACACCACAGATGATTGCGGTGAAATTTTCTTAAATGCAGTTTTAGAAACTTCCTCCTCCAGATTCATCAGACCCAATTATATTGTCGATCTGATCAATGAGCATCTACAAGAACCTTTAGAGTTAGAGGACTATATTATTCAAAGAGAAAAAATTCTCTTGAAACTGAAGTGATTATCAGTTCCAATTATATTGTCGATCTGATTGATGAGCATCTGCAAGAATCTTAGAGTTGGAAGACTATATTATTTAAAGAGAAAAGATTCTCTTGAAACTAAAATGATTTATCAGCCTTTTTAACAAATTAAATTGACAAGAAGGTCTAGTTTGAGTATAATACTTTGGTAGGCTTTGCGTCTTCACGCAAACCGCTCGAAGCAGGCGCCTAAACTTTTCAATGAAAAAGTGCCTGGCATGGCGAGTCTTGATAAAGGAGGTGCAATGGCAAATGCATTATGCCATTATTAAAACCGGTGGAAAACAATATAAAGTTCAAGTCGGTGATGTTGTTTATGTGGAAAAGCTTCTCGTTGAAGTCGGCAACGACTATGCATTCGAAGAAGTTTTAGCTATCAGCAACGAAGGTAAAATGGTTATCGGAAACCCTGTTGTAGAAGGGGCATCCGTTTTAGCCAAAGTTGAAGAACAGGGCAGAGGTAGAAAAGTAAGAGGATTGAGATTCAAATCAAAATCCAATTATCGTAAGCGCTACGGACATCGTCAGCCCTTCACAAAATTAACCATTCAAAGTATAGAAGGTTAGTTTTTAAAAGTGATTACAATTAAATTTTCTTTTAGGGATAAAAAACCGCTGGGTTTCGAAAGCGCAGGGCACAGTGGCTCAGCCGAAGCTGGTCAGGATATTATCTGTGCAGCCATCAGTGCAGTCTTGCAAGGCGCACTTTTAGGACTTGTCCATTATTTGCCTCAAGGTTTCGATTACACCCTTGAATCAGGTTATTTGCATTGTCGACTTGAAGATCAAGATCTATCCGAGGCGACTGAAGCCATCTTAAAAACGGCTATCTTAGCAGTTTTGAATATTGCTCTTCAGTATCCCGAGTATATTTCCTTTTCCATTCAAGGTCTGGCAGATTGGCCAAACAAACCTGATTATTCTAAAAAAGATTATGAAAAACTATCAAGTATTCTGATGTAATACAGGAGGTGTTTACAATGTTTTTGATCGACTTACAGCTTTTTGCTCATAAAAAAGGTATGGGTTCATCCCGAAATGGCCGTGATAGTCACTCCAAGCGTTTGGGTGTTAAGAAGTTCGGTGGCCAATATGTAAAAGCCGGAAATATCCTGGTTCGCCAAAGAGGCACCAAATTTCATCCCGGCGTAAATGTCGGCAGAGGTAAAGACGATACTCTTTTTGCTTTGACAGAAGGAACCGTAGAATTTGTTAACCGTTTTGGTAATAAAAAATTCATCAATGTTAAACCCCTTGAAGTGCTCGCTGCCGACCACTAAAGCCAAAGAGTTTAAGATAAGGCTGTTCCAATGGCGATGTTTTTTCCATCCCAGGAGCAGCCTTTTTCTATCTTAAGAGCATGTTTCAATATAGGAGGAAAAATGTTTGTTGATAGAGCGACAATAAAAATCAAGGCAGGAACAGGTGGCAATGGTCGCGTTTCTTTTCGTAGAGAAAAATTTGTTCCTGAAGGCGGACCCAACGGCGGTGACGGTGGTCGTGGTGGCAATGTAGTGGCAAGAGTCGATACAGGCTTGCAAACTCTGGTGGATTTTAGATATAAACGAATCTACAAGGCTGAAAATGGTCAGCACGGTGATATTAAGAATATGACGGGGCGCAGCGGTAAGGATATTGTTTTTAGAGTGCCTCCCGGCACTTTGATCATCGATACAAACCTCAACCTACCCATAGCCGACCTGACCGAACCTGGTCAAGAGGCTGTTTTAGCCTATGGAGGTCGGGGCGGTCGGGGCAATGCTCGTTTTGCCAGTGCCTTGAACAGAGCGCCGGAAATAGCCGAAAAGGGCGAACCCGGCGAAGAAAAAGAACTGATGTTGGAGCTGAAGATGTTAGCTTCTGTCGGTTTAGTCGGTTATCCTAATGCAGGAAAATCTACTCTTCTGGCAGCCATGAGTGCAGCCAAGCCGAAAATAGAAAGCTACCCTTTCACCACTCTCAGTCCTAATCTAGGGGTAGTCCAAGTTGATTTGGAAAACAGTTTTGTGATGGCCGATATACCTGGATTGATCGAGGGAGCTCATACAGGGTCAGGTTTGGGCCATGATTTTTTACGCCATATTGAACGGACTAAACTTCTCGTTCACATTGTTGACCTAGCTGCAGTCGATGGCCGTGATCCTATTGAGGATTTCGAGAGCATCAACCAGGAGTTGAGTTTATATAGTGAAGAATTGGGTCAAAGAGAGCAGATCGTTGTTTTAAACAAAATTGACCTGCCCGATGCTAGAGAGCGGGAAGATCAAGTCAGAGCTTATTTTGCTGACTTAGACAAAAAATGCTTTGTCGTATCCGCTTTAACTCGGGAAGGATTTGAGCCCTTGCTCAAAGAAATTATTTATCAGCTGTCTGTTGTTCCAGATTTACCGCCCATGGTCTTTACACCAACGGCTGAATTCATTTTCGATGAGGCCAGAGAAATTGAAATTGAACGTCAGGATGGAGAGACTTGGCTGGTCAAAAGCAGTCGTCTGGAGAGACATGTCTTGATGACTAATTTTGATCATAGAGATTCAGTGCGTCGTTTTCAAGGTATTATGCGTAAAATCGGCGTTGATGATCTACTTAGAGAAGCGGGTGCCAAGCCCGGACACACTGTCATCATCGGTGAAATGGAATTTGTTTTCGCTGATTACGATGATGGCCAAGAATATTAAAAAGTTAGAGGAAAATATATGGAATTAACCGGTAAACAAAAGAGGTTTTTACGCAGCTTAGTGGTCACTGAGGAAGCAATCGTCCACATAGGCAAGAGCGGTTTGACCGAAAATCTTGTTCAGTCAGCCCAACAGGCCTTACAAGCCCGAGAACTGATTAAGGTAAAAATCTTAAACAATAATGAAGATGATAAAAAACTAGTAGCTCAAGCTTTAGCTGAAGCTACTGATTCCAGCATTGTTCAAGTCATCGGGCGTAATTTTGTTCTGTACAAAAGAAATCCTGAAGAGCCTAAGATCATCCTGCCCTAAAGATGAGAGGGTTTAAAAGCGAGGATAAAAACAGGTTGAAAACTCTGCTTGCCAGAAACTTAAGCCAAGATCGTTATTTACATATCCTGTCGACCATGGCAACATCGGTCGAGCTGGCAAAGATCCACGGTCTAGATGAAGAAAGAGCAGAAATAGCTGCTTTAGCTCATGATGTTTTTAGAGAATTAAAGGCCTGGCAGCTTTTAAAACTAGCAAAATTCTATGATTATAAACCTTTAGACGTGGAACAGAACAGTCCTGTTTTGCTCCACGGTCCCATGGCAGCCTATTATTTGAAGAAAAAATGGCAAGTTTTGGATTCTGAGGTTTTGCAAGCCATAGAGTTTCATACAACAGGTTGTCCTGGTCTAAAACCCTTGGGTCAGGTCTTATTCATAGCCGACGCTGTGGAGCCCAGACGTGATTATGAGCTCAGGGAATATTTCTGGCAGCAAGCAAAAATGAATTTAGATCTTGCTTGCTTGTTGATCTTACAGGATCAAAAATATTACTTTGCCCAAGAAGGCAGAGAATTACATCCGTTAAGTCAACTTTGGTTGCAGGAGCTTCAGGAAAATCAATCAGCATAGGATGAAAATCAAGTGAAAAATGTTGAACCGATCGAATCAAAAAGCGATGAGACCAGAAAAGAGCCAAATTTATGGCGAAGAATAATAGGTCTAAAAGGATATAAAGGCTGGGCTATTAAAGCGCTTTTAATCTTACTATCCTTTATGCTTTTGACTTCTGGCATTTTGGAAATTTATCTTTTGAGCATCAGGCCAAAAGATTTGGTTTTGAGCCCGGTTGGCGACAGTCAATATATCAATACACTTTTGATCGGTTTGGATGCCGGTCTTCTACCTGATGGTTCTACGATGCCAAGTCGCAGCGATGTCTTGATGTTAATCAGTTTCAACCGTCAGACAAAAGAAGCCCTCTTGCTCTCAATACCCAGGGACACCATGGTCTATTACGATGATCTGGGCTCTAATCGGATCAATGCAGCTCATGTTTTTGGTAACAGTGAATTGGTCGTCAACAAAGTTGAGGAACTCTTAGAAACTGATGTTCATTATCTGGCCAAAGTAAACTTTAAAGGCTTTCAAGCCTTGGTTGATGCAATCGGTGGTATAAGCTTATACGTGGAAAAGGATATGGAGTATTATGATCCCTATGATGTACCTCCTTTAATCATCGATTTAAAAGAGGGATATCAAAAACTGGATGGAAATAAAGCTGAACAGTATGTGCGCTATCGAGATGAAATGGGAGATATAGGAAGAGTTGAACGTCAACAAAAATTCGTCAATGCTTTTTTTAAGCGTTTGATCAATCCTGTTTCCTGGTTGAAACTGCCTTTCTTGGCTCTGACCATGAAGGATTATCTGCAGACGAATTTGCATATAAACAACGGAATTTCCTTGACCTGGCGCTATATTTTCAGTAAAGAAGTATATAAAAGCACCTTGCCCGGATATGGAGAGTACTTCAATGGCGCCAGCTATTGGATTCCCACGGGCTTGAGTTTGCAAGAAATATTTGAACAAATTAAATTAGATTAGGAGGTAAGGAATGTTTTCCAGCAAAGAACTGGCCCTGGATATAGTTAAATGGGCCGAAGACAAAAAAGCCATTGACCCGGTGGTCATTGATATTGGTTTGAGCAGCACAATTGCCGATTATTTTGTGATTTTTCACGCTAATAACCCCATACAGGCGGTGGCTTTGGCTGAGCATATTTCCGACGAAGCAGAAAAAGCTTACAGCTTACATGTGCCTCATAAAGAAGGCATCAATGAAGGCAGTTGGGTTTTGTTGGATATGGGTAGTGTTGTCGTTCACATCTTTGATGAAGAAACCAGGAGTTTTTATGATTTGGAACGACTTTGGGATGAATCTCCCAGATTGAGTCTATAATAAAAAAAGCACCGGAAGGAAAAACCTTTCGGTGCTTTTTTTATTTTGTTTATTGTTTTAACTCTTTCTTCTGATCGACAAGCCAACGGCTGGTAGTATGATCAAGCCGCCGCAGACTGTAAAGATTCCCGGATATTCCTTTAAAAAAGGAATGGTTAAGAGAAAGTTAAAAACAAACTCGGTTTCTCAGCCTTCTCAGTTTTTTCTTCTGATCGACAAGCCAACGGCTGGCAGTATGATCAACCCACCAAAGACTGTAAAGATTCCCGGGTCTTCCTTTAAAAAAAGAATGGTTAAGAGAAAATCAAAACAAACTCGGTTTCTCAGCCTTCTCAGTTTTTTCTTCTGATCGACAAGCCAACGGCTGGCAAGATGATCAAGCCGCCGCAGACTGTAAAAATCCCCGGGTCTTCCTTTAAAAAAAGAATGGTTAAGAGAAAATCAAAACAAACTCGGTTTCTCAGCCTTCTCAGTTCTTTCTTCTGATTGACAAGCCAACGGCTGGCAAGATGATCAACCCACCGAAGACTGTAAAGATTCCCGGATATTCCTTTAAAAAAGGAATGGTTAAGAGAAAGTTAAAAACAAACTC
>JAAYKD010000172.1 GCA_012522585.1 Bacillota bacterium | reverse complement strand
TCAAAGATCTAATAAAAAACATCTAGATAAAAGTTAAGGAGATGTAAGCCTTTATGTTTACAGATGCCAATGAATTAGAGAGCAATTTTAAATTTTTAAAAGATGTGCCCCGAACTTAAATAAAAGAAGCGGCCCTCGAGGCCGCCGTTTGTTTTGTAATTTTCTATAGAGTCAAAGATTCCATAAAAACAGTTGGATAAATGGTAAGTGGATAGAAAAACTCCCCCTTCTTAAAATAGAAGGGGGAGTTAAGTTAATTTCTAGTTAGTTTCGATTTTTTAGCTAATCGACTCTGGGTTTACACAGAATTTCATGAATTTTTGTTTCGGTAATCTTCTGAGCATGGGCAGGTTGTAAATAGAGGGCTGTATCCAAG
This sequence comes from Bacillota bacterium, assembly GCA_012522585.1. Lineage (GTDB taxonomy): Bacteria > Bacillota > JAAYKD01 > JAAYKD01 > JAAYKD01 > JAAYKD01. The sequence goes on along the minus strand of JAAYKD010000172.1, from coordinate 7,885 downwards.
CCTCTACGGGTGCCTGCTAAGGCTATGATATCTTCGCCGGCTTGGAGCAAGTCTCCGTCTAAGGCCATGGTGGCGATTTCTACACAGACTTTAACCCCTTGACTGAACATTCTCAAAGTGTAAGCCATGACTTCAACAGGGTAGACCCCTTGAAAACGGCCCGAGAAGGCTCTTTCGGCCCCTGAGAGGACGTGAGTGCCATGATAGACTTCAAAGCCTTTCTGGCGCAATTCTTGACGCTTCTCCTGACTCATAGGATTTTGGCCGTCCGGCCTAAAGCCGGTAACCTGACCGATCACAACTATTTCGAATTCATCTAAGTAAGGTGCTAACAAATCAGCCGAGGCACCACTGCTGGAAGATACAACTAATCTCTTAACTCCTCTTTGACGAGCAGCTTCGATGGCTATTTCTACGGTCTTTTGACTGTTTTCCGCACCGGGTTTGGCAAAGAGCATGATCTCCCTCCTCAAAGGCTTATTCTAAAACTAACTCCTCTGTAGCTTGACCGCCTCTGACGCTCTTGGCTTTTAAGGTAATTTTTGTACCCTCAGTAGCTTTGACGACCCAGGTGGCTTTAGCAATGCTGTTGGGAATGGCTGCGCCCCAACCGCCGGAATAGTGGGCCATGGCATAGCCTTGTAAGTGGCCTAACATCACGGTCTTTTTACCGCTCAACAAGTCGGCACCTTCTAAAGTGACGCTATCAGGTTTAACGGCTTTCAATTCCAGAGTCTTATTGGTAATGTAAGTGGGTAAGAAACCTTCGTTGATTACCGTGGCAGTGATTTTGTACAGGCCTTCTTCAAGTTTTTCCTGTTTGACAGTTTCAAAGCTAATCAAAGGCATGCAGGCTGCCTGGCGAATCGCCCAGTGGGCATTTTTGTAGGTTTCCCCGGGTAAGAGGAATCCTGGTGGGTTCTGCATATTCAGCTTAGGGTCCCAGCCGCCAATTTCTACTTCACCCAATTGAGGATGGTCGAATTTTGTCCATTCATAGAAACCTTCGCCGGCTAAAGCTCTGTCGTTCCAGTGTAAGAGTCTGATTTGAACATCTTCTTTTTCTTCAGGTGTATAGGCTTTCATGGCTTCGGCTCTGTCGATGCCGGCTTGGCCCATGCGATCCCACAATTCAGTGGTAAAGCTGATGATACCTTTGTGCTCATAGAGCCACTCAGGTAAGCAAGCTTTGTTGCTGGATTTTACATCGGGATAACCTGTGACTTTTGTGCCTTCAGCAGCTACAGCTCGGAATAATTTCAGGTCGGTCTGATCCATTTGCTCATCAGAATACTGATAAGGGTTGCGGAAGAAGAAGCCGCCGGAAGTATGGAATGTGTTGGCCATAGCGATATTGGGATGATTGGTAATAAACTCAACTACGCCTCTGACTTCTGCTTCGCTAGTGGGGAAGTCTCCGCCACCGGGGATGCTAGGATGCCAGTTAGAGGGGAAGTTGCGGTTCATATCCAAACCATAGGGTGTACGGATAAACTCGAAGGGCTCACCGTCGAATTTTTCAATCAAGCCTTCTGTATAGAGGCTATAGAAGGGCTCATCAGAGTCCCAGGGCTGTCTGGCAATCATCAAACGAGGATCTCTTTTGCTGATCTTCCAGGCGCCTCTCTTGTCGTTGCGCACTCGCATTTGTAAGATTTTGCCGTCGCCGTTAATATCCTTGGGATGTAAGCCAGGCAATTTGTCCATATTCTCTTCCGGCCAAGGACGAGTTGAGGAACGCAATGTTTCCGGCTTGGTTAAATAGAATTCAGCACCGTCCGGGTTGACTCGGGGCAGAACATAAAAGGTATAAACATCGACTAAACGGGTGATTTTTTTGTCATCACCGTAGTTACTAACCAAGAGGTCGATTAGATTCAAAGCGGTCATCGAGCCTGTGACTTCACCGGCGTGAATATTGGCTTCAACATAAAGGGCGGGTTTGCTGTCGTGGCTACCCGTTTCTTTGTTGGTGATGGTTAAGGCTGGGATATCTCGCTTCTCATAACTCTGACCGATTATCTCCAAATCAGCTATTTCTGGGTAAGCTTCAGCTACATCCTGCAGATATTGCATCAGCTCAGCATAGTCATAATAGCGATCAAAAGAGACTTCTACTTTTCTTGGCATATACGACACCTCCATTTATTTCAATACTCGAACTATATTCCATAAAGAGAATGTGAAATCCTTCATTTAGTTGACTTTTCAGCAAATTTCCAGGAAAATTCCTGCGATAAAGGAATTCTTTTTTCGGTTGCCGAAATTTTACTTAAGACAACTATTAAATGAGGAGGTTCAGTTCTAATGTATGATATTCTCTTTAAAAATTGTAAATTAGTCGATGGCACCGGTAGCCCTTGGCAGATGGGTGATTTAGCAGTCAAAGACAATAAAATAGCTGCGGTCGGCTATTTTCCCAATGCTCAAAGCAAAGAAGCCATAGATTTAAAGGGTTTAGTTTTAAGCCCTGGTTTTATCGATATTCATTCTCATTCAGATTTTTCTATCTCCGGTGTACCTTATGCAGAGAGCCGGGTCTTACAGGGTATAACTACTGAGATCGGTGGAGATTGTGGTATTTCTGCTGCTCCGGTCAACCCCGATAATCTCGATTTGCTTAAAAGCTATGTTGGGTTTTTAGACACGGGAATGGAATTCACCTGGCAGACTTTCGATGAATATTTGAGTAAAATGGAAACTTTTCCCTACAGCGTCAACTACGGAGGTTTTGTCGGCCAGGGGACCATTCGTCTGGCAGTTATGGGCTTCGATGACCGTCTACCTACTCCGGAAGAGATGGAAAAAATGCAAGCTCATTTAGCCGAAGCCATGGAAGCCGGAGCTTTTGGTATGTCGACAGGGTTGATTTATCCTCCCGGTTGCTATTCCGGTTTAGACGAAATTGCTCAACTCAGCACAGCCATGGCCCCCTACAGAGGGATTTACGAAAGCCACATGCGCAACGAAGGCGATAATGTTCTGGAAAGTGTCAAAGAAACAATAGAAATAGGGCGTCGAGCCAATGTCCCGGTGCAGATAGTTCACCATAAGATCACCGGCCGAAAAAACTGGCGCATCCTAGGTCATGCCACCTTAGCCTATGTGGAAGCAGCCAGGAGAGAGGGTTTGGATATTACTCTGGATCAATATCCCTACACAGCTTCCGCTACTACTTTGACTTCCATCTTGCCTCAATGGGCTTTCGTCGGTGGAATGGAAGCCATGATCGAACGTCTAGAGGATAAAGAAACTAGAGCCAAGATCAGAGCTGAAATTTTAGCCAATTATGCCAAATCCTTGCGCCGTTTCAGCGACATCGTCATAGCCGACATACCCAGCGCCAAAAACAAAGTGCTGATTGGAAAAAACATAGAAGAAATAGCTCAGATGCAAAGTAAAGAACCGGTGGATGCCGCTCTCGATCTGATCATCGAGGAAAAAGGTGATGTCAATCAGATCACCTTTGGCATGTGCGAAGAAGATGTGGAAATGATCATGCAGCATCCCTTGGTCATGATCGGTTCCGACGGCAGCAGTTTACCCCTTGAGGGCGAAGATCGACCCCATCCCCGTAATTTTGGAACTTTCCCTCGAGTTCTAGGCTATTACAGCAGAGAACGAGGCTTATTCCCCTTGGAGACTGCTGTCTATAAAATGACAGGCTTTCCCGCTTCCCGTCTCAATTTAGGCAACAGAGGTTTGCTCAAACCTGGTTTTTGGGCAGATCTGGTAGTTTTTGATCCTGAAAAAATCATTGACACCCCCACTTATCTCGAACCGAAAAGAGCCTGTGCCGGAATAGAAAGAGTCTATGTCAACGGGCAACTGACCGTCTTAGAGGGCAAACATACAAAAGCTCAAGCCGGTCAAATTTTAAGAAGAGGAAGGATGTAAAAGATGTATGATATTTTAATCAAAAATGGTTTTGTTTTAGATGGCAGCGGTTACCCCGGTTTGAAAAGGGATGTGGCCATTAAAGACGGCAAAATAGCTCTATTAGGCTTACCTTTAGAAGTTGAAGCTAAAAGAGTGATCGACGCTGAAGGTTTAATCGTAGCCCCTGGATTCATGGATATCCACAGCCACGCCGATCGTTCAGTTTTAACCAATCCGAAAGCAGAGAGTGCCATCCGTCAGGGTATTACCTTCGTTTTAGGAGGCCAGTGCGGCGGCTCGGAAGCTCCTTTGACCGAAGAATCAAGAGAAGCTTTGGAAAAAAGACGCGGTCATAAAATTCCCTGGCTGACTATGGCAGAATTCTTCCAAACCTTGGAAGAAAATACCATGGCCATCAATTTAGGCATGCTGATCGGCCAAGGCACGGTCAGAGGGGGAGTCATGGGAGTCAACCCTAATCCGCCTACTCCAGAAGAATTGGCAACCATGTGCAAGATGATCGATCAAGCCATGCAAGAGGGAGCTTTTGGTCTTTCCACCGGTCGTCGCTATATGCCAGGCTCTTTGGCCAGCCATGAAGAAATCATTGAAGTTACCAAACCCATTGGCAAATACGATGGAATTTACGATTCTCATATCACCAATCAGGACAGGCAGGTTTTGGAATCCATCGAGGAGCTGATCGATGTGGGGCGCAAAGCCAAAGTCAGACCCCATTTAGCTCACCAAAAAGTTTGCGGTAAGCCTAATTGGGGCAAAACCGTCCAGAGTTTTGAATTAATGGAAGCTGCCCGTGCCGAAGGCATCGACATTCTTTCCGATACTTATCTGCATCCTTACACTCAAATTTATCCTATTGCCGATCAACTGCCTCGTTGGCTCATCGACGAGGGTTTGGAAGTGGCTTTAGAAAAATTGAAAGACCCGGAAATCTATGCTCGGGTTCAAGAAGAATTGCGTCAATACCAAATTGAACAGCCTGTGGCTTATCTTTCTACCACAGCCCGCGGTATTCTCTGGTGCAAAAATAGTGAAGGCCTAGAGTGGTTGGATTTTGCCGAAGTCATGGCTTTGTGGAAGGTAGATTATGCAGACCTTATTTTACGCTTGGTCATGGAAAATGATGGTCAGGTTAAAACGGCTGGGATTATGGGAGACGAAGACATCGCTCGCATTTTGAAACATCCTTATTCCATGGTTGGAACCGATAGTTTCGTTGTCGACAACAAGGAAATAGATCTTCTAGCCGCTCATCCTCGCAATTATGAAACCTATCCTTATACCATCGCCCGTTATGTCCGTGAAGAAAAGCTGATCGATTTACCCACCTGTATTCGTAAAATGACCGGTATGGTGGCAGATCGCCTCAATTTAACCGACCGAGGCTATATCAAACCTGGTCTTTGGGCTGATATCACCATTTTCGATTATGAAACCATCGATTACAATTGCACCGTGACTGAACCTACCGAATATCCCGATGGTATCAACTATGTCATCGTCAACGGCCAACTCACCTGGGACGATGGCGTCTATCACGATGTCAGAGCCGGGCAAGTCATCCGCAACCCTAAGAGTAAAGTTTAACTCATATATTTATTTCAATAGTTAAATCCCTTACCAAGCTTATATCTGTCGCCATACCAGAGCCTGGCAAGTCATCCGCAATCCTAAGAGTAGGGTCTAAATCATTTGTTTATTTCGACAGATAAATTGCTTGCCAAATTTCTATCTGTCACCATGTCAGAGCCGAGCAGGTCATCGTCAACCTTAGTCGCCACCGCTTAAGTGGCCGCGTTCTATACCGATCAAGTTACGCATGCTTTGGGTTAGACCACCTAAGGTCAAACCGATACTCATAGCTCTTAATACGGGAGTGTTGATATTAGTACCAATCCAGGATGACAAACCTGGGAAACCGGACCAAAGGGCTTGACCAATGGGAACGGCACCTAACATAACGATAACAGAAGTCGATAAGAGAAAGGAAGCTTCCAAGCTTCGGACTCTAAAGGAGCGGTAAGCAGCTGAAGCGATGTAGAAGGCTAAAACTGAATACATGGTGGCGCTCAAATTGAGCAGAATATTGTTGTAGAAGAAGAGGTAGAAAGGATCGCTGTTATGCTTTTGCAGAAAGATGCCCAAAAAGGCAAACCAGAAAAATGTAACCAGAAGCACGATGCTGTAGAAATATTGCTCTCTGCGAGCTTTAATTCTGCGTCCGTGAATTCGGATGATATTGACAGCACCCAAACCAACTGCCCAAGCGGAAGAAACGGTGACCGCTCTGGCTAAATAGCTTTGGACAAAGGTGTAGAGAAAATCAGATTGAATGTATGATTGCAATACCATGATGGCACTGGCAACGAAAGTAATAATAACCGGAAATGTTTTTTTCGTGTCTTATCCTCCTAGTAAAGCGTCAGCAGATCATTGATTAACTTACTGCCAAAGGTTGTAAACAAGACACCCAAGATGATGATAACTACCAGACCTTGTTTCATATAATCTTGAGCTAAAAGAGTAGCTGTTTTGACTCTGTCTTGGGAGAGATAAGCACTGGCAACATATAGTTCTTCCGCCAATAGGGTATAGTCGCAAGCGGCAATAAAGAAGGGCGTTTGCACGTTATTATTGGTGCCGGCGATTTGAATAGCACCGACTTGAGTTCCTGCTTCAGCAAAAATTAAAGATTCAGCCAAGTAGTTGCCGATAATAATGTTAGCAGCAATTTGTTCTCTTTGAATAATACCTACACATCCTGTTGCATAACCGAATTGTTGCTCAGACAGGAATTGCACATCGTCGGGACGATAAGAATCAGGTTTGCCAACCCCAATGTAAGCTTGCTTGATAACTTCTTCAGCAACGGGTAAGACCACAGCATAACGCATGACTGTTACCATGCGGGTATCATATTGAGCAATTCTTTTGGCCACATAGCCCAAAACTGCTAATGAAGCGAAGGTAGGAGCGGTAAAGCCGCCCATGCCGATATTATACATTACCGGTTTACCCATTTCTGTAGCACGACCAATAGCCTCGTCCATGGCGTCTAAGCCGGCGACTCGGCGTAATTTAGGCATTGGCTGCTCACTCCTGGCTTTTTTAATCATGACAGCCAGAGTGATAGCAAAAATTACGAAGAAGACGAATGTAGTTAAACCTAAATTATTGGACGTGTCCGTCTGAAGCCAGGAACCAAAAATATTTTGTATGGCCTCTTTTAATCCATCCATTTTTGTCACTCTTATTTCTAAAATGCTCTGAAATAAGCTATTTGACATTTAAGTATGCTTTTTTATAAACCGTAAGTTCACCTCCATGGGCAAAAGTATACGGAAAGGAAACTTTTTAGTCAATTGTTTCGCATGTATAAATGTTCGTGCCTTGAAGAGAAAAAAGAGGGTTTAAGCTTTCGACGTATTATTAAAAAGTGTCGGAAAGCATGAATATTTGTGCTCAGGTACTTGAAAATATTGGCGAAATTTATGCTGATAAATTGTATTTAAAATGTAAAAAATAATTCTTTTATCGCTCATGATTTTGAAAAACACAAGAAAACTGTCAGTATTCTACCCTAGGCCTATTCATTCTCCCTCTATAGTTTTGTCATTGACAGGACGTCGGATTTTAAAACTTTTCGATTTTAATTCGCTAAAATACAATTGCAACAAAACACTGATAAGAACATTATAAAATTTCTAAACTTAAATATTTTTAGATTTATGAAGGATTTCGCGATTTGATGTAGAATAGTAGCCTAAAGTTCTCATAATTGAAAGTTGATCAGACTTGCAAGTATAATTTTGCAAGAGGATATAAAAAATTATTTAAAAGGGGGCTTTATCAAAATGAAATATGATAAAGTCCATATAATTGTGTAAAAGTAAAAAAGGCCACAAAGTCCTGTATCTGAGTTATAATGTTAATTGCACAATCAAACACACTCAGGAGGACAATATGACCCAAATGCATTTTACAC
>JAAYKD010000171.1 GCA_012522585.1 Bacillota bacterium | reverse complement strand
TAATGGCCTAAAAGGCCATTACTTTCTTTGCTCAAATTTAACTTTGATTAACCTTTGCCCTTGAACAAGGTTTGATGTTTTTTACATTGAATTTTGACACACTCTGACAGTCCCCGATTTGCATTATGCGGGTTTTTTGTGGATTTTTTTCATCAGGCTGCCAGCGATCATTGTAAATATGGGCAGTGCGTAGGCGATATATTGCACTCTGGCACCATAAGCGATAAAGAGGTTAAAAATCGCGTGATAAGTAATCGCTGCACCTAGGAGGCCGATGGTTCCGGCGATTTTGAGCCAACTGCGCTGCCAAACAAAAATAAGACCATAGCCGACAATTGCACCGCAAACTATATGCATGGCTCCTGTGCCGAACCCTCTGATCAAAATAAAGGAAAGTTGAGCAGCCCCATTTTCTATCAAATAACAAATGTTCTCAAAGGTGGCAAAGCTGGTCGCCACGATCAGCACAGCTAAGTTGATTCTATCCGCTTTGGGTTCAAAAACTAGCAAATAAAAGAGCAAAGGCAAGAGCTTCATTATTTCTTCAACCACTGGGGCAATTTGGGTCGTGGCATTGATAAAATCAGTATTATAGGCACCGGCGAAAAAGGAATTCAAATAGGCTGAGAGCAAAGAGGCCCCCATCCCGGCCAGGCAAAACAAAAAAGCTCCGTAATATTTCCTACCCATGTATAAAGTTGCCAGCAACAAAGGCCCGGCAATGCAGACGAAGATGTTTTCTATATAGATCATGAGCCCACCGCCTTTTTGGTCAGAGGTAGCAGTGCAAAAAGCGAAACTGTCAGCAAAAAGTCGAACCAAAAATAAGGGTTGGTAAAAGTATCGCTGACCCAAAAACAAGAAGAAGTCCAGAGGCAATACTGTAGAAATATAATGAGTAAAACACCTGAATGGAAGAATTGCATCTGGCGCTCCTGACTACTTTGCCTTCGTGCATAAATCAAGCCCAGAGTGGAAAACCAGGCAAGCACCATGGTCAAGCCACAAATGACTAAATTGAACAGTATATCCCCATGTGACAGGTATAAAAACAATTGTGGCAGACAAAATAAAGGCACCAGCCAAGCAGCTGGGTGTTTGAATTTCCGCTCTTCAGCCGTTGATAGGTTGAATTGCAAGGTCAACAAAAACATAGTGCTGGCCACCCAGGCAAGGTCTGAGACATAGAAAACCTGAGGTGTATATTTGAACAATAGAAAGTGCAGGGTCCAGTAATAAGAGCCCAACATAAAGGTGCCAAAAAAGCAGGCCAGCAGAAAATATGCTTGTTTCGAACTTTTATAGAAAGCAAAAACAGACCCTATGGTGGCCAAAGCGATCACCAAGAGTTGAAAAAAGTTGTCAAATAGCTCAATCATCACCGCTCTCCTGCTCGGCTTTTGCTCTTTGATTAAGCTTATAGGCTAAAATCGTTAAGCTAACCCCAAGGGCAAAGGCCAGAAAACTGATTAGAACATAGCCTAAAATTTCGCTTTGGCTGAACATGCTGGCAACATAACTCAAATTTCCCGTCTCTAATTTAGAGAAGGCGCTCATAATACTGGGCATCAGAAAGGACAGGCCGACCAGAAAGACCAGCCCAAAGGCGACCGAGCCCAGGCTCAGCATGCCCATTCGACGCTGTCGCTTTTCTTTTTCTATTTTCTCAACCCGCAGTTTGACTGCCGAAACTCGCTCTTCAGTATTCAGCATTGGTAATTCCCTCAATCTCCAATAATTTGCGCAGAGAATTTCTGCCTCGATAGACCAAGTCCGAAACTTGTCGCTCCGTCTTCTTCATAATTTTTGCAACTTCCCAATGATGCATATTTTCGAAATAAACAAGATACAAGGCTTCACGGTAAGCCGGGTTTAGTCGCTCCATACACAGGGAAACACACTGCTTGAGTTCTTCTTTTTCAACAGTCTCTTCAATCAGAAGCTTACTTCTCGGTTCTTTTTCTATTTCCTCAAAGCTAAAACAATGGTTCAGTCGCTTTTTTCTGATAAAGCGCAAAGACAAACTTCTAGCCATTTTATACAGATAAGCCTTAAAACAGCCATCTTTGATATTTGGCTTCTTGGCGATCAGATAAGCAAAAGCTTCAATCATCAGGTCTTCCGAATCGTGAAGATCGTGGAGGTAGCCATTGATATAAAAAGTCAATTTATTGCCGTAACGCTCCATCAGCAAAGTCAAGCCAGCGTCATCGCCATCGAGATACGCTCTATACAAGGTTTCATCCTTCGTCACGACGCCAACCCCTCTCTCTCATAGAAGCCATGCAAAACCGGGACAGTCTATAAGGAACTTAAGCACACTCGTGTGCTGGTTCCGCAACACCGGCATGTGCTTGTTGCACATGCTGGAGCAATTCTCATCTTTTGCACCCGACAAAACCCAATTTCAGGTTTTTCCAACAATTATATACTCTTTACTGCTTTTAGCTTGGATAATCAATCCTTTATTCCACAAAACTATTTTACCACAGATAAACTGAAAGGTATATATTTTATTTTAAAAAAACAGAATCGAATCAACAATCAAGCATTACAAAAGCCACTGGGTAACATTTGCCCAGTGGCTTTTTTATTTACTTTATTTCAACCGTAGGGATGCCGTTGAGGTGTAGAAGCTTTGCAAAACCGGGACTGTCCCCGATTTGCATTAGCTGTAGGTTTTGCTGTAGTTGATCAGGATATTCGCTATTTCAGCCTGGGTTAAATCGTTTTGGGGCGATAGGTCGTTCTTTTGCTCTAGGTCAAGTTGATTTTCTGCTTCTGAATCGAGCTGATTTTCTAGTCTTACATCAGCATTGTTTTCTAGTCTTACATCAGCATTGTTTTCTAACCACAGATCAAGGTCGGTTTCTTTAAAAAGACCGATGTTGTTTGCCCATTGCATGGCAGTAATAGCGTAGGGGCTTACTTTTTTATAGTCTTCGTTGTTTATGTTGTCTTTGTAGTTCGCATTGTTTTCGTTTAAGGAAATATCGCAGTTTTTATATTGGGCATAACGATGCAAGATTACTGCTAATTGCTCATAAGTCACTGGTTTCTCCGGCTCAAATTTATTGTTTCCAGTTCCATTTAAGATGCCGTTAGCCACTGCCCAGCTAACTCCTTTGGCATAGGGGCTACTGGGTAAAACATCAGTAAAAACTTCCAATTCACTGTTATATTTTCCATCATCCATTGACAAAACTTCCGAATTGCCAGATCTGATTTCTTTAATATCACATTCGCCCTTACTTCCATCTGGCATAACATCGACGAAAGTTTCAACTTCGTTTTAACCTCTCCTATCATCAGCCGGTAAAAGATTATCTAAATAATCCCTAGTTACTTCTTCAATGTGACAATCGCCTAAGCTTACACCTGGTAGAACATCTTCAAAGCTATTCGCTTCACTTCTTTCAC
>JAAYKD010000170.1 GCA_012522585.1 Bacillota bacterium | reverse complement strand
TTTCGTGGTTTAGATTTTAGTTAAAACATTATTTTGTGATTTAATTCTTTTACTCTTTTATGGCTTTGTACTATAATGCTAATAAAAATAGGAATAAACGAATTAAAATATTATTAGACATAAAAAAAGTTAGGAGGAAAAAGAAATGGCTATTATGATAAAACGTGTATATGAGCAGCCAACCGTGCAAGATGGTTACCGAGTTTTAATTGATAGGCTATGGCCTAGAGGACTTTCCAAAGAGAAGGCAAAAATCGATGAGTGGATTAAAGATGTAGCTCCTTCTGAAGAGCTGCGAAAAGCCTTTCATTTAGAGGAGATAAGCTGGGAAGAATTTGAAAAAAGATATCTTTTAGAGCTTGAAAAGTATCGAGAAAAGCTGAAAAGTTTACTTAAACTTCATCACAATGAACAGATAACTTTATTGTATAGTTATAAAGATACAGAAAAAAACAACGCCATTGTTCTAAAACAATATATGATGCAATTAGAAAAAGAAGATTAAAACATGTCAAAGGACGGTCCTTTGACATCATACGAGGGCACGGGAGCAAAAATAAATAGAACAAACATGATCAAAAGAGAGGCGAATCTAGATATATCTTCTGCTTTGGTTTATAATGTCGTAAACCAAACCGGGATAATTGCTCGAGAAAATATTGATAAAATTGAAATAAGATAGATACAAAAATGTGGGATGTCTACAAGAAAAAATAGGATATGGTAAGAATACATCTCAGATAGCACCTCAAAAACGATGGATTTTAAAAATTTACATAAATTGAAGAATGAAGATTTCATCAAAGAATTGACAAGGCTGAGAGGAGCCAGAGAACGGGCAGCCGAAGTGCTTCTGGTACACTCATTAGAAAGAGGCTGTGACCTCCTTATATTTATGGAGAATTTCAAACGAAAAGAATGAAAAATAGGTGCCGCATATTTGAATAAGCCCCTATGCCCCTTATGGCATTTTTAAGTCTTTCAAGCCTTCTCCAAGGTGAAACCCATTGGATTGTCAATGTATTGAACACAGGCAATTACTTGATTATCAAACACATTAATGCTATGATTAAGTAAGTAATAATAACCAGCTGCTTCTATTCACTCTCATTGGTGATGAAATGGTAATTTTTTTAACCCCATTGTACGACAGTTCTCAATCAAAGAATTATTTCCCTTAAAGAGCTTTATTATTTGGTCAAGCTTAAGCTTTGGAATCAAAAGTTAAAGTTCTTTTTCTAAGAAAAATATTATATAGGAGGCAAATAATGTTTAAACGCATATTAGTACCTCTGGATGGATCAAAATTTGCTGAGCTTGCATTACCGCATGCAGAGCTTTTCGCGCGCATATTTGACTCCACAATCGTTTTGTTGCGAGTCCTGGAACCTATCCAACAAATCAATGGATCCCAACCTGTCGACCCTTTTGCCTGGCAAATTAGAAAACGTGAAGCAGAACTATACCTACAGGAAATTTCACCCCTGATAGCAGCTCACATCGATGATAGTAAGCCTGAAAAAGATGGTGATACCACCCGTGTTAATAGAGTAGAATATGCCATTCTTAATGGCAAACCATCTGAGGCTATCGTCAGTTTTGCCCATAAGGAGAACATTGACCTTATGGTCATAAGTACACATGGTTGGGGAGGTTTTTCCCGCTGGAATATTAGCAGTGTTGCCCAGAAAGTTCTAGAAAAAATCTATCTGCCGGTGCTACTGATACGGGCTTATGAAGAAGGATATGAAGGTGATGATGATATTCGTTATAACCGTATTTTACTGCCATTAGATAGTTCGACGCGGGCTGAATATGTACTTTCTATTGCTGTGCCTTTGGCCCGCGGAGAAAAAGATAGAAAAGCGGTTGAGGCCAGTAAGCAGGCTGAGACCGATCCCAAAAAAGAGGAAATAAAAACGG
>JAAYKD010000193.1 GCA_012522585.1 Bacillota bacterium | reverse complement strand
TTTTTTCAAATACTGCTTTTACTTTTTTATCTTTATCCATAACGACCTGGGTGCTGGGGTTGGTGCCTGAAACATCGTTTTCCCAACGGACAAATTTCCAACCCGGATCAGGGACGGCTATAAGGTTCACCTTCTCATTTGCAGGATAAAAATGTTCGCCCTCCGAGGGAGTGATTGCCCCTTCGCCGGATTTCATTACCGTTAGCTTATACCCTACACGCGGTATCTTGGCTTCTATTACGTTATCTTCCGGGTTGGCATCCCTTTGATCCTTAGCTAAATTTGCCGGTTCTGTCGGCCATATTTCTGCCCTTAGAATCGAATCGGATGTTTGGCCTGTCCAGTTAAAGCTGATTTCCTGCGGTAATCCGGGGGTGAATTCTTTTGTTTCGGCGATTACTGAATATCCGTTATGGGTAATGGTTATCTCGGCAGGGATTTTTGCTGTTGAGCTGCCGGGGTTGCCTTTCAGGGCAAAGGTTGCTTTGCCGGTATAGGTTTTGCCGGGTTCTGTTTTTTCTGTCCCGGGGGTAAGCTTGGTTACGGCAAAATCAGGCAGTTCGTGCTTAATGTAGTAAAATCTTGCGATGATGCCGGATTGTTCTTTCGTCGGCTTGACTGTAAGCGATGTTTTGCCGCTTATAGATACCGTTGTCTGATCAGGGGGGTATGCAAGCCCGCTGCAAAGGAATTCGTAACCGGAAAATAGAGATTCTTTGCCGGTAGGGATATTGTTCATTGTTACGTCGTGCCCGAAGCCGGGGGCCTGCTTGAAGTCGAATGTAATATTTCTGACCCATTCATAGTATTTGCCCTGGTATTCGATACCCCAGTAAAGAGGCGATTCTTTGACTTCATAGTATGCCGCTGAAACACGGGGAACCATAAGCCGAAGCTCCTGAAACATTTTACCGACGTCCTGGATATGATCATGGCTGAAGTTAAAGCTATTGAGCAGGTTTATAGCACTGTCTCGATTTTCAGCACTGCCAAAGATTTTATTCGTTGACAGTTCGTAAACTTCGACCTTGAACCCGATGGAGATGCTGTCGTTGCTGAAAAGTGCCGCTGCCGCATCGGTTTCGTTGCGGACCGAGGCATCCTTGCTGATGATTTGCTGGTAGATGTCGATCAGGTTGACTCTTACCGCTTGGCCGCCACTTTCGCCCTGTGGCTGCCAGTTGGAAAGTACGCTGGTGTTGAAGTAAAAGCGGGGGTAGCTGCCTACTTTGATCCATAGCTGCGGCGTGCGGTAACGGATGCCGGATGTTGCTTTGGTAGCGGTAACGTAGAAGTCGAAGTAGGAGAATTCGCCGGTAGTAGAATGATACTCCGGACTTATCCTACCATACTCGGGATCTTCTATTACCCGGCTTGCCGGTATTTCAGGATCGTGCACCAAGTGTAACGCAGGAAAAGAACTGGCGCTTGCTAAAGAGACAAGCGCCAACATTATCGTAAGCATTAATAAAAAACTGATTGTCTTTTTAATCCGCATTGTTTTACTCCTTTATTTCTTTATAGTCACTCAAGGGAACAACAAAATCAATTCTCCAGCCTATGGTTTGGGAATCAAGAGCGCTTAACCTGCCCTGATACTCCATATCCCTTTCATAAAGCTTGCCCGGTTCCAATCCTTCTTTATTGGTGCCTTTGAATTTAATCTGCAGAATGCCACGGACACCATCGTAGCCCTGGAAATGCCTGTAAACTGTCCTCTCGTCGGCAAAGAATCTTGCTTCGGCGTTAGGGTAATACTGGGCACCGCGGTACCAGTTCTTTTCTATTATTTCAGTAGTTTCACGAATTGCATAATTTACATCGAAACCATCGTTTATTTTCAAATAGTCATCAAATGATACGTAATCGTTCGTCTTTCTTTCAAATGGATAGCTTCTTAGTCTTTGTATATCTGCTTCTGTTAAAGATGTGGTCTTTTTTCCTGCTGCCGGGTTTTGCGGGATTGGCTCTTTCGGCACTTTACCGGTCCAGATATATACTGTTTTGGAACTGCCAACCCAGTCTACATCCGCACCCAAAGTCTCTGAAACAAACCGTAGGGGTACCATCGTCCGGCTGTTATGCAGGATTGCGCTGGTGTCGAAAGTTTTCCATGTGCCGTTTACTTTGGCGCGTCGTTCGCCGATGGTTAACTCAATGGTTGTGTTGCCCTTGTCGATGGTTACCAACTGTTTTGTACCGTCCCAGTCCACTTCCGCGCCCATTTCCTCGGCGATAAACCTGATCGGTACTAACGTGCGATCATTGCTGTCAATATAAGGTCTCTGGTCTGGAAAGGTAACGGCATTGTTGTCGACAAAGACATTTACACCGTAAGTCTGTGCTCCCGCAACGCTTCCCAATAAACTTATACCCAACACCAACACTGTTAAAAACATCTTTCTCATTTGTTGTTTTACCTCCTGTTTTTTTAAATATTTTAAAAACGGATCACCCTAAAAACATTATTATTTAGGGTCAAAATAACCTTTCAGGTACCAACCTCAAATAGCATCACATCCTTTCTTAAAATTAAAAATTACTTAATGTCCTTATTTGCCCTTAAACGCTTGTGGCAAATTTTCCACTAGCGTTTTACCTTTTTCAGCTTGTGGAAATGTTTCCACTAGCTGTAGGGAAGTTTTCCTTACACACTTATTTGCGATTTAAGGCGTTTATTCTCTGCCCCGAATATAAAACCATTACCCATCCCTGAAAAACGTCTTAAATCGCAACATAATAGCACTTATAAAATCGGCTTTCCCATCACCGCGATCAGCCTTCACTAAACAAGAATGTTACCATGGTAGCATTTACTGTTACCCGTCTATTTTGGTGTTGCTTTGCTAAATTTAAAACTTGTGTAACTATTTTATAGTCGCTAAACCAGTTTGACACAATGCCCATTAAGTCAAACT
>JAAYKD010000169.1 GCA_012522585.1 Bacillota bacterium | reverse complement strand
GACAGTCCCCGATTTGCATTATTTGTTGTATTCGATTGCTTTGACAGGGCAGAGTTCAATTACTTTTTGTAATTTTTCTTCGTCAATTTCGAGATTGCTGTAATCTTTGACATAGGCCTTGTTATTTCTCATCTCGAAAAGCTCTGGGTAGTTTTTGGCACATAAAGTGCAGCCCATACAAGCATTTTGGTTGACTGTAATTCCTGCTGGTTTCTCGTCGGCTACAGGCAGGTCTGAGTCTTTAATCACTTTATCACTTATCCAAGAAAATATAAGAATGGCTAAGACTGTCAAAATCCAACGCACTGCCATGAATTGAGGTCCTAAGAACTTAGCTTCATTTAAAAGCATAGGAACTTTGATGACAGCCCAAGAACTCAAAATAATGACTATGTTTCTAATTGATGCTCCCTTTTTGTGCAACATGACGCACATGGGAAAAGCAGCATAGATTGGACCCGCTGAAATGCTGCCAATGACAAAGGATAAAAATACGCCTTTAGCCTTGGCATCCTTACCTAAATATTGCATTATCTTTTCTTTGGGCACCCATAAATCTAATAATGCCGTCAAAACGAAAATAACAGGCATGATCATCAGCATCTCTTTGATGTAATAGCTGCTATTTTGTACTGAAGCCAGACCCATACTCGGGTTAAAAATAGTGACAACAATATAAGTTAGAACAACCAAGATGAAAAACAGATTGTCTTTGATTTTTTGTAATACCATTATAAGAGCACCCCCATAACTACTGCGATGACTATTGCAAAGAGAAAACTAAGGCCATTGCGAACGGCCGTAAATTTTGTGCCAAATTCCTTCCGTTCCAATGGAAAGGTGACAACGCCTACCATAGTCAATGTAGTCAAAAAGGCGACAGAGGGTACTATGCCGACCCCGGCATCTACTAAAGTGCCTACTAAAGGAAAGGCTATGAAAGCCGGTACCAAGGTGATGGTGCCTAAAAGAGCCGAGGCTACTGTAGCCAATAATGTTGGCTGATCGCTGACAAAGGCAGCTATTTGCTGAGGCGGTAAAAAGGTTAAGATTAAACCGATGGCAAATATAATGGTGAAGATACTGATGGCCATACCTTTGCCCATGTTCAAGGCCATTTTTAATGATTGAATTGTTTTAGCTTTGTCTTTGCTAAATGAGATGGCTAAAAAGATAGCAGTGCCTAGCCAAATGGCCAGTGTGAAAACGTCCAATTTAAAAATCCTCCTATCAGTTTTGGGTGTTCAATAATTTTTGGAGCCTCCAATGCAATTCAATTTGAGTTGACTTCATATGCTCCAGCTTGGTGCCTTTAGCACAAGCCGGAGTTGCGGAACCGGCACGTTGTGCCTAAGTTCCTTATAGACAGTCCCCGATTTGCATTAGAGCAAGTCAACTTCCTTTCAGTGCACTATGTTAAGCTATATTTTACAAATATAATAGACACTTAGGTTTCTTTTTGCTATGATATAAAGAGATAAGTTTAAATAAAGGAAAATTAGTATGATTGATCAGTTAAAAGAATTCCCCCATTTTGCCCAGGTTGAAAGAGAAAAATTGGCAGATTTGCTTGCCAGAGGAAAAATTATCCGGCGCCTTTATCGCAGTGGCTTAACCGTTCACGAACAGCACGAGAAATGCACTGGGATGGATATTGTTTATACAGGAAAATTAGTTGCCTATTCATTGGCTGCCAATGGTTCTGAAACAGTCGTCTTCGAATTTGCTAGTCATAGTGTTATCGGCGCAAATCTTTTGTATGGCGATCAAACAAATTACCCGATGAATATATATTGCACAGAAGATTGCGTGATATTTCATCTAGACAAAAGTGCCATCACAGAATTGCTTAGAGATCATGCTTTTGTTTTGCCCTTTGTCCAATCCTTGTCCTTTAATTCTCAAGGGATGAATCAGAAAATTGTCATGTTTACCCAAAATACTTTGAGAGAAAACATTTCTCACTATCTGACAGTTTTGTCTGCTGAGCAAAAATCTAAGGTAGTTACTTTACCCATTTCTAAAAAACAATTAGCAGATCATCTAGGGGTGCAAAGACCATCCCTGTTTCGCGAATTGAAAAAGATGAAAGATCAAGGCCTGATAGAAATCGACAATCGAATCATAAAAATATGTTATTGAGAATAGGATTAATGACTAAAGGAGTGAGAGGAAATGGAACTGTTAAGTAAATATAAATCGATGATTTTTTCTTTCTCCACAGCTCATTTCTTAGTAGATTTTGCTTGTGCGTTTTTAATGTTGAGCAGCGTTGCCAACGATTGTACCTGGTATTTAAGTGTTTTGCTCTATAATTTCTGTGCCTTTGCCTTGCAAATGCCCTTTGGCGCTTTAGCCGACGCTTACAACCGCAATTCTCGTTTTGCTTTGGGCGGTATAGTGTTGATCGCCGCAGCTTTTGGTTCAACTGGTCTACCTTTGGCAGCAGCCATAGTGGCAGGTCTGGGCAATGGCCTTTTCCACGTGGGTGGTGGTATCGACGTACTCAATATCAGTCAAAATAAAAGTAGCCCTTTGGGTATCTTTGTTTCGCCTGGAGCTCTAGGTCTTTACTTAGGCACAATTCAGGGAAAATTGGGCAATCTATCTTTTTTCTGGCCTTTAGTGTTTTTAGCTTTCTCAGCTCTTTTAATCTTGTTAGCATCGAAGCTTTTTAAAGGAGGCTATCCCAGCAATTCACCCTTTTCATTGCAGAGAGCCTCTTTATCTTACGGTTTGATAGCAGCTGTCTCTCTATTTTTGGTCGTCTGCCTGCGTTCTTATGTAGGTTTAACTCTGCAGTTTCCCTGGAAAGGCAGGGGCTACTGGGGCTTAACTTTAATTAGCAGTGTTGTTTTGGGTAAAGTCGCAGGTGGTTTTGCTGCTGACCGTTTTGGTATGCTCAAAACCTCGGTCTTTTCCATGTTGGGAGCTGCTTTACTTTTCCTTCTGCCCAACGTTCCAATGGCAGGAGTTTTATCAATATTTTTGTTCAATATGAGTATGCCCATAACCCTCTGGGTCATGGCTAAAATATACCCAGGGGCTAAGGGCTTTACTTTCGGGCTATTAACTTTCGGTCTCTTTATCGGATATATTCCCCAATACTTAGGTCTACCCGTTCCCACCGCACCACTTTCCTTCGCCTTAATGGCTGTAGTCTCTTTGCTTTTACTTTATGGAGGCATAAGCGGGGCTAAGCTATGAAAATTCAGCTTTTGCTTCCATTTCTCTTTTCCCTTTTGCTGACTATTCTCTTAGAAACTCTTTTCTTTTTTCTATCGGGTAAGAAAAACAGAAAGGATCTTTTACTCTTATGCTTAGTAAATCTATTGACCAACCCTTTAGTAGTGCTTTTTTATTGGCTGGCCTTATTGTTTACCAACCTGAATAGTGTTATAGTGAAGATGGTT
>JAAYKD010000025.1 GCA_012522585.1 Bacillota bacterium | reverse complement strand
GACAACGATATAGTCACCAAGAAAATAGCCAGCGACGTAGGCATTCCCTCTGAAAATGTTGTTTTAGGCTCTGATATAGAAGAATTAGATGACGAAGAAGTCTATAAACTAGCCATAGGAACCAGTATCTTGGCTAAACTCTCCCCGGTTCAAAAGGAAAGAGTCATAGCTATCTTGCAGGACCACGACCATGTAGTAGGCTTTTTGGGCGATGGAATCAACGATGCCCAGGCCTTAAAACAAGCTGATGTTGGGGTTTCGGTAGATACTGCCGTAGATATAGCAAAAGAATCAGCAGACATCATCATGTTGGAAAAAGATTTGAATGTCTTGGAAGAAGGAGTCGTTGAAGGCAGAAGAGTCTTTGGCAATATCATCAAGTACATCAAGATTACTGCCAGTTCAAACTTTGGAAACGTCTTCAGCGTTTTAGTTGCCAGTGCATTTTTACCCTTTTTACCCATGCTGCCCATCCAGCTTTTGGTCCAAAACCTACTCTATAGCATCTCGCAAATTTCCATACCCTGGGACAATATGGATGATGAATACTTAGAGCAACCACAAAAATGGAATGCCGATGAAATTGGAAAATTTATGATCTACATCGGGCCAATTTCTTCTATCTTCGATATAGTCACCTTCTGGGTCATGTGGTTTATCTTCAAAGCTAACACACCCGAGATGGCTCCCCTGTTCCAATCCGGTTGGTTCGTCGTAGGCTTGCTGACCCAAACCTTGATTGTGCATATGATCAGAACAAGAAAGCTTCCCTTTATTGAAAGCCGAGCCTCAAGACCTGTCAATATCATGACTGTCGTGATAATGGCCTTGGGTATCCTCATACCCTTCACCCCCTTGGGCACCTATATTGGCCTAGTAGCCTTACCCGCAGATTATTTCTTGTGGCTCTTTGGTATTTTAGTTGCCTACTCGGTCTTAACAGAAATAGTAAAAAGAATATATATCAAAAAGTTTGACTCTTGGGTATAAAATTAAAAGAAGAACCTTGGCTTTGAATAAGCCAGGGTTCTTTTTTTCAATAATTTATTACTCGAATTTCCAACTGCCAAGTTTTCTGGTTTCTAACTGCCAAGTTTTCGGATTTTCAACTGCCAGATTTCCGGATTTCTAACTGCCAAGTTTTGATTTTTCTTCCACGGTGGTCAATTATTCAATGCGCATAGTGGTCAATTTTTGACCGGCGTTTTGGGTCAAATTTAAATCGGCGTTGGTAAAACCCCAGCTACCATTATGGTAACTAGGGTTTTTCACGCCTTTTGTAGAGATGCTAAAGCTTCATTTGCTACAACATTTTTACAAGTTTATTTTTTTGAGTAGGTGGTATTTACACCTTTACCTTGCTTTTCAATTAAGTTTTTATCCAACAAACTGTTGATTATTCTAAGAGTCTTTGATTTATTGAATCCGGACTCTGTATCCAAGTATTGCCTGGAGAGCTCCTGATTTTCCTTTAAAAGATTGTAAATTGTTACCTCTTCTTTAATCAAATCTGACATATCTGTTTGTACTATAGGTAAAATAACACTTATATTGTTTTGGCTAATGACAAAATCTGGTTTAGTCATGCTGTCTTCATATTCCCTGACTATTCTCCCTATTCCTGTACCGAATTTTTCAATTAAATTCAATCTATAAAACACTCCGGCTATAATAGGGTTTTTTAAAACGGATATGTTTTTAGTGAGATAGTCTTCCCTAGAAATCCCAGGAGGTAAGCCTCCAGGTGATAAAACCTCAATTCTATCGTGGTACATTCCTATCTGAATATAAGAGTTAATATCCCAGTTTCTATGCACTATAGCATTTGCTAAAGCCTCCCTAAAAGCTTCTTTAGGAATTAACTCTTTTTTAACTCGTTTGTATTCTTGGATTTCTTCTAATTGATAATAACGTTCAAAAGTTTCGATTGTTTTATCATATTGTTGCAAAAGCGATATCCCAGTTAGAGTTTCCCTATGTAATATTTGGTTGATATTATCCCCGAAGCGAACTATATCTATACCAGAAAACCTTATATCATTTTCGTCAGATAATAATTCTCCGGCAACATTGTAATAGCCATCTTTGTTATATAATTTTAATGTTTTTAAAATGTCTATGTTTAACTGACCTATCACTATTTCTTTCTTTAGGTATTGCTCTAAATAAAGAAAGTCTAATTCCTCTTTCGAAGATTGCGTCTCCTCATAAAGTTTTTCCTCTATATACACGGGATCACCTCTTTCTTAAATATATATTACCATTTTATGAGATTTCTGCAATGATTGTTTGATCGTTGCGTTTATCGTTGCAAAACAGAGCGATAAAACCAGCCTCGTTGCAAATCGCTCGCTTCGATATGAATTCCGATATGAAAACGTCTAGATCTAAAAACCTTGATATTGAAACTTATACTCATCTGTCTTCACCTTAGCTAGCACACCAAAAAGAGGCAAAGCTTTATTAAAAAGCAAAAGTATAACAAGGAAATTGTTAAGATGCTGCTGAAACATGGTACCGTATATGATACTCTTGCCAATCGCTGGGATACAGAGGAATAACAACGAAGTATCTCTTATAGCTTTTGGTATTGCTGTACCATTCTGTTCAAAATCACTAACGCACAATTGTAAAAAACTCAATTTTTCATTACGCGTAGAAAGCGAAGGAGGCAATTATATGTCAGTTTTAAATCTCACCTCAAACATCACCTTTCTTTATCATGAGGATTTGGCTGCTGTTCGAAAATTTTACGAAGAAACTTTAGGGCTGGAACTCGTCTTTAATCCGGGCTGGGCCTGTGTCTTCCGATTGAATGAAAAGTCTTTTATCGGGGCGGTGGATGCGGGAAGCGGGTCGATTAAGGTGGAGAGCCGAGGCGGCGTTCTGATCAGCCTGACCGTCAACAACATCGAAGAAGTCCACACTCAGCTCAATGGTGCTTTCGGTGTAACGAATCTCTCAGAAATTAAAAAAGTTAAGGATATCAGCTTGAAATCCTTCTTTTTCGAAGGACCGGATGGCTATAAATATGAAATTCAACAATTCACCTCTGGCGAGCTACAGGAATTATTTTAGAACCTGCACCTAGGGAACAGTGCTGGTCAGTAATATAAGGAGGTAATTATAAGTGAGTATCGATTGGGAAAAAATCAGAAAAGAAGAATGGCCTGTCTTAGAAACTATGACCTTTCTAGATGCGGCCTGTGTGAGTTTTGCCCCCCAGAGAACCGTTCGGGCCATTAAAGAATTTGCAGATTTTTCCGCCCGCCAAGACGAAGAAAACTCCAGCGCTCACCATATTGCCATGGACTCCATGCGTCATAAAGCCTATGACGAGGCGTGTAAGTTGCTCAATGCAGACCCAGATGAAATTGCCATTGTGGAAAGCACTACCCACGGCCTGAACATCGCGTCTAACGGCATCGATCTAGAGGATGGTGACAATATCATTACCACCAATCTGGAGTTCATCCAAGTGGCACTGCCTTGGTGCATGATACGCCAGGAAAAGAAGCTGGACATAAGAGTTGCCAAGACACAAGATGGTCGCTTTTATGCCAAAGATTTTGAAGCTCTGGCGGACGAGCGGACCAAAATCATTGTGATTTCTTCCGTTGAGTGGTGCAATGGTTGGCGTATGGATTTGAAAGAACTCGGTGACTTCTGTCGCCAGCGGGGCATTTATTTGGTAGTGGACGCAGTTCAGGAAATGGGCGTACGCAAGTTAGACACCAAAAGCTTTCATGTGGATCTTATGGTAGCTGGTGGCCACAAGTGGCTCAATTCTCCATTCGGCGCAGGTGTGTTGTACATCAACAAGGAGACCCTGCCCAAACTGCGCCAAGTCTATTTTGGATATCTGAACACTTCGGTGCCCGAAGGCGGCTGGGGCG
>JAAYKD010000168.1 GCA_012522585.1 Bacillota bacterium | reverse complement strand
ATAAATTTTACTATAGTCTACGATATAGGCCTCATCCACTGGAGTCGCGGCATCAAACGTGTTTTGAAATTCCTTTAGGATATTCTGCATCACCAGCCCATCCTCAAGGGATGTCAATTTGACGTTCCACTCTTTATTTGAGGAGAGGGCAGCCTGAGTGAGATTACTGCTGCCGATAATAAAGGAGTAGCGGTCTTTACGGCGGAATATATAACCTTTTGCATGAAAATTATCTTCCGTTACTATTCTCAAATCGATATTTTTGAATTGGAGAAGCCTTTTCAGTGCGGCAGGCTCTGTGAAATTTTGATACTGAGAGGTAATGATCTTGCCTTTAACTTTTTTCCCGTCGTCCAGCTCTTGCAAAGTGTTTATAATTGAAGCCACGCCGCTATTAGTGATAAAAGCAACTGAGAGAAAGAACTCCTCGCATTGCCTTAGTTCCTGCAGGATACTGGAAAGCACTTTGATTCCGCGTTTATGATCATTTACTACCAGCTTTGGATGGTACTGTTCTAATGATGCTAGATTGCAATCGATAAACCCAGTCCCAAGGCCGGCTGCTAAGCTTTCTTTAATGCTCAAATGCCTTTCTCCTCCATTAATCTTTGGACGATCGGCCAATCTGCTCCCGCCCAGTCAAGATCACCCAATTCTTCAGCGTTCAGCCACCGGTAGTCGATGTGTTCTAGCAGATCAAAATCACGCGAGTCTAAATTACAAGTGAAAGAATGCATGGTCAAATAGAAATCTGGATATTGATGTTCAACTGTCATAAAGTAACCTAAATCGGCTTCTTTTATATTGAGGTGCATCTCTTCAACTAGTTCACGTCGTAGAGCCGCAGCAGGACTCTCACCCTGCTCCAGTTTGCCTCCCGGAAACTCGTATTTATATGAAACGTAGTTATACTTTCCCTTGCCTCTTTGTAAGCATAAGATTTGATCATTATTCATTAAGATGCCGGCTGAGACTTCTAGTTTTTTCATTGGTTTATCCTTGTACAAAATACAACTGCAATGATAATACGCAAGAGTGATGGCACATCCATTAGAAACTTACTTTATTATGTCTACTATACTATCTAAATCAAAATATATCCATAGGTATTTCCCGGTTACTTACTCCTCCGGAAAAGCCCGTACGAGTTAATCCCGTTTCATAATCAAACCCGGGAGTTTGACAGTTAACTGAATAAAAAAACGTTGAAAGCCTTGAAAGGGCCTATTTTTTTGTCAAATTTCATAATTGCATATTGCACAATGTTACACAATGTGTTATAATAAGGAAAAGCGTAAAGGGGTGAACGCCATGAGACTTCAGGTAAGCAAAACGAAAAATGCGGCTTCTTTTTATGTAACCAAATCAGTCTATACAAATGGAAAAAGAACGTCCAAGGTTGTAGAAAAGCTGGGAACCTACGCGGCTCTGAAAGAAAAACTTGGAGACCAGGATCCCTATGAATGGGCAGAAAACTATGTTGCAGAATTAAACCGTCGTGAAAAAGAAGGCAAGGAGCCGGATGTTATTGCTAAGTATTCCCCTTCCAAAGTAATTAAAAAGGGGGAGCAGCGTAGCTTTAATGGAGGCTACCTGTTTCTGCAGCAACTCTACCATGAACTGGGACTTCACAAAATCTGCAACAAAATCACAGACAAATACAGGTTTGATTACAATCTGAACTCGATTCTATCCAGGCTACTTTATGGCAGAATCCTTTTCCCTTCTTCCAAGCTATCCACTTATGAACTTTCCTCCGGATTGATTGAACCTCCGGATTTTGAACTGCACCAGATCTACAGAGCATTAGAAGTCATTGCAAAGGAAACGGATTTGATTCAAGCGGCGTTGTATGAAAACAGTCTCTCTGTCTCCAAACGTAACACCGGTATTCTCTACTACGACTGCACCAATTACTTCTTTGAGATTGAGCAAGAAGAAGGCCTGAAGCAATATGGGTATTCAAAAGAGCATAAACCAAACCCTATCGTTCAGATGGGTCTTT
>JAAYKD010000024.1 GCA_012522585.1 Bacillota bacterium | reverse complement strand
GATATAAGGAGGCAGGCACCCAGTCCCCTCTCTGTCTAGTCCTTGTCGAGTCCTGAAAAATGTTCACACAATCAATAAATAGAAATCAGGACGATACATCTCTTCAACACTGCTTTTTTGTACTTTTGCATTGGACCCATATTGAATCACTGAATGGATATCTGGGATCACTGGTGTCCCGTTAAAACAATGTTTGTTGTTTGTAAATCTTTTATATTTAGCAATATATACTCTGAATTTCTTGTACACGATTTGAATTGGTTACTTTTACGTTTCCCTTCAAATAGCGTACGAAATGAATTCCGGCAAAACAGTTTTCGCTCAAATTATGCAGCTTATTCCTCGTAGAGAATTCAACGAAATAGTTACCAGGTACAAGGGTGATTACCGAGTCAGGAATCTTTCCTGTCATGATCAGTTTCTTGTAATGTGCATGGCTCAATATGCCGACAAGAACAGCTTGCGTGATATCGAAGCAAGCCTGAATGCACTGGCCATGGTAAAGAAGTTGTATCACTGCGGTATCAGCTATGCAGTTCCCCGAAATACGTTGGCCAAAGCCAACGAGAACAGGGACTGGCACATCTATGCCGAGTTGGGAGAAGTCCTGATAAAGAAAGTGCGGCCGCTGTATGCTAAGGACAAGTTCAGACTTGATATTGACAATATGGTTTATGCTTTCGACAGCACCACCATCAGTCTGTGCCTCAAACTCTGTCCATGGGCCAAGTTCCGTAAAAATAAGGGTGGCATAAAAATACATACACAAATTGACTTGAGAGGTAATCTCCCTGTCTTCATCCATCTTACACAAGCATCTGTACATGACGTCAATGCAATGGATGAGATGTATATCGAGATGGGTACCATCTATTTGATGGATAAGGGGTACGTTGACTTCTTTAGACTCTTCAACAACATCCATAAGAATGGCGCATTCTTTGTGACCAGAGCAAAAGATAACATGCAATACAAAGTTGTTTCTTCCAGGGAGGTTGACTGCCAGACAGGTGTGGTCTGTGATCAAATTATCCGACTGACGGAAGTGGTATCCGTGAAAAAATATCCAGATGAATTTCGCCTGGTTGTCTATGAAGACTTTGCTACGGGAAACGTGTACCGTTTCATCACGAACCATACTGGTTATGAGGCACTCACCATTGCAGAACTTTACAGGGAAAGGTGGAATGTAGAACTTTTCTTCAAATGGATAAAGCAACACCTGCATATCAAATCGTTTTATGGCACCTCTGAAAATGCCGTCTATACCCAAATATGGATAGCTGTGTGTGCATTCTTGCTTTTAGCATTGGCCAAGAAAAAGATGCACATCGAAGGAGCTTCTCTTTCTATGATTTCTCAAACCATAGGAACTATGTTATTTGAGAAAATACCCGTACGTGAATTGTTTAATAAACCAAACTTAAACGTCTTGTCTGATTACGGTCAACTCGAACTATTTCGAGACCTCAAATCTTAACGGGACAGTAGTGTACTTGATTAAAAACATTACCCACCAGATTTGAGATGATTACCAAAAGTCATGAGAAACTAGGTAATCGCACTTTATTGGTAATATTAAACACATTCACTATATTCTTGCAAAATAGAAATCCTGTTTATTATTTGCAAAGAGTGATTTTCGGAAGTTTAAAATTATGTAAGAGAAAGCCATACCGAATATGGTGCAGTTAACATATTTGATTGAAAGCAGTAGTGGATGATTTGTCTATTGAGGCTCATGATTCCTTATCGCAATCTTACCTCATAATCCCGCATTTGTTTCAATTCCCCACGGAATTCTACCTGGTCCATAAGAGCCAATTGCTTCATCCTGTAATTTAAAAAGGAATCACCTACATTGAAATCGGTGTCACAAAGCGTATGCCCAATGATCCGCGCTGGGTGTTGAAATTCGTGAG
>JAAYKD010000167.1 GCA_012522585.1 Bacillota bacterium | reverse complement strand
CCTCATGATGTTGGTAATAACGACGATTACCGCGACGCTTAACAGGATTTAATTGAGTGAATTCCTGCTCCCAATAGCGTAAAACATGTGGCTTGACTTGGCATGAATCAGCGACTTCACCTATAGTGAAATAACGCTTGGCAGGGATGGGTGGCAACTCCACCTTTTCAATAGTTTGAATATCTGTTTGTTCCATCGCTTATACAACCGACACGCTTAAAGTACGGCTTTTGAATTGTTATGACTAATCAGAGTGTAGCACAAAACAGCGCTTTCTCGGCGCAGGATTTCCTCTAAAATATCTGTCACTGAAATAATTAAGGCGGAGTATATAGTTTGTAAAATTACATCACAAACGACACTCCGCCACAAACGAAAACAGCTCTTATTAAATTTCCTCAACAGGATCTTCGACTGCTTCCTTTAGCTTTTGACTTGCATGAAAAGTTACTACTCGACGAGCAGAAATCGGTATTAGATCACCCGTTTTTGGATTGCGCCCAGGACGAGCAGCCTTGTCTCTAAGTTGGAAATTGCCAAAACCGGAAATTCGTACTGGCTCACCCTCGACCAAAACATCACTAATCTGATTAAAAAACCCATCCACAATATCTTTTGCCTCACGCTTATTAACACCTACGTGATCGTAAAGTAACTCTGTCAAATCAGCCTTTGTTAGAGAAGGCTTTGCTATAGTTGTCATTTATATCTCCGGCTTTATCTTAGTCTAACACCCAGTTTTTCAACTAAGTTAGTAAGAATTTTACTCATTAACTGCTCAACTTGAGCATCCTCAAGTGTTGTTGTAGCATCTTGCAGAACAAAGCGTAAAGCTAAGCTACGTTCGTTTTTTGTGGAATTTTGATCTTTCCAGATATCAAACAAGGTAATCTCTCTGAGTATACCCTCTTGACGAATTTCTTCAAGTGAATCAACAACTTGCTGATAACTGACATCACTAGCAGCCCAAAGAGCCAAGTCACGTTTAACCACCGGTTGCTTGGAAATTTCTTTATAACTGACTAAATCATGAGGCATAAGCGGACTGACATCAATTTCAAAAACTACCGGTGCAGTAGTTAAATCGAGATCGCCCAGCCACTGAGGATGAAGTTCGCCAATAATGCCAATCTTTTCATCACGATAATAAATCGCAGCGCTACGGCCTGGGTGCAAAGCCGGATGCTCTTCAGCCATAAAACGTAAATCCGCAGTTTGAGAGCCAAGTAAATTTTCCAAGTCATTTTTCAGATCAAAGAAATCCACTTGACGTGATTTTTCACCCCATTGTTCCGGATAAGCTAAACCCCAACTAGCTGCAGCAAAGTGAATTGGTTGGCGAATACCTTTAACCGTTCTTTCACTTGATTTAACGGCAGGATCGTCAAAAAACACACGGCCTAGTTCAAACACACGTACACGGTTTTGTCTGTATTTTGCATTATGTGCAATATTTTTCAACAAACCACCAATCAGGCTCGTACGCATCACAGCGTATTGAGCAAAAATCGGATTTAACAAGCGGATTGGATCTTCGTTATTTTGATAGTTCTGCTCCCAATCCTCATCAACAAAGCTGTAATTAACAACTTCTTGATAATCCATTGCCGCCATCAAATGACGGAAAGAATGTACAGAACGCTTTTTTTCAGGGAACGGGAAAATATTCGCTTGAACAACAGGCTCATGAGCAGGAATATTTTCAAAACCATAGATGCGAGCAACTTCTTCGATCAAATCCTCTTCGATTTCAATATCAAAGCGATAAGATGGCGCTTTAACCGTGAAGACATTATCCATATCCACTTCAAAGTCGAATTCTAAATCCCTAAAGATTGTCTTGACTTCATCGGATGATACTTCAACGCCTAACACTTTATTGCAACGAGCTAAACGCATAGCTACTGCCTTACGTTCAGGTAAATTAATAATCTCGTCAATCACAGGAGCAGCTTGACCACCACAAACTTCTAGAATTAGACGACTCATGTACTCTAAATGCTCGATAACATTTAAAAAGTCCACCCCTCGCTCATAACGATAAGCCGCCTCTGAAGATAACTTATATTTGCGAGTTAAACCGGCAATCGCATCAGGGAACCAGAAAGCCGCTTCCATGTAGAT
>JAAYKD010000166.1 GCA_012522585.1 Bacillota bacterium | reverse complement strand
TTGACCTCATGGAATGGCTACGCCCGGCAAGTCCGAGCTAAAGTCATGCAGATCAAACAGCTAGATTACATTGAAGCTGCCCAAGCACTAGGCTGCGACGACAAACGGATTATCTTCAAGCATATACTGCCCAACGCAGTGGTACCCATCATAGTCATGGCTACTCTCAACATAGCCAGTGTAATCATCTTAGAATCGAGCTTGACCTTCTTGGGCTTTGGTGCTCAGCCACCCCAATCTACTTGGGGCTCAATTTTAAACGAAGGTCGCACCTATATCTTAAGAGCCCCTCATATCTCCACCTACCCAGGCTTAGCCATCATGCTGACGGTTCTCTCTTTCAACCTAATGGGAGACGGCTTACGTGATGCCCTTGACCCGAAAATGAAGATATAAGTTAGACAGAGAACGTGATTTAGTAAAGGCCCAACTTAGGTTCCGAAAGAAAGTAAAAAACTTTTAGACAGTTATGATTTAAACAATTTCGCAGCAAAAGAAAAAGAGGTCTGTGTTTGGCAATAGAGAAATACAACTTTTGGCAATCAGAAGTGCAATTACAATAGTTCTGGTGAAAGTTTAATTCTCTATTTGAAGTTATTAACTGAAAAATTAAATCCCCGTCGAATATCTTTCGACGGGGATTTTTTTATTTTAACAGGAGAGTTTTTACTAAAGATGAAAAAAATCAGGTGTCGCCAGAAGTCTTAGATTTTACAAATGCATTTATTCTAAATCCATATCTACAACAATATAGAAATCAAATGTTTCGTAAAAACTCTTTAAAATTGCCAAATATTTATCCGTCAATTTTTCATCATCAAGTTGCCTGCTAAACCTTAAAAAAATAAATCTCACAAATGACTTTGCCTACTCCGGCTGATAATTGCGGTAGGCTTCCATCTCTTCTTGAGGCACCATGCCGCCACCTGTAGCCCAGGCAATGTGAGTAGCATTTTGCCACTGCACTGGGGTCAGGCGGTTTTTATACTCTTCATCTGTTTGCACTATTTTATAGCCAGGCAGAGAAGCACTGGCTGAAGGCTCTAGGGCTATACCTTCTTTTTGCCAAATACCTTTGAGATAATGATAGCTTCTGGAATCGTCTAAGGTATAGATA
This sequence comes from Bacillota bacterium, assembly GCA_012522585.1. GTDB lineage: Bacteria > Bacillota > JAAYKD01 > JAAYKD01 > JAAYKD01 > JAAYKD01. The sequence continues at coordinate 1,953 of JAAYKD010000166.1, read as the reverse complement.
CCGTCTAAACGATGACCGACAATGCGCCCAATCAGCTTGGAAGGTCGGCCTACTGCTAAGCCGTCCATGGCTGTCTGACCGCTCAAACCTATGTCTTGCACGGCTATGCCGTCGTGAAGCCCGCTGGCTAAACCTAAAAGCATAGCAGGCGAGTAGATAGGCTCGACAAAGAAGCAATGAACATTGCTGCCATAGAGCTGCTTGAAACCATAAGCAACTCCACCAGGTCCGCCCCCTACCCCACAAGGTAAATAGATGAACAAGGGGTGGTCTGCATCGACTCTGACACCGGCCTGGCTCAATTGTTCAGCTGTTCTTCGGGCAGCCACACTGTAACCATAAAAGAGATTTAGGGAATTCTCATCGTCAACGAAATGACAATTTGGGTCTTTCATGGCTTGCTTGCGCCCTTCGGAAATAGCCATGTCAAAATTGCCCGGATATTCTACAACCTGAGCACCTTTAGCCCGCAGTAAATCCTTTTTCCATTGACGAGCATCGTTGGACATGTGTACCGTAACTCTAAAGCCCAACTGAGCGCTCATAATGCCTATAGAAAGGCCTAGATTGCCGGTTGAACCCACTGCCACAGCATACTTAGCAAAGAGCTCTCTAAAGGGCTCCTGAGCTAAAACAGCGTAATCGTCTTCCAGCTTGAGCATGCCGCTTTTCAAGGCGATCTCTTCAGCTAAAACTAAGACCTCATAAATGCCCCCTCTGGCTTTAATTGAGCCGGAGATGGGCAGGGCGTTGTCTTCTTTGACGAACAAGCGCCCTTTTAAAGGTACGTCTGTTTCCTTCTGTAAAAAGGAAATGAAGTTTTGGGCCTCAGTCAAAGGAGATTCAATTAAGCCCCCTGTCGCTTTGGTTTCAGGAAAAACTGCAGCAAAATAGGAGGCGAAGCGTTTTAGCCTCGCCTCAGCATCTGCTATTCCTTGAACATCTGCTAAAGGAGATTCCTTTTCGTTTAAATGAGGGTTGAGCCAGAGTATTTCCTTTGCTTGCTTTAAATTTTGCAAGAGCAAAGGGTCAAGATTTAGTTTCATAGAATTTTTAACCTTTTTATTATAATGTCTCTTTGATGACTCTTAAGACATTGGTGTAAGCGATTTTCTCGATTTGGTCTTCGCTAAAGCCTTCTTTGCGTAAAGCTTCGAAAATCATCTGCATCATGGATGCATCTTTAACTTCTAAATTGCCACCGATACCGTCGAAGTCTGAACCCATACCGACACATTCGATACCGCCAACTTTGACAAAGTGTTTAATATGTCTGACCATATCGCTGACTAAGCTGTCTTTGCTGGTGATGTCTTCGGCTAAGAAAGCAGGGGCAAAGTTGATACCAGCTACACCACCGGCATTGGCCATGAGAGGAATCATCTCGTCGGTTAAGTTGCGCTGATGGTTGCTCAAAGCGCGGCAGTTGGAGTGAGAAGCGACGAAGGGCTTTTAGCTCAATTTAGCTACGTCGAAGAATCCACCGTCGGAAAGATGAGAAACGTCGACGATTATGCCTTTGTCGTTCATCCATTCGATAGCCTCTTTACCAAATTGAGTCAAACCGGTATTCATGACTTCTTTGTCTAAGGAGTTAGGAGAGCCAAAGCAGTTGGCATAGTTCCAGGTCAAGGAAATGAGCCTGACACCTAGATCGTAATAGCCTTGCAGTTTTTCGAAGCTACCTTCAACGCTGCGGCCGTCTTCGATGGTCAAGAAAGCGGACATTTTGCCATCTTTATTGTTTTTCTCTAAATCAGCTGCATTGCCAGCAAAGGCGATTAAATCGCTGTGCTTTTCTAATTCTCTGTAAAGTGTCGAGGACATAATGCGAATCATCTCATCGTCTTCGGGCAGAGTGCGACCCATCCGCTCGGCAAATTGACGAGGAGGTAAGAACATGGCAAAGAATTGACCCATGTAATTTCCTTTTTGCATCTTTTGGAAATCCAC
>JAAYKD010000194.1 GCA_012522585.1 Bacillota bacterium | reverse complement strand
GTGTTGTCCGCTCTATAGATTGTTCCTGATTGCGGTTCAATGTCACCCAAGATAAGTCTTATCAAAGTTGTTTTTCCAGAATTGTTTTTCCCTTTCAACGTAATACGTTCTCCACTTATAATTTGAAAATTCAAGTTTTCTGTCCAAAGAGGTTGGTTGTCGTATCCAAAGTTAATATCTATTGCGGTAAACAAGATTTTCCCTTTGTGTAAAGTTGAATTATCAAATCCAAACTTCATTATGTCAATGACGAACACCGAAGAACGAAGCTCTAGTAAATCTTGCGAGAGTCCACTGATTTTTTCTGCGTGAACACTTACAGTTTTGGCTGTACTTCGTTCTGCACTGTTTCTCCATGTATTAGAAACTATTTTGGGAAGATTCACTTTGCCTAAATTTTTTCTTGCACGTGTATCCAATTTTTGCTGTCGCTCCAATGTTTTCTGTTCTTTTTCTTTGGCTTTTCGTAGCATCTTTTCTTTGCTCTGAATGTCTCGGCTCAAAGCGTTGTTTTCTATTTGCTTTTGCTGTTTGTAAAAGTCGTAATTACCACCATAAACTTTAATTCCGTGTTTGCCTAACTCATAAACCGAGTCTAACAAATTGAGTAACTTCCTGTCGTGACTCACGACAATCAATGTGCTTTTTGTAGTTTGAATGAAGTCATACATAAGTTGACGGCTGTCAGTGTCTAAATGGTTACTTGGCTCGTCTAACAAAATCAATTCGGGTTGATGAATGGAAATGCCAGCCAAAAATATTTTTGTTTTCTGTCGACCACTTAATGACTCCAATTTTTGTGATAAATTTAAATCGTTTAGTTGCCAATAGCTTAATGCCTCGTTGCAACGTTCTTCGATTGCCCAATCGTCATTCAGTAAATTAAAATTTTCTTCACTTGTGTTTCCTTTTAAAATCTCTTTCAAAGCATTTAATCTATCTTCAATTCGCAACGCTTGTGAGATGGTCAAGTGATTGAATTGTCCAAATATTTGCGGAACATAATACGGTTTGGTTTTAACGCTTATTTTTCCATTTGAAGGTTGGAGCTCTCCTACAACAATTTTGAACAAAGTAGATTTTCCTACTCCGTTGTTACCGATTAATGCTATCTTTTCGGAAATGTTTACAGTCAGATTGATGTCGGTAAACAGCAGATTCTTGTTTGGGTGTGTATATGAAATGTTTTGCAGAATAAGCATAATTTCTTTCGTTAAAGATGAAACAATATAGCGACCACATTGTGGTTGCCTTTCTTGGTCTATTTGAAAGAAATTATACTTTACATTTCGTGCTATTGAAGATTTTGCGTCTGTAAATGTACGAATTTTTCATTAATACAGCGTCCGCAACTTAGTCACAGTATGCGACGCATAAAAATGCTTTCGAACATGTCGAGTTCAGGTTGCTAACCGGATTGGTGGTGGCAATGAAGGTTCCTTCAAAATCTCGGTTCTTCCGGAATGATATTCTGCATGGTGTATAGGTTAAAAATATAGCGATACGGAAATTCATGCGTCGCACTCAAATCCTGCCACATTGCAGGGTTGCAAAAAATCTGTACTTTTGCACAATGCAAAAAAGAAAACAGGTAATAAGCACTTGCCTTGCAGTACTTTTCATGTTGTACTATGCAAATATCTGTTTTTTCTATCACAACCACGTTATCAACGGAATCACCATTGTTCATTCGCACTTCCATTCAGATGCCTCCGGCAAAGGAGACGCACATACGGAGAATGAGCTGGAGCTAATAACAGAACTTTCTGTCTTACAGACACTTGAAGCTCATTTTGCTGTAGCCGTCCCTGCACCCATACTGTTTCTGATGGCATCTCTGGAATCGAATGCAGAAAAGAAAGCCATCCCGGTGCTGACCCGGGGCACCCGTTTGCGGGCACCTCCACAAATAGCATACAGCTGATCAGATTACAAGCAGATCACAAGCTTTTCGCATTAGTCAGTCTTACGT
>JAAYKD010000165.1 GCA_012522585.1 Bacillota bacterium | reverse complement strand
TTATAGCAAAATCAATTGTTGATTCATTAGATGGCAAAGAGTTAAAAAATAAAATAGTATAAATTAAATAATTTAATATAGTGTTTTTGATATTCTACTAGGGAGGTTAGACTATGAAAAAAGAAGGTTTTTGGACAAGTAATTATAATGATATACAAGATGTACAAAAAGAACTATCTAAAATGAAGAAAAAAATTAAGGTTTATGACACCACTCTTAGAGATGGTGAACAAAGCATTGGGGTAAGTATAAATGCCCAAGAAAAACTCAAAATAGCCAAAAGGCTGGCAGCAGCCGGTGTTGACCGAATTGAGGCAGGATTTCCGGCAAGCAGTGAAGAAGATAGAATTGCTGTATCAAATATTGTAAAGGAAGTAAAGGATGCTGAAATCTGGGGTTTTGGACGTTGTAACGTAAATGATATTAAATTAACTGTTGAAACCGGAGCAAAGTACACTGTATGTGAAATACTTACAAGCCCACATAAAATGAAGGCTTGGGATTTAAATGAAGAAATTGTATTGAAGAGAATTCGTGATGCTATAAGTTACGCAAAACAGGAAAACCTCTATACTGCCTTTTTTGCAGTAGATGCTACTCGTGCCAATCCGGAATTCCTCAAGAAAGCTTATCAAACAGCAGTAAATGATTGCGGTGCTGATGAAATTGTTCTCGTTGACACATTAGGAGTTGCTACTCCGGAAACGATGGCATATTTGACTAAATTGGTAAAATCATGGGTAGACGTTCCTGTTGCTGTTCATTGTCATAATGACTTCGGCCTCTCATTAGCATGTACAATAGCTTGTTTAAAAGAGGGTGCTGATTGTGCACATGTTACTGTGAATGGTCTTGGTGAAAAATCGGGGAATACAGATATAGCTGAATTGGCAATAGCACTTCAAGGTCTTTATGGCGTAGAAATGAATCTTAAATTGGAGGAATTGCTTGAGACTAGTAAGCTAGTGGAAGAAATATCAGGAATTCCGGTATCATCTATGAGACCGGTTGTTGGAGATAAGGTATTTACACGTGAAAGCGGATTAGTTGTAGCGCAGATGCTTGTTTATCCACCTTCGGTTGAAGGTTATGCGCCCGAAGTTGTAGGCAGAAAGAGAGAAGTTTCATTAGGTAAAAAAAGTGGTAAAAAATCCATAGAATATGTTCTTGGACAACTTAATCTTGAAATAAATGATGATAAGGTTGATTTTCTCCTTGATGAGGTAAAGAAGCTCAGTATAGAAAAAGGCGGTACTGTGAGTTTAGAAGAATTTAAAACCATGGCATTGGAATATAATAAATAAAATACCCTCATGACATACTATTTATTATACGAGAGGAGGAAACAAAATGTCATTATTTAAAAGGAATACACCTTTGAATAAATCTAGCCAAGATTATAATGAATGGCGGAATACAAAGAACTATGGTCCAGTGAAGCTAGCTTCAGTAGATTTCAGAGATGGCCAACAATCCCTTATAGCTACTCGAATGAGAACAGACGATATGATTCCTGTATTGGAAATGATGGACAACTTTGGTTATGAATGTATAGAAATGTGGGGTGGTGCTACATTTGATTCCTGTATTCGTTATTTGAAAGAAGATCCTTGGGAAAGAATAAGAATTTTTAAAAAATATGTGAAAAAGACACCGCTACGAATGTTGCTTCGAGGCCAGAATCTTCTAGGATATACGCCATATTCAGATGATGTTGTAGACCGTTTCGTAACAGCAGCAGCAGAAGCAGGTATTGATATATTTTTAATTTTTGATGGTCTCAATGACATCCAGAATTGTGAAGTGGCTGCTAAGGCTGCTCTCAAAGCAGGAAAGCTGGTAGAAGGAAATATTCAGTTTACATCTAGCCCTGTTCATGATATTCAATCCTTTATCCGCACTGCACAAGAGTATATTTCTATAGGAGCTACTGCGGTTCATCTGGAGGATATGGGAGGTATGATTGACCCAGTGACTGCTGCAAAAACAGTAGCGGCTGTAAAAGCATCTGTCAATGTTCCGGTACATTATCACTCACATTGCACGAGTGGTATGACCGATATTACATATTGGGAAGCAATAAAGGCGGGGGCAGATGTGGTAGATGTGGATGTATCCGCCTTCGCTCTAGGAACCAGTCATCCAGCAGCTGAAAGCATCATTGCTGTATTAAAAAATACCCCTCGTGATACGGGACTAGATTATAAAAAATTGGTTCAAATTAACACACATTTGAAGGAAGTACGCAAGAAATATCAAGAGTTCGAAAGTAAGCTTGTTGGTGTAGACGTCAGTGTGGTAGAACATCAGATTCCAGGTGGTATGCGTTCTAATCTGGAGTTTCAGTTAACGCAGATGAATGCACATCACCGCTTGGATGAAGTTCTTGCAGAGGTGGTTAGAGTGCGCAAGGACTTAGGATATCCTCCATTAGGCACGCCTTTCTCTCAGATGTGCGGAGCACAGGCTGCCGTAAATGTTATCTCTGGAGAGCGTTACGGAATGATTTCTAAGGAAGTAAAAGCATATGTTCGAGGAGAATATGGTCGTGCGCCTGGGTTGGTTAATGAGGATTTAAAGCAAAAGGTACTGGGTGAAGGTGAAAAACCAATTTCTTGCAGACCGGCAGATTTGATTGAACCGGCATATGATAAACTTAAGGCTGAAATTGAAGATCTTGCACATACAGAGGAGGACGTATTGACCTATGCAATGTTCCCTAAGTTGGGTCGAGAATTTTTAGAATTCAAGTATAGAAATGAATAATATGCTGTCTATACATTTGAAAATTATTTTATGATAAGAATATTTTATTCACCATTTACGTAGGTGATATTTAAACTATTAATCTAATAAATAGCCTGACCTTTATTAAAAATAAGGGTTTTAAGGCTCTTTTTTTTAGAAAAGTAAATATCTGCTATGAGTGTGTCACCGAAAAAAATAATACTGCACGATTTAAAGATAGATAAGAAAAATAAAGAAGTATATAATACCGCAGATATAATAAAAAGAATATTTGAGGGTAAAGTCGAAACTTGCAGCGGATGTAAGTTTTGCGAGTTTCTATAAAGAGTAACGCTTTTGTCATCCTGAGCGCAGCGAAGGATCTCAGGTTTTCTGGGGTGCCGAAGGCACCCCGTATGTCTTATTCAGCCATTAATTCAGT
>JAAYKD010000023.1 GCA_012522585.1 Bacillota bacterium | reverse complement strand
TTGTCAGCTCTTTAGGAATCGAAGCAACGGGTGCCGTCGGTATCAATGCTTCTTTACAGAGCTTTATTCAAATGGCCGGTTCGGCTTTGGCAATCGGTGCCAACAGCTAGATAGCCAGGCTTTTAGGAGCCAACAAAGATGAACAGGCTAGTCGAGTTTTATCTACAGCCTTTTTCTCTGCTATAATTACCGGCAGCCTGATGATGATTTTTGGTTTGACCTTCATGGACCCTCTGGTTCGCTTCTTAGGAGCCAAAGACCCCTTGGTCATCAAATACGGTAAGGATTATGCCAGTTTTATGCTCTATGCTGCCCCATTCATGACATCTTCCTTTGTCATGAACCAGTGTTTGCGAGCCGAGGGCAGTGCCACCTTCTCCATGATCGGCATGGTTTCAGGTGCTATTTTAAATATCTTCTTAGACCCGCTCTTCATCTTCGTCTTTAACTGGGGAGTCGCCGGTGCTGCTATTGCTACCGCTATTTCTAAAGTAGTCAGCTTTTTGATTTTACTCTCCCCTTATTGGCGCGGCCACACTCTCTTACATATAAGTTGGAAGAAATTCGGCTATACTAAGGATATTGCTCAGGAAATCTCCAAAATGGGAGCACCTACCTTTTTCCGCTCCGGTTTGATGACTTTGGCTCAAATTATCACCAACAATTTAGCTAGTGGTTTCTCACCGGCTGCTTTAGCAGCTATTTCAGTGGTCAACCGGATCATGATGTTCATCACTTCAGCCATCTTAGGGTTTGGCCAAGGCTATCAACCTGTGGCCGGTTTCAATTGGGGAGCCAAGCGCTACGACAGGGTGCTGGAAGCCTTTAAATTCTCATCCATCGTGGGAGTCTCAGGGGTTTCCATCTTGGCCTTATTTGCCGGGATCTTTGCCCCTAATTTAATTGGAGTCTTTACCGATAACCCGGAGACTATCAGAATCGGTGTTTACGCCTTGCGCTTACAATGTGCCGTCATGCCCATCCAAGCTTGGGTCATGGTTGTCAATATGACCTACGCTGGTTTAGGCAAGGCCAGGGGAGCTGCCGTCTTGAGTTTGTCCAGACAGGGCATCTTCTTCATACCGGCAGTCGCCATACTGTCTAAAGCCTACGGAGTCATGGGCTTGGCCACAGCTCAAGCCACGGCTGATTTACTGTCCTTGTTCTTGGGCTTGCCCTTAGCCATCATAGTTTTACGACAACTCAGAGATTTAAATGTCGGCTTAAGCGGTGGTCTTGACCTCCAGCCTCAGTTGGATAAGTAATATATCAACAACACAACTCTTAGGCCATCATTGGCAATCTCAGTTTTACGCCAGCTCAGAGATTTGAATGCAGGCTTAAGCGGTGGTCTTGACCTACAACCCCAGTTGGATAAGTAATATATCGAAAATAATTTTATTAAGTTGTTCAATTTAGCCTTTTAGGAGTGCAGTCAATTACTAATAGTGTTTTCAACTTTAATTTAAGGTGAGATGTTTTTTAAGCCCATGTATGTAGAACAGCCAAATTTGTGCCTCTTGGCAAAAGAGCTCAGTTTTACAAGGGGAAATTTATTGCTCTGCCCTAGAACGAATCATCTTGTAGGCTAGTGAATCCATCAAACTTCCTGGAAAGGTTACTTTTAGGTTTGAACATAGAATTTTCAAAGCAACCTGATAAACAAATTATATTGGCCCTGGACTGGCAGAAAGTAAACAGTTAAACAGCTGATGAGACCTGCCTGATAGGAAAACAAATTCTGCCTGATAGGAAAACAAATTCTGCCTGATAGGAAAACAAATTCTGCCTGATAGGAAAACAAATTCTGCCTGATAGGAAAACAAATTCTGCCTGATAGGAAAACAAAACAGCAAATAAAAAATCCCCCCGTTAAAAACGAGGGGATTTTTTTATTTAGTTAAATTCTAGACGGCTTCTTTTAATAAAGCTTCGACTCTATTTAAACCTTCAATGATATTTTCCATGCTGTTGGCATAGGAGAAGCGCATGAAGCCTTCGGCTTCAAAAGCGATGCCGGGAACTACGGCAACTTTAGCTTCTTCTAAAATAACATTACAGAGATCGGTGCCGTTATTGATTTTTATACCACGGATGGTTTTACCGAAGAAATTGGTGATGTTGGCAAATACATAGAAAGCTCCGCCAGGGTTGTTGCAAGACAAGCCGGGAATGGAGTTGACTTTTTCAACCATGTAGTTGCGGCGTTTTTCAAACTCTACACGCATAGCTTCGATGGAATCTTGAGGTCCGTTTAAAGCCATAACAGCAGCTTTTTGAGAGATGTTACCAGCGTTAGAGGTCATATGACTTTGAATATCGCCCATGATTTTGGCTAATTCGACTGTCGAGGCTGTGTAGCCAATTCTCCAACCGGTCATGGCGTAGCTTTTAGAAACACCGTTGACCACGATTGTCAAATCTTTGATTTCATCACCAAATTCTGTGATGGAAACGAATTTTAAACCATCATATAAAAGTGAAGCATAAATTTCGTCGGCGATAACATAGATACCATGTTTGACGCAGAGATCGGCAATGCCTTTTAGATTTTCGGCTGTGTAAACTCCACCAGTAGGATTAGAGGGTGAGTTCAGCATTAAAACTTTTGATTTAGGAGTGATGGCAGCTTCAAATTGAGCAGCTGTCATGACGAAACCATTTTCTTCTTTAGCTTCGACGAATACAGGTACGCCACCTAAAAGTTTGATTTGCTCGGTATAGCTGACCCAGCAAGGGGTGGGTAAGATGACTTCGTCACCTTCGTCGATCAGAGCTGTGAAAGAATTGTATAAAGAATGCTTGGCACCGTTGGAAACAACAATTTGGTTGGGTTCATACTCTTGACCAAAATCGGTTTTCAATCTTTGGCATACAGCTTGTTTCAAATCGGGAATACCAGCAGCTGGGGTGTAGCGGGTAAAGTTTTGCTTAATAGCATCGATACCTGCTTGACCAATATGTTCGGGTGTGTTGAAATCGGGCTCACCAACTGCAAAACTGATTACGTCTAAACCTTGAGCTTGCATGGCTTTTGCTTTAGCATCCAAGGCTAAAGTTGGGGATGGGCTGATTTGAGAAGCGCGCCGGGAAATAGGCTTCATGATATTTCCTCCATTTCATTTAGACCGTGAGAAAAACCACTGTCTGTAGTCATTAAAATATTCGACTTTGAGGCCGAAAATTCCTTTTTTATGGGCCTTGATTAGAGAAATCCCTTTGAAAGTGTCAAATAAACCTGTTTTCCTTGCTTTGAAACAGAAAGTAACGAAATGCTTGATTGGCTTTAATAATAGTAAGTTTCTGTTAGAGCAAGCTTTCTTTTAAAAGGTGAAAATTCTAAAGATTATTCAACACTTTTCCAGCTTATCTGCTCAGGAAGCACTGTCAAAAGAGCAACAGAATTAACGAAACCCTTGATTAACTCTAACAATATTAAGCTTTTGCTAGGGCAAATTTTCTTTTAAATCCGCGAGTAGGGAGATTCCTCATTGCTTTTTAATTTCCGGGAGTTGCAAGTTTAAGTGAGCTTTTCAAGACAAGCTGAAAAACAGCTCAGCAAATAATAGCTGAATAATCTAATCTGAGTATACTTTTTAATTTTATCGGTCCAGCAGAGCCTCCCAAAAAGCAGTGGGGCAACAATCCTTCAGGTAGATATTTTCGTAACTTTTTTCTTTTAAGAAAGGATTCTTTTTATACATGAGGTAGAGTTGTTGGGCTCTTAAGGTATAGACATCAGGCTTGATATACTTGGTTGACAGATCTTTTTTCAAGTTCTTTAACCTATGCTTATAGGTGTAGGTGGGTGCAAGCAGGCCGGTTTTAAGCAGCTCTACTATGAGAGCACTCTCCCCCATATAAGAAACTGAAGCCCTTAAATTCTCCAAATCATCAGTCATCGGCGTGCATAAAAACAAGCGACAGATGATTGGGCGAAAAGGATAGATGGTGCAAAGATTATCCTTCAAATGAGGACAGGGTTTGCCTGAGAATTTTAGAAAATATAAATCTTTGTCTCGGTCCAAATGCTTTTTAGTATAATCTTTCAGACTTAAGTTTTTTGCTTGGGCAATTTTATTGGCACTGATTAAATCAGGGTAAATTTCATATTGCCGGCAACAATTATCCACACAGCCTGCACAAATACCATAACGAGGCTTGAGCTGCGGTTTGTAAACGGTTGGGTCATCGGTTGCTTCTTGCAGAGCATCGATCAGGTCTTGCACTGTGGCATCTTGGCTCACGCTCAAAAGATCCAAAGTGGGCACGCCCTCATCTTCTCTAATATAAAGCCTGACCATTTTTTCCTCCCTTGAAAAAGCTAATTTATCGAAATACAATTTCGGAGATAAACATGCAAATACCAAAGTAAATTTTAGCCAACCAGATTAATTTAATTATAGCGAGCCTTGCCGTTGATCTCTTCGATTTCAATTTCGATAACTGCGACTCGATCTAACTGTTCTTCTAACATAGGAACATTGTCGGCATCTGCATCAAACTTTCTGGCAAAAGCGTAGATTACTTCCCGTTTCTCGGGGAAATCATGAAGCACTTTAGCTGTGCCGTGAACGATGATGCTTTCAAAATGAGCGCTATACTTGCAGAGAGTATCGGCTTGCACTACTCCTAGCATATGGCTAACCGTAAAACAAACCCGATTGCTTTGCTTGAGCCAATCGATCTTCTTTCCCTCTTGAGCTGAATGGATGTATATTTTATCTTGATGATAAACATAGTTGACCGGCAGACAATAAGGCTCATCCCCTAGAGCTAGGCCGAGGACTGCAAAGTTATCCCCTTCCAAGATCTCTAGAGAACGCTCTAAGCTCAGGGCTCTGTCGTGACGTCTCATTCTGTTTTTTGCTTCCATATTGAAACCACTCCTTTGGTTGTTTTTTCTTTCTCTAATACTAATTTTTGTTTACACCACCCTTTTCCCTGCTAAGTAGGAGCTTAGAGCACAACCTACAGATAAAGACAAAAACATACAGACAAATGCCTCGAGTAAATCTTGCATATTTATACTTTATTTGGTATATTATTTCATAAGCTCTTCGTCCGGAAATTAATGGCGGCGGGAGCTTTTAATAATCGAGGAGGCAATTTATATGAAAAAACGTTTTATATCAGCAATAGCTTTGTTAATAGTAACGGCAATGCTCTTTGGCTGTAATCAAGCTCCAACTCCCGCACCGGATCCGGGCTCAGAAGATGGAGGCAAAACGACACTGACCATCGGTTCAGCTTATGACATCATCAGCTTGGTACCTTTTCTTTCCACCGACTCCCCTTCCGGCGACGTCCATACTCTAATCCACGAAGGTCTAATCGGTTATGTGGACAATTATGAAATGATACCAAAACTGGCCGAGACCTGGGAAACCTCAGAGGACGGAAAAACTTGGACTTTCTATTTGAGAGAGGGAGTCACTTTCCACGATGGCTCTGAGTTTACTGCAGCCGATGTCAAATTCACCTTTGAGCAAATTTTAGACCCGGCGATTAAATCCAACCATTATAAGAACTACGAAGTCATCGAATCAATAGAAACTCCCGACGATTTTACCGTTGTTTTCAACTTAAACAAACCCTTCGCGCCTTTCCTAGACCGGATGAACATGGGCATTGTTTCTAAAACATATGTAGAAGCCCAGGGCTTCAATGAAAACAATTACAATGGCTACAACTTAGCTCCTGTGGGCACCGGGCCTTGGATCTTAAACGAATGGATGCCGGAAACTTCTTTGACCTTAGATGTCAATGCAGATTATTGGGGCACTGTGCCAACTTTAGAAAAGGTAATCTTCAAGCCGATCCCGGAAGCTTCGGTCAGATTGATCTCCTTTGAAAATCATGAAGTAGATTATATCCAGGGTATTTCTCCTGACGATGTCAATCGCTTGGCAGAAAGTGATAAATTTACAATCTTCACTTATCCTCAGTTGCGCTTCGCCTATTTGGCTTGGAACAACCAATACGAAGTCTTTAAAGACAAGGCCCTGCGCCAAGCTTTAGCTTATGCCACCGATAAAGAAACACTGATCGCTTCTATTTTGAACGGTTTTGGCGTCAATGCCAACACCACCTATGCTCCCAACCACAGCTATTATCATGAAGTGCCCGAGCTCTACGGTTATGACCCAGCCAAAGCCACTTCCATTTTAGATGAAGCAGGCTACATCAAAGGCGACGATGGTATCTACGTCAGCCCCAGTGGAGTCAAGGCCAGCTTCGAAACCATGGTCACCTCCAACGACGAAGTCTTCACCCAAATCGCTCTTTTACTGCGCCAGTGGTTCAAAGATATCGGGGTTGAGATGAATATCAAGACCATGGAAAAATCGGCCATGTATGATATTATGGACAGAGTTATTTTAGACGGTGCTCCCGATGAGACTTATCAATCTATGATAGGCTCCATGGGCCCCACCTCTGACCCAGATCAGATCAGATACCTCCACTCGGACGGCGGCTTAAACGACTACCGCTACATGAACGAAAAAGTTGACGCTCTCTTAGAAGCCGGTTTAGTCGAGTCTGACTCGGTCAAGCGAGCCGAAATTTACAAGGAATTACAAGAATATATTGCTGAAGATCTACCCATGCTCTATTTATACTTCACTGTAGCCAACAATGCCATGGCTTCTGAATTCGAAGGCATGAACCCTTCGCCTTACGGGCAATTGGCTGCTCTGAATTTAGTCAAAGGAAAATAATTTTTATCAATTGAAAAGCGGGGCTGCTTAAATTTTAGCGGCCCTGCTTTTAACAGGGAAACGAGGTTTAATACTCAATGAAGAAGTTTATTCTGCAACGATTTTTTTTAGCTCTGCTGACTCTTTTAGGCATCACCATCATCGTCTTTTCTCTCATGCATTTGGCGCCGGGTGATCCGGTTACAACTATTGCCGGCAGAGAAACAGACCCCAAGATTGTAGCTGCCATTAGAGAAGAGTGGGGCTTTGATCAGCCTGTCGTCATTCAGTATTTCACCTGGTTATCGAAAGCTCTGCGTGGAGATTTTGGCATGTCCTTCATCAATCGGATGAATGTAGTGGAGCTGATCGGCACTCGCTTGCCCTACACCTTGAAGCTCAACTTAGTAGCTTCAGTCATCGGGCTGGCCATCGCCTTCCCTGTGGGTATCATCGCCGCTGTTAAAAAATACTCGCTCTTCGATTATATCTCAACATTTTTAGCCCTGTTAAGCCAGAGCATGCCGTCCTTTTGGTTATCCCTGATGATGATTTCCTTTTTCACCGCCCGCTTAGGCCTTCTGCCCTCTTCCGGCAGTGAAACCTGGAAACACTACATCATGCCGGCGACTGTCTTAGGCACGACTTGGGCAGCCGGCTTGACCAGAATGATTCGAAGCTCGATGATGGAAGTTTTGACCGAAGATTATGTGCGCACAGCCCGGGCCAAAGGCCTAAAAGAAAGCGTTGTGGTCTATCGCCATGCTCTCAGAAATGCCATGGTGCCTATCGCCACTTCCTTAGCCTACTGGATTGCCTATTTAGTCACCGGCAGCGTGATAGTTGAAGTCATCTTCGCTTTGCCCGGCATTGGCAGGCTGATGATCAGTTCCTTGAACAACAGAGACTATTTTGTCGTGCAAGCGGTCATACTGCTGACTTCCAGCGCTGTGCTAGTGGCCAACTTAGCTGTGGACGTTCTTTACGTGGTCATCGACCCGAGAATTCGTTACGATTAGGAGGTAGAAGATGAAAGTTTATATCGATGAAAACTCTGCCTCTAAACTACCAGACGATTTGGAAATGGAACTGATTACCGACAGTGAAAGTGCTACCGGTTTTAAAGGGAGCTGGGCCCGGTTCAAAAAGCATAAATTAGCTGTGGTCAGCATGGTCATGGTACTTTTGCTCTTGCTCATGGCTATTTTAGCCCCAGTCTTAGCTCCCTATGACCCAGACGAGAACAGGCCCTTAGAACGCTTGGCAAAACCAAGCTTAGCTCACCCCTTCGGCCAGGATCATTTAGGCCGAGATATTTTGAGCAGAGTAATCTGGGGTTCCAGAGTTTCTTTGAGTGTGGGTTTTATAGCCGGCTCACTCTCTCTGGTGGTGGGTGTAGTTTTAGGAGCCCTAGCCGGTTACTACGGAGGCTGGGTAGACAATGTGATCATGCGAATTGCTGAAATCTTCGTCACCATACCTCAGTTTTTGTTGGTCATAGCCGTAGTGGCAGCCCTAGGGCCGAGCTTGAACAATTTGATGATCGTCATCGGCTTGACCTCATGGAATGGCTACGCCCGGCAAGTCAGAGCCAAAGTCATGCAGATCAAACAGTTAGATTATATTGAAGCTGCTCAAGCACTAGGCTGCGATGACAAGCGTATAATCTTCAAGCATATACTGCCCAACGCAGTGGTGCCCATCATAGTCATGGCTACACTCAACATAGCCAGTGTGATCATCTTAGAATCGAGCTTGACCTTCTTGGGCTTTGGTGCTCAGCCACCCCAATCTACCTGGGGTTCAATTTTAAATGAAGGCCGCACCTATATCTTAAGAGCCCCTCATATCTCCACCTACCCAGGCTTAGCCATCATGCTGACGGTTCTCTCTTTCAACCTGATGGGAGACGGCTTACGCGATGCCCTTGACCCCAAGATGAAAATTTAAGTTCAATGTTGAAAGAAATCTAATTAAGGTTCACCTTGGTTTCTGAAGAAATAAAAAAATTCAAAGCAAACTATGATTTAACAGCTTGGCAACAAAAGAACAGGTGGTCTTTTGTATTTGTGTTTGGCAATAGAGAAATACAACTTTTGGCAATCAGAAGTGCAATTGCAATAATTGTCGGTAAAAGTTTAATTCTCTATTCGAAGTTATTAACTGAAAAATTAAAAAATTAAATCCCCGTCGAAGGTTAATCGATGGGGATTTTTTATTTTAGCAGGAGAGTTTTTGCTAAGGATGATAAAAATTAAGTGCAGCCAGAAATCTTAGATTTTACAATCACTTTTATTCTAAGCTCACATCTACAACCAGTATAGAAATCAAATATTTCACAAAAAACTCTTTAAAATTGCCAAATATTTATCCGTCAATTTTTCATCATCAAGTAGACTGATAAACATTAAAAAACAAATCTCACAAATGACTTTGCCTATTCAGGTTGATAATTGCGGTAGGCTTCCATCTCTTCTTGAGGCACCATGCCGCCACCTGTAGCCCAGGCAATGTGAGTAGCATTCTGCCACTGCTCTGGGGTCAGGCGGTTTTTATACTCTTCGTCTGTTTGCACTATGTTGTAGCCAGGCAGAGAAGCACTGGCTGAGGGCTCTAAGGCTATGCCTTCCTTTTGCAAGATGCCTTTGAGATAATGATAGCTTCTAGAATCGTCTAAGGTATAAATACCATCTAAACGATGGCCGACAATACGCCCGATTAGCTTTGAAGGCCTGCCTACTGCTAAGCCGTCCATGGCTGTCTGACCGCTCAAACCTATGTCTTGCACGGCTATGCCATCGTGGAGCCCACTGGCTAAGCCTAAAAGCATAGCAGGTGAGTAAGTAGGCTCGACAAAGAAGCAATGGACATTGCTGCCATAGAGCTGCTTGAAACCGTAAGCAACTCCCCCCGGGCCGCCCCCTACCCCACAAGGTAGGTAGATGAACAAGGGGTGGTCTGCATCGACTCTGACACCGGCCTGGTTCAATTGCTCAGCAGTTCTTCGGGCAGCCACACTGTAGCCATAAAAGAGATTCAAAGAATTCTCATCGTCAACAAAATGACAATTTGGGTCCTTCATGGCTTGCTTGCGCCCTTCGGAAATAGCCATATCAAAATTACCCGGATATTCCACAACCTGAGCACCTTTAGCCCGCAGCAAATCCTTTTTCCATTGACGAGCATCGTTGGACATGTGTACCGTGACTCTAAAGCCCAGCTGAGCGCTCATAATGCCTATAGAAAGGCCTAGATTGCCGGTTGAACCCACTGCCACAGCATACTTAGCAAAGAGCTCCCTAAAGGGCTCCTGGGCTAAAACAGCATAATCGTCTTCCAGTTTGAGCAGGCCGCTTTTCAAGGCGATCTCTTCGGCTAAAACTAAGACCTCATAGATACCCCCTCTAGCTTTAATTGAGCCGGAGATGGGCAGGGCATTGTCTTCTTTGACGAACAAGCGCCCTTTTAAAGGTGTGTTTGTTTCCTTCTGTAAAAAGGAAATGAAGTTTTGGACCTCAGTCAAAGGAGATTCAATTAGCCCTCCTGTCGCTTTTGTTTCAGGAAAAACTGCCGCAAAATAGGAGGCGAAGCGCTTTAGCCTCGCCTCAGCATCTGCAATTCCTTGAACATTTGCTAAAGGTGATTCCTTTTCGTTTAAATGAGGGTTGAGCCAGAGTGTTTCCTTTGTTTGCTTTAAATTTTGCAAGAGCAAAGGGTCAAGATTTAGTTTCATAGAGTTTTTAACCTTTTTATTATAATGTCTCTTTGATGACTCTTAAGACATTGGTATAAGCGATTTTCTCGATTTGATCTTCACTAAAGCCTTCTTTGCGTAAAGCTTCGAAAATCATCTGCATCATGGACGCATCTTTAACTTCTAAGTTGCCACCGATACCGTCGAAGTCTGAACCCATGCCGACACATTCGATACCGCCAACTTTGACAAAGTGTTTAATATGTCTGACCATATCGCTGACTAAGCTGTCTTTGCTGGTGATGTCTTCGGCTAAGAAAGCAGGGGC
>JAAYKD010000164.1 GCA_012522585.1 Bacillota bacterium | reverse complement strand
CATTTAATGGCCCCCCATAACAGTTTTTATGTGTTAGGTTCATTATATCACGATTTTACTCTGGGTTAAATCATTTTGTCCAGTTTTAGTGTGACTTTTGACACACTCTGCTGTCCCCGATTTGCATCCGATTTGCATCATCTGAGTAAAAACTTGCGGATTAGGGTGGGCATGTTTTTGTAGGGTGGGTATTTTAATTTTAAATCAAATTTATAGCTTGAATGTAGCACCGACTTTTTATGGGAAAAAGCTTCAAAGCTGTGGCGCCCGTGGTAATTTCCCACTCCGCTGGTGCCTCGCCCTCCGAAAGGCAGGTTATGATTCATAAAATGATTGATCGTATCGTTGACACAGCCTCCGCCAAAGGGCACGCTTTCAATCATCCGACTCACAAATTGTTTGTCTTGAGAAAAGATATAAAAGCTTAAGGGGTTAGGGTTTCGAGCGATAACAGCTTTAATTTCACTGGGTTTCTCGTAAACAATAACAGGCAAAATTGGCCCGAAAATTTCTTCCCGCATAATGGCGGCCTCTAAATCTTCTATTTCGATAATTGTCGGCTCGATAAAGAGTTCCGCTTCGTCTGAACACCCGCCCACGATTGTTTTCCCTTCGCCAATGTAGCTTTGCAGCCGCTGAAAGTGCCTTGCATTCATGATACGCCCATAATCAGGGCTAGTTTGAGGCTTCTTGCTGAAAAAGACCAGCAGCCACTTTTTTAAAGCCAAATAAAACTGCCTTTTTATGCTTTTATGGACCAGCAGATAGTCGGGTGCAATACAAGTTTGCCCAGCATTCATGAACTTGGCCCACAAGATTCGCTTGGCCGCAATGTCTAGGTTCGCGTTTTTATCGACGATACAAGGGCTCTTACCGCCCAGCTCTAGAGTCACAGAAGAAAGGTGTTTGGCCGCCTTTTCCATGACTATTTTACCCACTTCCGGGCTTCCAGTGAAGAAAACCTTGTCGAATGGCTGCTCCAAAAGCAAAGTGCTGGTCTCCACCTCCCCTTCGATTAGGGCTATGTATTCTTGGTCAAAAGTGTAGTCGATAATCTGCTTTAAGACCTTAGTCGAGGCCGGCGAGTGTTCTGAGGGTTTAATTGTACAGCAATTTCCGGCAGCAATCGCCCCCACCAAGGGCACCAAAGCCAGCTGGAAGGGGTAATTCCAGGGGCTGATGATCAGGGAAAGGCCATAAGGTTCAGAATAAATATAGCTTTTTGAGGGGAAGGTCAGCAAAGTCGGCCTGACCTTTTGGGGTTTGGCCCAGTTTTTCAAGTTTTTGATGGCTAAGTTGATTTCGTTGTTGATGACTAGAAGTTCAGTCGTGTAGGAC
Source organism: Bacillota bacterium (assembly GCA_012522585.1). GTDB lineage: Bacteria > Bacillota > JAAYKD01 > JAAYKD01 > JAAYKD01 > JAAYKD01. Next base: position 1,983 of record JAAYKD010000164.1, on the reverse strand, counting down.
TCCATCAAAGGCTTGTTTAAATCGCTTTTAAGTGCCTGTAAAATTTCAGGTTCATAGGTAAAGATTGCCGATTTCAACCGCTTTAACTTAGCCAAACGAAAATCAAGACTCAAAGTTTTACCCGAGTCAAAAAACTCCTTCTGGCTCTTAAACATACTGGCAATTTTCTCTCTCCATCTTCCAACACCTCCTAGTTATCTAACTCGATGCAAACCCGGGACAGTCCCCGATTTGCATCCGGCTGGTTCGGCAACTCTCAAATGCTAAACCTGAGAGGTTCCAGCATGATGCTTTTGGCACCAAGCCCAAGTTGCATCCGGCATTTCATTACTTCTATAGAAGCCGTGCAAAACCGGGACTGTCCCGGATTTGCATCCAAATTTAATTTTTGTTAAATCTGACTTTTAAAAAGGCTTGATGCCTTTTTTGCGTTGAATTCTGACACAGTCTGACAGGGCCGTCATTGCATTTTCACGCAACTCCAGACCAGTCCCCGAGTTGCACCGATACACCCCCGTTGAAGATTGCAAGCAATCTCTACATTTCATCTCTTCTATAGAAGCTTTGCAAAAAGAGGTTTGCTCCAGCATGAGCTACAAGCACATGCCGGAGTTGCGGAACCGGCTCACTTCGTTTGCCTAAGTTCCTTATAGGACAATCCCCGATTTGCATCCCGATTTGCATTGTTGTTATTGGGCATTTATGATAGAATAAACATGAAACAATTTGTTTTTTTTTGAGTGGAAGGGTGGTTTTTATATGTCTGGCAACCAAAGTCTAAAGTCTGGGTTCCCTTTTAATATTTATTATTTGAAAGAGATGGAACTGTATTTAGAAGACCAAGCCGCGTCTGGCCTAATTTTAGAAAAAATCAAATCCTTCAACAATTCTTTCGCCTTTCGCCAAGGCCTTCCCCAAAAATCAAACTACCGCATCCTGATTAGCGATCATCCCATGGGCGATGTTCTATACAAAGGCAGCAAGGCTCCCGACTGGCAGCTAATCGACTCTTTGAAGCTACGAATTTTGTTTACTCCACGATATTTCCATTTTTTAAAAAACGAGAGCGATGCTTCAGATGGATGGATTCAATCTAACAACAAGGAATTCATCGATAAAATCAACCCAAATGAAGAGTTTTTCAGATTTATTTTGGCAATTCTTCCGATCTTTTTAATTCTATTCGTCTTGCTTTTCATGATGAGACAAAACGGTTTTCCCATTGGAATATTTTTGGTTCTTGCCGGCAGTCTTGCCTACGATTTAGGAAGTTACAAAAAAGCGCGTATTCACCTGAAGAACAACACCGAGGGCCAGAACACCTTAAACTGGCAAAATTTGCAAGAAGAAGAAAAAAGACGAAATACAAAGAGAATACCCTATATGCTAGTCGTAGCAGTTTTGAGTGCCTTCATCGGCGCCGCAATTAGGTTTAAAATGAATTAAAGTTACATAGTATCCTTTAGACTGCCTTCATCGGCGCGGCAATTAGGTTTAAGATGAATTAAAGTTACATATTATCTTTTTGAGTGCTTTCACCGGCGCGACCTTTAAGTTTAAGATGAATTAAAGTTACATATTATCTTTTATAGAACCAGCTAATTATCCTTCGTTTGAACAGAAAACAAATTTAATACAAACAAAAGCCATTGGGTAAGTCTTATCCAATGGCTTTTTCTTATTACGCATGCAAAACCGGGACAGTCCCCGATTTGCAAAGCTTCTATAGAAGCTGTAGAAGTTGTAGTTTTTAATGGGCAACGACGATATGTAGAGACTGCTTGCAATCTTCAAGGACAGGGCCATCGTCCCACTTCGTAGGGCGCCATACCAGTCCCTGCGGTATCATTGCTGCCTATGCAAAACCGGGACAGCAGAGTGTGTCAAAAGTCACACTAAAACTGGACAAAATGATTTAACCCAGAGTAAAATCGTGATATAATGAACCTAACACATAAAAACTGTTATGGGGGGCCATTAAAT
>JAAYKD010000005.1 GCA_012522585.1 Bacillota bacterium | reverse complement strand
ATCATAGAGATATCCACAAACTATACAACGATATTTGTCCACAAAAGCACCTCCTCAATTTTATACTGTCTTACTATTCTTTTTCCTTAAGTAATAACCCTTCTTTTTAGTCAAAGAGTTTTTTGTCTATTGAGCCATAGCTGAGAAGATTATGTCCATATGGGTAATCGTAAACAAAGAGCCAAATACTCTTTTCAACTCTAGCCTGATTGGAGCTATACTCTTGGGCTAAATCCTCTTGACTAAAGTCAAAAAAGACGAAACGATATTTATATTTTTCCTCTTCGGCAAGGCCAAAATCCTGGTGAACCTTTTTCTCAGTCCAAATTTTTTTCAACTGCCCTCTCAGCTCAGAACTAAACTGATCCTGCATTTGTTTAAAAGGCAGATCTTGATCGGGATATTTTAGGCAAAAGTCTAACTTTAATTTGTTTAAGAACCACAATTGTTTGTCCTGATCAAAATTCTTTGCTTTAACAAAATCAAACAAACGTTGCCAGTGTAAGCGCTCTTTAGCCGGTTGATAGAGCCAGCCTTTGACTCGGAAAAACTCAGATAATTCCCGATAGAATTGAAAAGCTGAAGGATTGAACTGCAAATAAGCTTGCAGGAAGTTTTCATAGCGACCGGAGTTGCCATAGCGCTGAAATACAGTCTCGATATGATGAACTCTTAATAGCTCTTGGGCACTCAGAACCGAAGTAGAAATTACCTCATAGGGTGGCAAAGGGTCGTAGATCAAGCCATATTCTTCAGCATTTTGCTCCATCAGGGTGCCTGGTAAAACCTTTAAAAAGCCCAATTGTAGCATGTCTGCACCTAGATTGTGCACATCATCGAAGGATTTGGCCAGACTATTCCAATCTTCATAAGGCAGCCCAGCGATCAAGTCTAAATGTAAGTGGATCGTGCCTAAATCCTTGAGCTTTCTGACCATTTTGCTGATGCGCTGAAAATCTGTAACCCTTTGAATCGTGGATAAAACTTTTGGGTTGGTGCTTTGAACTCCAATTTCAAATTGAAACAAACCCTTAGGCACTGATTTTAAAAGCTCTATGTCCTCTTCTTGCAAGAGGTCAGCGGCCAGTTCAAAATGAAAATTTGTTTTATGATTGTCATTAGCCAGCAAAAATTGCCAAATCTGTCTTGCTCTCTGGCGATTGGCATTGAAGGTTCGATCAACAAATTTAACTTGTTTGACTTCAGCTTGCAAAAACAAATTCAGTTCAGTAAAGACCCTTTCCAAAGGAAGAAAGCGCAAGGGCTGATCCACTGAAGAAAGACAATACTGACAGGAATAAGGACAACCCCGGCTGGATTCATAATAGAGAATCCGATCCTTTTTGCTCTTTAGGTCCTCAGCACTGTAGGGAAAAGGCAGGTCCTTTAAATCGCTTAGGTACTCTACCCTAGGGCCAGCTTCTAAAACTTGGGCCTCCCGATAGAGTATGCTCTGGTGATTTAAGAAACGCCCTTCCAGCAAGTGATCGATCCACTTGGGCAGAAGATTTTCTCCTTCACCGCAAAAAATAGCATCAGCCCAAGGGTACTTTTTTAAAGCGTTTGGGGCAGTATAGCCGACTTCAGGTCCCCCTAAAAAGATTTTACAATTGGGTAGCATTTGCTTGAGCCTATTTCCTAGCCAAGCTATTTCTTTCATATTCCAAATATAACAGGAGAACATGATGATTTCAGCTTCGAGAAAGAAAATTCGATCAGCAATTGAAGGCAAATACTCATTTATTGTAAACTCCCTGACGATTAAATCAGCTTTAACTGAAGCCTGATGATTGGCATAGGCTTCTTTGAGGCTTTGTAATGCTAAGGAAGTATGAACATAGCTACTGTTTAAAGTAGTCAGTAAAATACGCAAATTCCAACCTCTTTTCTAAAATAAAGATAATCTCATCAAGTATTTTCGACTAAATGCAAATATAATCCTTTACCTACCTAGCTTAGTTTACCTGTCAGAGCAGGAAATACTTGACCAATCAGAGAATTTATAAGATAGACATTTTGATTTTAAAAAACAAGGAGGTACTACTTGTGAAAGAAAAAATGCGTTTCATAACAGAAGAAATGGAAAATTTAAAGGCCAGTGGCCTCTACAACAAAATCCGTATAATTGAATCGGCCCAAGGAGCTTGGATCCAAGTAGACGGACAAAAAGTTCTGAATTTATGTTCAAACAACTATTTGGGCCTGGCCAACCACCCCAAACTCGTCAAAGCGGCCAAAGATGCCATCGATAATTACGGGGTTGGTCCGGCTGCTGTCAGATCTATTGCAGGTACCCAAGCTATTCACGTTCAGTTAGATGAAGCTGTAGCAGAATTCAAAAAAGTTGAAGCTGCTCTGACCTTACAAGGTGGCTTTTTAGCCAACCAAGCGGTGATTTTACCCTTGGTGGGCAGAAACGACACCATAATTTCCGATGAATTAAACCACGCTTCGATCATCGACGGCGCCCGCCTCTCCGGTGCCAAGATTAAGGTTTACCGCCACAATGATATGGAGCATTTAGAAGAATTATTAAAAGAGGATAACCAAGGCAGAGTTCTAGTCATCACTGACGGCGTTTTCTCCATGGATGGGGACATTGCCGATTTGCCTAAGCTGGTTGAACTGACTGAAAAATACGGGGCCATTTCCATGGTTGATGATGCTCATGGCGAAGGTGTTTTGGGCGAAGGCGGTCGCGGAATTGTCGATCATTTTGGTTTACACGGACGTTGTGACATAGAAATCGGCACCTTCTCCAAGGCAATCGGCACGGTTGGTGGCTTCATTGCCGGCAGCCAAGTGCTCATCGATTATTTAAAACAAAAGGCTCGTCCTTTCCTCTTCTCCTCGGCTTTGCCGGCAGCTGACGTAGCAGCCACCTTACAGGCTATTACGATGCTCAAAGAAGACACCCATTTAGTAGACAAATTATGGAGCAATGGCCGCTATTTCCAAGAGAAAATTAAAGCCCTGGGCTTTGATATCGGTCAACCTCAAACCCCCATCACTCCAGTCATGTTAAAAGAAGCGGATATTGCTCGTCAATTCAGTGACCAACTGTTTAAACGGGATATCTTCGCTATGGCCATAGGCTTCCCCACAGTGCCCAGAGGAAAAGCCAGAATCAGAGTGATGATTTCGGCAGCTCACAGCCAGGAAGATTTAGACTTTGCCTTAGAACAATTCGAACAGGTGGGCAAGGAAATGGGCGTAATCTAAACAAAAATCCAACAAAAAAAGCGGCATTCTGTTTAGCTAACAGAATGCCGCTGATTTTATTTTATCTAACTTTTGAAGGTTTAATGCCGGCAGGAATAGGACATTCATAGCCCTTGGGGCCAACTCGCTCTTGCAGTTCTGCCTGGGCTTCTTTGATTTTAGCAGGATCATTGAATAAATCTAAAGCCACACCAGCCATCGCTTTGGCTGCTTTCAACATGCCGGTGTGAGCCCAATCCTTTTTACCTTGAGCTACCATTTGCCAGGAATGGCCCGGAGTGTTCAGACAATAACAACTGGTGGAACACTGGACTGTTGGTGCCAGCCAAGAAACGTCTGAAACATCGGTGGAACCGGACATGGATTTTTCGCTGGTCTGATAGGGCCACATTTTATCGTTGAGCAAAGGTTTGGTATATTCTTCGATCATGGCCCGACCTTGTCTTTCACCGTATTGAGCCATCAGGCTGCGCACTGTTGCAGACTTTTCTTCTTCGGTTAAAGTTTCTTGAAGCTCAGCGGCAAAAGCCAACTCTTCTTGACTGCCCTGGCGAACTTCCAAGAGTTGTAGATTTTCATTCATCAATTTTTCCATAACTTCATTGGGAATCAGATTGGAGCAAGCCTTATCGATGGTATAATTCATCTGCGTTGAAGTCATAAGAGCGGCGCCCTTAGCTATGTCAATTACTCTTTCGAAAATTTCCTTAACCTGTTCATTTTTAGGCGCCCTGATCAGATACAAAACCTCAGCTTCAGGTTGGACCACATTGGGGCTTTTGCCTCCTGTGTTGGTCACGGCATAGTGAACTCTGGCTTCGGTAATGATGTGTTCTCGTAGATACTGAACCCCAACATTCATCAATTCGACAGCATCCAAAGCACTTCTGCCCAAATGAGGCGAGCCTCCGGCGTGAGATGCTCTGCCTATATAATTGAAGTAGACCTGAATATTGGCTAAAGATGAGCCACTGGCTACAGCTGTTGTATTACCGGGATGCCAGGTAATGGCAGCATCCAGACCATCAAAAACTCCCTCGCGGGCCATAAAGGTCTTGCCTGATCCACCTTCTTCACCGGGACAGCCATAATAGATGATGGTACCGGTTAAATTATTTTCACTGAAATAATCTTTCAAAGCTACTGCTGCAGCCAAAGATGCGGTTCCTAAAAGATGATGACCACAACCATGACCGTTGCCTCCTGGAATGATGGCCTCTCTGACAGCTTTATCGGCTTTTTGGCTCAAGGCGCCAAGAGCATCATACTCACCTAAAAAGCCTATTCTGGGCTCACCCTGACCCCAGGTGCCTGTGAAAGCGAAGGGGACATCACCGACGTCCTCTTCTACAGCAAATCCTTCCTGAGCCAACAATTCGATCAGAGCTCGTGAAGATTTTTCTTCTTCGAATCGAGTTTCTGCGTAACCCCAAATGGCATCTGAAACTTTTGTGTATTGGTCTTTTTTAGTCTCAACTAATTGAAATAAACGCTCTTTAGACATAATTTCCTCCTCAACTTTTTGGCTTGATTAAAGGCAAACCGGCCCGACATAAAGGACAATCATCCGGGTCATAACTTGTTATATTGATTTCCATCAAAGAAAGGAAAGGCAGGCCATCAAAATCAACCTGGCCACTGGTGCGATCAAAGAGAGCCGCAACTCCTAGCAACTGAGCTTGGGTACTCTTAACAGCGTCGATTACTTTGCGCACAGAACCACCGGTACTGACAGCGTCTTCGATGATAAAAACTCTATCGTCTTCATCTAAAACAAAGCCCCTTTTCAGAGCCATGGTTTCGTCACTCTGTTTTTCGGCAAACATCGCCCTGGAGCCTAAAATAGAAGCTAACTCATAAGCCAAAATCACTCCGCCCATAGCAGGCCCGACGATCACATTAGGCTGAAAAGGTTTAACCTTCTGAGCTAGCTGACTGACCAGCTTTTTGGTTATATCAGGATACATGGTCAATTGATTGCACAAAAGAAAACGATCGGTATGCCTTCCGGAAGTCAAAACAAAATGGCCATCTCTAATCACGCTGTATTCAGCCAGTATTTCCATTATCTCCTGTCGATTCATGCTAAACCTTCTTTCATATTTTCAATTATGGCATCGAAAGCCGCAGCCGGATCGGCTGCTCCGTGAATTGGTCTGCCTACTACTAAATAATCGCTACCGTTTTCCATAGCTTCTTTGGGCGTCATTACCCTTTTCTGGTCACCATGGTCATCGGATAGACGAACTCCGGGAGTTACGGTTAAGAGGCCGCCTCCGGACATTTTTTTAATCAAAGCAGCTTCTTTGGGTGAACAGATAACCCCATCTAAACCATGAGACTGGGCTAAAAGGGCCCGTCTGACGACCAGTTCATCTAAATCCAAGCTGCTGCCATCTAAGATCAAATCCTGTTGCTCCATACTGGTCAAAACAGTAACGCCCAACAAGAGAGGCCTTTCAAGGCCCAATTGAGCCGAGCTTTTTTCCGCAGCTTCCCGGGCAGCAGACATCATGGCTCCTCCTCCGCTGATGTGCAGAGTCAGCATTTTAACATTGAGAGAAACCAATTGTTCAACAGCCTTACTGACAGTATTGGGAATATCGTGGAGTTTCAAATCCAAAAATATATTTGCACCTTGCCTTGTCGCTAAATCCAACCCTCTTTTTCCTACACCATAAAAGAACTCATAGCCTATTTTATAAAAGCGAGGCTTATTCCCTATTTTTCCAAAAAGCTCTTCGGCCTTTCTTAAATTAGGTAAATCTAACGAAACTATCAGTCTATCCTGCGCCGGCAATGTTTGCACACCAATCACTCCTTTCAATTATTCTTTTATTCTGCTTTACTTAGTGGGTTCCTTCTTTTTCAACCTCAGCAAAAAGGAAAAACATGAAGAAAAGCCCCTTTTAAACTTGTCTATTTCTCTTGTATCGTGAAGAAAACAAGTATTTTAGGCTGCAAGTGCCTAGACACTTGAATTGCACCTGAATATTTAATATAATGAAGTTTGTTAAATCAGTTTGATCTTAATGCTAACTGCAATTGATGGGAGTGTTTTTCATGAAAGACATGATACGTTATGGTATCATCTTAGCTTTAATCGCAGCCATTTCCGGTGGTTCTATTTCAGCCGTTGTCAATGTTACCTCTAAAGTTATAGAAGAACGTAAAGCTGAAGAGCTGAAAGCTGCTCTGGGCGCTCTGGTGCCGGAAGCTGACCGCTTTGAAGAATTGTTCGCTGATGAAAAGACCTATTATCAGGGCTTTCTCAATAACCAAGAGGCAGGGTTCGTTGTAACCGGCAAAGGCGATGGCTATGGAGGCAGCATAGAAGTTTTAGTAGGTTTTGATGCTGATGGAAAAATTTTAAATGTCCAAATTGGTGACAACGGTGAAACACCGGGCATTGGCACCAAGGTCACTGAAAACGATGACTTCATCCAACAGTTCGTCGGTAAGGACCTAAATTCGCCCATTGCTGTCGGCCAGGATATTCAAGGAGTGAGCGGAGCCTCCATGTCCAGCGACGGAGTTGCCAAAGCTGTCAAAAATGCAGCCGACTTTTTGACCATGCAAACATCGGGAGATGATTTCACCTTACTCTTCCCCGATGCTGATCTCTTTGTGCCACTGACTGTCAACGACATTTTCCACTATGTTGCCGAAGCCAAAGGAGAAAAACTGGGCTATGTCATTCCCGGCGAAGGGCAAGGTCACGGGGGCAATATAGAAGTTTCAGTAGCCTTTGATTTGGATGGTCTGATTTTAGGCTATAACATTGGCAAACACAATGAAACTCCAGAGATTGCAACTTTAGTCTTTGATAATACAGAATTTGCACAACAATTTACCAGTAAATCATTTAACGATGCTCTTTTGCTAGGTAAAGATATCAATGGAGTGGCCTCAGCCAGCCAGACCAGCGAAGGTATTACACTGGCTGTCAGAGCTGCAGCCGACAAGATGAAGGACATCTTTGTAGATCCAAGTATTTTGGAACTCCTCAGTGAAGCGGATAGCTTTGAAACTCACAGCCTTGAAGATACGACTTATTATCTGGGCCTCAAAGACGATGAAACAGCAGGTTACCTGATTGTTTCCCAGGGTTTAGGCTATGAAGGCTTGCTCAATGTTTATGTTGCTTTTGATAACGACGGACTGATCACCGGTATCAAGCTCCGAGACCACGAAGATACCCCCAGCATGATTCGCATGATCACTTCTGATGAAAATTTCAACAATCAATTCGTCGGTAAAAATGACGAATCCGATTTCACCATCGGCAAAGAAATCCAAATCGTCAGTGGCGCCAGCTATTCCAGCGAAGGCATGGTAGAAGCAGTCGTCAACGCAACTAAGTTCTTCAAAGAGAATATTGCCCCATAAAAAACTTCAGGGGCTGACACAAAGCAAGATTAAAAAGCCAAAAGTCTCGTTCATCAAAAGATGGACGAGACTTTTTAGAGTAGTTTTTTATACCATCTGGCAACATCAAGAGGGCAAAACCTCTTGCTACCAAGATATATAAGAATTGTATTCAATATTGTAAACCTGTAATATACACGGTTTATCGTATAACAAATATTTGCCTTAGCTCCTAGGCAGAGATTTCATAAAATATGCGCTTAAAGTAATCATAGATGCTATTGCCCCAAACATACTAATAACAACCCAAGAATGCTTATTTTATCAGTTCCGGGCGACCGCGAGCATCGAGAATAATTCCGCTTACCCCACCTTTTACAGTTAAATTATTTGGATACGGCCATTTCGCACCGTTCATAGTTGATACATGCAGCCGGGCAGTTTCGTTTAAAGCTAAAGGAACTCTCTTTATTTCTCCCCAACACACAGTTTCATCGATATACCTACCATCTTCTAATTTCCCTTTGACTTGGAACGAAGGGGTTCCCAACTCCCCTTTACCTAAAGGAGCTAAAAGTGTACCTAAAGAAATTAGACCTTCTCGCTGTAAAAGATCTAAAGCTGCTTTTCGGTCATACTTGCTAAACACACCTAAGTGGGGCATTACAAAACGATTATCCAATAATAACTCTACCCACCCTTCGGGCAGCAAAGAGTCAATTAAAATGACAGCAGCCTGCTCTTGTTCAGGGGCATTTGATAAAACTCCGCCGGAGCCTATGATAACCTGAAAATCTGAAATGCGGATTTCTTTGATTTGACTTTGACTCAAATTACTGAAAAAACCTTGTGCCGGGGTTTTCAATTTTGCAATTTCTAAGTGATCCAGAAATGCCAAACGCACAGCTTCGCGAGCCAAAGCTTGTTCGACCAGCAATTCGTCATCATTTGCAGGGAGTGTAGTTGGAATTAACAACTTATTCCCTACTTGCTCCATGGCTTTTTCTTGGTTAATACTTGCTTCTTGCGGTAACCAGTATGCAATACGCTCCCAGCCCGCTTTCATTGCAACATTAGCTATACTATAGCTCATGCCATAATTAGCACTGACCGAGCGGATAAATTCGCCATTAACAACAGTAAATATATCCGTGGTAGCCCCGCCAATATCAACAGCAAGAACATTTACTTTCTGTGCAGCTGAAAGCGCTTTCAAAATTTCACCAACTGCAACAGGGGTGGGAAGGACTTCATCCGATACAATATCACCCAAATTAGAATAGCCAGGAGCCTGAGACATAACATGTTCGACAAATAAACTCTGAATAGCATTTCGAGCCGGAGCTAGATTTTCAATATGAAAATCAGGGCGCAAATTCTCTGTGATAGTTACCGTAAAATTATCCCCAAGCAGGTCTTTAACTAAATCTATTCCCTGAGAGGTTCCTGCATAGATAATCGGTAGACGATAGCCGTAGCCAAATTTTGGCTTAGGATTAGCTTCTCTAATGAAATCGCACATTTCGATTAAAAAGGTGCCTGGTTCAGCACCTTCTACCCCACCCGACAATAAAATCATATCGGGACGAAGAATTTCAAGCCGATCGATTCTTTTTTGCAAAGTCATTTGATCGTCGGGAGAGAAAGTATCAAGTAAAATCGCACCCCCACCTAAAGCTGCTCTTTGCGCACTTTTAGCTGAAATATGACTTACCTGGCCACAGACAACCATTTGTAAACCTCCACCCGCTGAGCTGGTAGATAGCATCATGATATCGGGCAATAATTTACTTTGATCATTCTCTAATAATGTGACACCGCAAAGACGTTCCAGTAATTCAATACTGTTTAATAGGCCTATCATAACGTCTTCAACCGGTGCTTCCACAGTTGTTGGTGTTTCCACTTTTCCAATAATATGCCATTGATCTTCAGAAATAGTAAGCAAACGGGCTTTAGTAGTAGTACTTCCAACATCGGTTATAATTACATATTTTACTGCCATGTTTTACCACCTCCAAAGTTTAATCTAAAAGCTGATTAAATTTTCGCCAGAACGATTCATGATCTCCATAAATCAATAAATTACCTCTGTAAGAGTCTTGCTTAGGCTTCATAAAACGTCTAAAACCGGTAGATTTTTCGCCAAAAGGGTTAATCACTTTAGCCATAACGAGCTTGCTCCACAGCATAGCTGCCAAATATGAGTAGCTGTCTTTTGCATCAGGGTTAATCAACCTATCTTCAGAAAATGGTTTTAAAAATACGGATAAAATTTCACCGGTTAGCTTTGCCAGATGTAACCAATCCTCTTGCTCTTCTTCAATCAGGTTCAAAGAAACAATAGGTATCTTCTTTGTTGATGGGTTCTGCTTTTTTTCGAATTTTGATATTTCCGGCAAAGCATCATTGGGCTTGACAATAAAGGATGCATTGTCATAATCGGTATACCCCATAAGAATTAAATCGTTCACAGCCAATTCATATGAAATCATTATGCCTTGTTCATTAAGAGAACGAAACATATGCGAAATATTTGGTTTCAAGAACATATTAATATGAGCCCGATTTATAGAAACTCCTTCAGTTTGAACATGAGACAAAAGAGTATTCTTACCATAGGCTAGGTTTAGGCATAGCCAAGGTCGTTCTAACGATATTTCTTCAACTATATCAAAAGAGCGTTCTTCTTCATCGATCTGTTCTTTCCAGATATTGAGCCATTGCGGCCAAAGAGAAAGATGAATTCCCATGAAAGCTACAACACCACAAAATGCTGCATCACTAATATCTTTAAATTGACTGATACGCAAATTGTTTAAGACGGGTTTCCAACTAAGCAGTAGAGCATCGCTAATTCTTTCTATTTCATCATATAAACTATTATACTTCATGGGCCACCTCCGAATAAATGGGAACTAAAACCTCAGGTCTTTTACAGCCTGCTCTCAATTGTGTATTCCCATCAACAAGGCACCATTTTCCTGCTAAGAATTTAAGTTTGGTATATTGCTCTTTTGTCATAACTTCGCCAAATTTTTGCATCATAATTATTGTCATAGAAATCGGCATTTGATGACCTAAATTAAGCAAAGGTTCTTGGGGGCAAAAGTTTCTTAGTACTTCCAGAGGGATACTACCGGTTACTAGCCCTAGTGCACCAACTTGCTCAATTTTTTGTAAAGCTTTTAAAGATGGCCAGCCTCGAATAACGGCAATAGCCCCCCTTAGGTCTTTAGGTACCTCCGTCTCGTGCAATTCGTCATCTAGAGATTCCAAAAAAACTAACTTACCAAAATTTTGCTGTCCATAGCCCAGCATACCCAAAAATCGGTAACCTTCGGAAGATATGACGATTTCTTTATCCGGCTCAATAGAGCTTATTACTCCCGTAAAACCGGCTTTAAGTTGACCTACACCCAAATTTTCCTCCGCGGTTCCAAGTTTTCCCACAGCGTTATTTTGGGCTTGTTCCAAGAAATTATCGTAAAATAGAGTGCCATAGTTGATTGTTGTTGCTTCTTCCGTTGGTGTCTTCGAGTTTTTATTCGATTCTAACTCTTCGAAAGATTTTTTCATATTTGTTTTTAGCCTATCTTTATCTAACAACAAGGGCTCGCGTATGAAGATATAACCTAAAACTTTTGATGCAAAAACGTAAAACCCCGAAATTGGGCTTAGTGCCACTCTTTTGGTAAAAAATCTATTATAATTTACTAATTCTGTTCCCTGTTCAATCCATTGACCCGGCTTATGCGAAATATATTGGCTAACATTTTGCGGTTCGCATCCCAACTCAAATGAAACATCACAACGCACTAATCTGCCCGGTAAGTATTCGATAATTGCAATCGTATCGAAAAAATTCACTGTTTGACCCGGTTCTACTAATACCCTTCCCCGCCCGTGAATTTTTCTTCGCACTTCTATGGTT